>NZ_FMCH01000219.1 GCF_900091855.1 Streptomyces sp. DvalAA-14
CCGCCCGGCAGGCGATCACGCACCCCGGGAAGGTCGGCTCCCCCACGGTCACCAGCGCGTCCAGCGGGTCTCCGTCGCGGCCCAGGGTGCCGTCGATGTAGCCGTAGTCGGCCGGGTACCGGGTCGAGGTGAACAGCATCCGGTCCAGCCGGATCCGCCCGATCGCATGGTCCATCTCGTATTTGTTCCGGGACCCCTGCGGGATCTCGACGATCACATCGAAGTCCATGACCGCCTCCTGCGGATCGGATGTGCGCACTACCGATCCTCGGGGCATCTGCTCCCTCTCGCGCGCCCGCCCGGCCATTGCGGGCACGCCCGGGCGCGGGGCGGGCGCGTCAGCGGACGGAATAGGCGCGGGTGTACTGCGGCGGGACGGCCAGCGCGGCGCCCAGGACGCCGGCGGCGCGGCGGGGCCAGTACGGGTCGCGCAGCAGCACCCGGCCGAGGAAGACGGCGTCGGCCTCACCCTTGGCGATGATCTTCTCGGCCTGTTCCGGTTCGGTGATGAGTCCCACCGCGGCGGTGGGCGTCCCCGTCGCGGCCCGCACCCGGGCCGACAGCGGGACCTGGTAGCCGGGGCCGACGGGAATGGGCGCGTCCGGCACGGTGCCGCCGCTGGAGACGTCCAGCAGGTCCACACCGCGGGCCGTCAGCTCGCGGGCCAGAACCGCGGTGTCCTCCACCGTCCAGCCCGGCCGCGGGTCCTCGGTGTCCCCGGCGAGCCAGTCGGTCGCCGAGGTCCGGAAGAACAGCGGCAGTTCCTGCGGCCATTGCGCGCGGACGGCCTCCACCAGTTCCAGGGCGAACCGCATCCGGCGCTCCCGGCTGCCGCCGTAGGCGTCGGTGCGGTGATTGGCCTGGGGGGACAGGAAGGAGTGGATGAGGTAGCCGTGGGCGCCGTGGAGTTCGAGCACCCGGAATCCCGCCTCGCGGGCCCGGCCGGCGGCCCGGGCGAACGCGCCGATGACGTCGGCGATGCCGTCGGCGGTCAGCTCGTCAGGGGCCGGCAGCGGCCCGAAGGCGATCGGGCTGGGTGCCAGACGGCGCAGGTCGGGGCGGGGCGGGTGCTCGTCGTTCCAGGTGCGGCCGCTGCCGGCCTTCCGGCCGGGGTGGTTGAGCTGCAGCCCGGGCACGGTGCCGCACGCGGTCAGCAGGGCGGCCACCCGGGCGAGCGCCGCCTGCTGCCGCTCGTTCCACAGGCCGAGGTCGTAGGCGGTGGCGCGGCTGTCCGGGGTGACGGCGGTGGCTTCCACCATGACGAGGCCGGCGCCGCCGACCGCGCGGGAGGCCAGGTGCTGGAGGTGCCAGTCGGTGGGCGTGCCGACGTCCGGGCCGCCGGTGGGGGCGCAGTACTGCATCATCGGCGACATCCAGACGCGATTGCCGAAGGTGACGTCGCGCAGGGTCAGCGGCTCGAAGAGCTGGCTCACGGATCCTCCAGGGGAACGGGTGCCTGCGCCGGCGGCGGCAACCGGCGGCGGCAGCGGTATCGGGTGTGTCGCACAACTCCCGGAAGGGGGATCGTATGTCCCGCCCACCGGCGGGGCCGCCCGCCCCGGGGCCGCGGCCCTGCGGCTCCGGGCGCCACCATGGGACCGCACACCACCGAAGGGGACCGACATGGCCGAGCAGGGCACGCACTTCTGGTTCATGAGCATCCAGACCTCGAACGCGGACGGCACCACCTTCGTGGGCTCGTACCAGGGCACGATCACCCCGTCGCGGGGCAGGACGCGGCTGGACCTCTTCAGCCAGATCCGGGCCGACATCGCCGAGCGGGACCTGCTGACCCGGGGCGGCGCCGTCCTGGCCTTCGACATCCAGCCGAACAAGGTCTGACGCCACCGCCCACCGGGGTCGCCCGGGCCGCCCGGCGGCCGGCTCAGTCGCCCAGGACGAGCCGCTGGAGGGCCGCGCGGGCGCGGGCGTCGGACCGGGCCCGCAAGGAGACCGCCGTCGCCAGCTCCTTGGCCCACTCGTCCAGCGGCACCGGCTTGCGGGACAGGACCACGCCGCGCACCACCGTGGCCACTTCGCCCTGCGGGCGGCCGTGCGCCAGGGTCAGGATCAGCCGGCGGTCGTCCAGGGACACCTCCAGCTTCTCCACCCTGCCCGCGCGCCCCGCGAGCCGGTCGCTCATGGTCCGCTTGCGCTCGAAGGCCACCGACCCGGGCGGCAGGGCGTCCGCCAGCGAGCCCGTCAGGACCTGGGCGTAGATCTCCAGGTCCGCCGAGTCGCGGCGCAGCGCCGCGGCCAGCATGTCGATCGAGGCGGTCGGCGCCGGCTCCGCGCCCGCGCCGTTCCCGTCCTGCGGCCGCTCCGGCAGCCGATCGTTCTCGCTCATCGTGTTTCCCCGCATGTTTCCCCGCGCCCGACTACCCGACCCGACCTGATCCGCCCCCAGGGGCAGAGCCTGTCACCCGTCGAGGGTCAGCACCATGGTGGGCCGCTCGATCTCGTGGTCGGCGCGCAGCGGACGGACCGCGGTCCCGATCGAGAAGAACTCGGTGGTGTGGCCGCCCCAGCGGTGGTTGTGCGCGTTGAGCTGCACTCCGACCACGCCTTCGGCGTGCAGCGACTCGGCCTCCGACTGCATGCGCGCCATGGCCAGTTCGCGGGCGTCGTACAGCGCCTGGGTGAACTGCTCGATCTCGACGTTCCGGCCCATGTTGGAGAACACGGTGCCCATCTTCTGGTGCGCGATGTGGTAGACGCAGGTGCCCATCACCATGCCGAGCGGTGCGTAGCCGGCCCGGATCAGCGTCCAGAAATCCTGTCCGGACAGGTCCGAGGTGAAGGGCTGCTCCTTGTTGTTGCGCCAGCTGCCGCCGCCGGGGGGCGGGTTGTCGGCCTTGACGGCGGTGCCGATGGCGATGAACTCCGCGATGTCGTTGCCGAACTCGCGCGCCTCCACCGTCAGCCGGACGCCGACGATGCCGTCGGCGCCCAGCGCCGCCGCCTCGGACTCCATCCGGGTCATCGCCAGCTCGCGGGCGTGGTACATCGCCTGGCTGAGGGTCTCCAGCTCCTGGTTCTTGCCCCAGCGGCCGATCTGGATGCCGACGTGGTAGATCGAGCTGCCCAGCACCAGGCCGATCGGTTTGAAGCCGGCCTCGCGCACCAGGAGGAACTCGTTCACCGACAGGTCGCTGGTGAAGATCGACCCGGGGCTGCCGGGCGCCAGCTCCGACAACCGCCGCATCGCGTCGGCGGGAACGCCTTCGGCGCTCGGCTGTTCCTTCGTCATGTCAGTACCCCTCATTGCACGGTGCGGTTGGGACAGCCATCGGATCGGGTCGGTCGGGCGGACGGATCGGTGGGGCCGCCCTAGTCATTCAACTCGCTGATCTCCTCGACCAGCCGCCGGTATTCGGCGCGGTCCCCGTAGGGGCTGGACGCGACCGCCGCCAGCCGCTTGCGCAGCAGCTTTCCGCGGTCTCCCAGCGGCATCACCGAGAGCGTCCGCGGCAGTTCCTGCCGGACCTGGAAGCGGGCGACGGTGGTGCCCACCATCGTCGCCTCGGCCACGTGGTCCTCCTGCTCGGAGTTGCTGCGGTTGCGGGCCCGCAGGCAGCCCTCGGACCACACCCGCAGCTGGCTGTCGGCCATGATGATCCCGTCGCCGCCCTGCTTGGCGCCCTGCAGCTGCAGCTGGCGCCGCGCGTCGGCGCGGACCGCGTGCACAAGCTCGCTCCAGCCGGTGACCTCGACGTTGGCCCAGGAGTACGTCTGCGACTGGGTGCGGTAGTCGTCGTGCCGCACCCCGACCGACATCCCCACCAGCAGCTCGACGGGCACCCATCCGGCGCCGAGCAGCTTGGCGAAGCCCTGGCCGTCCAGGTGCGAGGTGAACGGCTGCCCGACGTGCTGCGGGCCGCGCGCCCGTACCGCGGTCCCGATCACCTTGAACTCCAGGCAGTTGGGCTGGCCTTCGAAGGGCGCCATGGTCAGTCCGGCGGCCACCACCCCGTCGCCGCCCAGTGCCTGGCACTCGGCGGACATCCGCCCCAGCGCGGTCCGCCGGGCCTGGTCGAACACCCCGACCAGCGCCTTGGAGGGGGCGCCGGCCCCGGACACCGCGACCGGGGCGGTGCCGACGTTGCTGAAGCCGAAGCCGTAGCCGGCGCCGGGGAACAGGCAGTCGTGGTAGCCCCAGTACCGGCCGCTGCGGCCGATGTGGAAGACCGCGGAACCCATCACCTGGCCCACCGGCTCGAAACCGACCGAGCGGATCGCCGCGAACTCCCCGGTGGACAGCGCGGACGTCCAGGTCCCGCTCCCCCTTGACCCGCGGCCAGCCGCTCCGCCGCGGCGGGGGGCAGTCCCTGACCGCTCCATGGCACCGACATGTGTCCCGTGTCTCCCGTCCGGTGAATCAGCGAGATGCACCCATCGAACCTTAGAACTCCCGGCGGCATCTTGGTGGTATCTGCGGGCCGGGCGTGACCGGGGGAACATCGTGTCGGGCGGGGCGGGCGGGCGGGTCCGCTCAGGTGGCGCTCCACAGTCGCCGGTAGAAGGCGGTCCGCTCCGGGTCGGGGGCGACGCCGTAGGCGTCGAGCAGGGTGTCCTCCCAACCCGGGCCGTAGTTCCACTCCGTGCTCCAGGTGGCCACCGCGAGGTCGGCCCAGCGGTCGGCGACACCCAGGGCGCCCAGGTCCACGTGGCCGGACCAGGATCCGTCCGCGCGCAGCAGGGTGTTCGGGGCGCACGGATCACCGTGGCAGACCACGAGGCGGTCGACCGGCGGCGGCGGGGGCGGGTCGGCGGGCAGCTCGACGCCGGCCCGCCGGGCGCGTTCGAGCCGGTGGCCGACCGACCAGCTGAAAGGGCAGCCGGCCACCGGGAGCCGGTCGTGCAGGGCCCGCAGCCCCTCCCCCAGCGCGCGGGCGGCGGTCCGGGGGTCCGCCAGCCACCGGGGGCTGACCGCGCTGTCCCCGGGCAGTCCCCGGGTGACCAGCCATGCTCCCCCGTGGTCGGCCCCGCGGGCCTCTACGCGGGGCACGGTGGTGAAGCGGCCGGCCCAGGCCAGGCGGGCCGCCTCCGCGGCCAGGTCCAGCCCGGAGCCCGCCGGGGCCCACTTGGCGAACCGCCGGTCCGGGCCGCCGCCGAGCTGGAAGGTCAGGCCGCCCGCCTCGTTGCGCCATACGGGCCGCAGCGGCCGGTCCCCGGCCAGGGCGGCGACGGGGGCGGGGACAGGCACCTCGCCGTCGGGCGGCCCGGAAAGTCTCACCCCCGCATGCTGCCGCCCGGGCGGCAGCATGCGCGACCGGTTTTCCCCGCTACGGCTGGGCGGGCTTGCCGGCGGTCCAGAGCCAGGTGTGGAAGAGGGCGCCGAGGTCCTTGCCGGACACCTTCTCGCTCAGGGCGACGAACTGGGCGGTGGTGCCGTTGCCGTAGCGGTGGCCGCGGGCCCAGGCCTTGAGGATGGTGAAGAAGTGGGCGTCGCCGACCGCCGTGCGCAGTTTCTGCAGGGTCATCGCGCCGCGGTCGTAGACGGGCGAGGCGAAGATGTTCGCGCCCTGGCCGGGGTCGGCGGTGGGGAAGGCCCACAGGCTGCTGGTGGCCGGGCGGGCGTAGTAGCTGTCGAACTGGGCCTGGGCGGTGGGGCCGCCGTGCTGCTCGGTCCACAGCCATTCGGCGTAGGTGGCGAAGCCCTCGTTGAGCCAGATGTCCTGCCAGCTGGTCAGGCTCACGGAGTCGCCGAACCACTGGTGGGCGGTCTCGTGCACGACGGTGCCGACGTCCGGCGCCCGGTCGTAGAGCGGCCTGGTCTGGGTCTCCAGCGCGTAGCCGACATCGGGGGCGTGGTCGACGATCGCCCCGGCCGCGGCGAACGGGTAGGGGCCGAAGAGGGTGGACTCCCAGTCGAGGATCGCCGGGATCTGGGCGAGCGCCGGGGCGGCGCCGGCCGCCTCGCGCGGGTCGACGGCGGTGTAGACGGGGATGCCCGAGGCGGTGGTGTACTGCTGGACGTCGAACTTCCCGATGGTGGCGGTGGCGAGGTAGGCGGCCATGGGCTCGGCCTGGTTCCAGCGGAAGGTCGTCCTGCCGCCCGTGGTCCGCTGCGAGGTCAGCACGCCGTTGGCGACCGCGGTGTAGCCGGCCGGCACGGTGATCCGGAAGGCGTAGGAGGCCTTGTCCAGCGGGTGGTCGTCGGCGGGGAACCAGGACATGGCGCCCAGCGGCTCGCCGGCCACGAACGCGCCGTCGTCGGTGGTTATCCAGCCGTCGGCGGAGCCGTCCGGGTCGGTGATGTTCTCCGGCACCCCGCCGTAGGAGATGTCGACGCGGAAGCCCTCCCCCTTCCGCAGCGCCTGCCGGGGCGTGATGACGAGCTCCTGGCCCTGGCGGGTCCAGCGGGCCGCCCGGGCGTTCACCCGGACGCCGCGCACCGTCAGGCCGGACAGGTCCAGGTCGAACGTGCGCAGTTCCTGGGTGGCGCGCGCGGTGATCCGCGCGGCGCCGTCCAGCTGCCGGGTGGCCGGGTCGTAGGCGAGGTCCAGGTCGTAGTGCCCGGTGGTGTAGCCGCCGTTGCCGGCCAGCGGGAAGTACGGGTCCCCCTGGCCCGGCGCGCCGCGGTCGGCGCCGATCGCCGCCATGGCGGGGCTTTCGGCCGTCACGGTGACGGCGGTGACCGCGAGCAGGGTCACGGCGGTGCCGAGGAATCCGGAGCGGACGGACCTGCGGCGCGAACCGGTGGCGGACGCACGGGAGGTGGCAGCGGGCACGTGCACTCCTGGGACGAGAGGGGCGGGGGGCGGGGCCGGGGCGGGGGGACGCGTGGGCGGGTCCGACGAAATGATCACCCGAAGGTGCGGACACTGTATGGCGCGGCTCCCGCGCCGACAAGACGGCCCCGGCGGGCCGCCTGCCGGTCCGGGCGACCCAATATCCGTCATGGGCGGCCTTGTTGGGCGGCGACGCCGCGGAAACCAGTTGCGGCCGCCCGCCGCGGCCGGAAATGCTGGTGCGCCGGTCTCCGAGCGGACGAGGGTGCCGATGCCGACCGATGAGGATGTCACGAGGTTCGTCGAGGAGGGCTTCGTCCGGATCCCCGGCGCGGTGCCCCGCGCGACGGCCGAGCGGTGCGCGGCCGAGCTGTGGGAAGCCAGCGGCTTCGATCCGGACGACCCGTCGGGCTGGACGAAGCCGGTCGTCCGGCTGGGGGGCATGGGCACTGCCCCGTTCCGGGAGGCGGCCAACACCGCGGTGCTGCACGCGGCCTACGACCGGCTCGTGGGCCCGGGGCGCTGGACGGCGCCGCTGGGGCTGGGGACTTTTCCGCTGCGCTTCCCCAGCGACGAGGATCCCGGTGACGACGGCTGGCATGTGGACGCCGGCTTCTCCGGGGCCGGCGGCGAGTACCGGGTCGACGCGCACTCCCGCGGGCGTGCGCTGCTGATGCTCTTCCTGTTCTCCGACGTCGGCCCGGACGACGCCCCGACCCGTATCCGGGTCGGCTCGCACCTGGACCTGCCCCCGCTGCTGGCCGGCGCCGGGCAAGGCGGCCGCGACTGGTTCGCGCTGTGCCAGGAGGCCGCCGCGATCAGCGAGAGCCGGCCCGAGGCCGCCGCCACCGGAGCCGCCGGCGATGTGTACCTGTGCCATCCGTTCCTCGTCCACGCCGCCCAGCGCCACCGGGGGCGCGTCCCGCGGTTCCTGGCCCAGCCCCCGCTGGTGCCGGTCGGTCCGCTGGATCTGAGCGGCACCGCGCCGACACCGGTGGAGCGGGCGGTGCTCGACGGGCTGGGAGTGCGCTGACGGCACTGCCGCCCCGGGAAGCCCACCCTTCGCGCGGCCGGCCGCCGCACAGACGGGGGAACTCCAGATTTCCGCCTCCTCCCCGGGCGGCGGCCATCCCTCGTTCACGGGTTCGTCTCCGGAGGACGGCTTGCTTGGCCAAGTTATATAGACAACTTGGCCAACCTGGGCGGCGCCGCGGCGGTGCCCGGGCGGAGAGGACCCAGAACCGTGTCACCCCTCTCACGTGCCGTCGCAACCGGCAGCACCGTCACGATCAGCTCGACGAGCCCGCAGCAGGGCGACAAGCTGACCTTCACCTGGGCGACGGACGCGCCCGACCCGAAGAACTGGATCGGCGTCTACGACGGCGACAGCCAGCCCGGAAGCGGCGGCAGCTCCCTCGTCTGGGCGTACGCCGCCGGCACCTCCGGCACCCTCACCCTCGACACCTCCGGGCTCAGCGGCGGGCCGTACACCGCCTACCTGCTGGCCAAGGACGGCTACGGCGTCCTGGCCCGGACCGAGCCC
>NZ_FMCH01000158.1 GCF_900091855.1 Streptomyces sp. DvalAA-14
TGCGCACGGCCCACCTCACCGCCGGCGCCGCCCTGCGGGTGTCCGGCGACCACGGCCCGCTGCCACCCGCCGACCGGATCGCCGAACTGCTGGCCGTAACGGACGAGGTGTGGGCCCGGCTGGGCGCGGCCCGTTGACTGCGCCCGGCGCGCGCCGGCCCGCCCGGCGCACGAACGGCCCGGGACGGGCCCGGCCCCCGCCTCCTTCCCGCCGGCTCTCTCCGTGTACCGCGCCTTCACGTGTCCTTCCCCGTTCGTATGCCTGCCCCTGCTTACCTGGTGACATGGACCACATCACCTTTCTTGTGGCAATGGTCATCGTCACAGCTCTGGCGTTCGACTTCACGAACGGTTTCCATGACACGGCCAACGCGATGGCCACTTCCATCGCGACCGGTGCGCTGCGGCCCAAGGTCGCGGTACTGATCAGCGGAGCGCTCAACCTGGTGGGCGCGTTCCTGTCCACCGAGGTGGCGAAAACCATCTCGGGCGGAATCGTCAATGACGCGCTCGTCACTCCCGGCATGATCTTCGCCGGGCTTGTCGGCGCGATCCTGTGGAATCTGATGACCTGGCTGCTGGGACTGCCCTCCAGTTCCTCGCACGCGCTGTTCGGCGGACTGATCGGCGCCGTGTGGGTGGGCGCGGGCCGGTCCGGTGTGCACTTCGACAAGGTCGTCGAGAAGATCCTGCTCCCTGCGGTCGCCTCGCCGATCGTGGCCGGTCTGGCCGCGCTCGGCGCCACGTATCTCGCCTACCGGCTCACCCAGCGGGCGAAGAAGGACACCGTCTCCCGGGGTTTCCGCGCCGGGCAGATCGCCTCGGCGTCGCTGGTCTCGCTGGCGCACGGCACCAATGACGCGCAGAAGACCATGGGTGTCATCACCCTCGCGCTGATCTCCTGCGGCGCCCTGGGCAAGGACGCGGGCCCGCCGGTGTGGGTGATCCTCACCGCCGGACTGGCCATCGCCACCGGCACCTACATCGGCGGCTGGCGGATCATCCGCACCATGGGCAAGGGCATCGTCGACATCGAGTCGCCGCAGGGCTTCGCCGCCGAGTCCGCCGCCACCGCGGTGATCCTGACCTCGGCCAACCTCGGCTTCGCGCTGTCCACCACCCAGGTCTGCTCCGGCGGCATCCTCGGCGCGGGTGTCGGCCGCAAGCTCGCCGAGGTCCGCTGGGGCACCGCGGGCAAGATGGCGCTGGCCTGGCTGGTGACACTGCCCGCCGCCGCGGTGGTCGGCGCGCTGGCGGCCGGCGCGGTGGTGCACGGCGGCACGCTCGGAACGGTCCTGATCGCGCTGGCCGCGCTGGCCGTCGCAGCCGTGATCGTGGGCCTGTCCCGCCGCAACCCCGTGCACGCCGACAACGTCAACAACAGCCCGCAAGCCGCGGTCCGCCCGACGGCGCATGCCGAAGCCAGTGCCTGAGCAAGAGACAGGGAGAAGACGCATATGAGCATCGACTGGGGATCCCTGGGAGAGGTCGCGGTGGTCAGCATCGGCGCCACCATCGGCGTGGTGGTCCTGTTCGCCCTGGGCGTGCGCGCCCTGGACGAGGGGGAGTCGGTCCGCGCCGAAGGCGGCAGTGGTACGTTCCAGCAGGTCAGCGCGGGCGCATGCTTCCTGGTGTGCGCAGCCGTGGTGCTGTACGGGCTGTACCTGATCATCCCCCAGTTCCACTAGCGCGCGACGACGGAAGGCGGACCGGCACCACCATGGGTACGAGTAACTCCACCAGCGAAAGCCCCCTCCTCGAGGGGATGACCGTGGACTACACCGACCAGGACGACCCGGTGCTGATCCGCCCCGACGGCAGTGTCATCGACACCTGGCGGGAGAACTACCCCTACGACGCGCGCATGGAGCGCCCCGAGTACGAGCACCACAAGCGGCTGCAGCAGATCGAGCTGCTGAAGCTGCAGCGGTGGGTGAAGGAGACCGGCCAGCGGCTGGTCATCGTCTTCGAAGGGCGGGACGCGGCCGGCAAGGGCGGCACCATCAAGCGCTTCATAGAGCACCTCAACCCGCGCGGAGCCCGGGTCATCGCGCTGGAGAAGCCCACCGAGCGCGAGAGCGGCCAGTGGTACTTCCAGCGCTATGTCTCCCAGCTGCCCACCGCCGGGGAGATCGTGCTCTTCGACCGGTCCTGGTACAACCGGGCCGGTGTGGAGCGGGTGATGGGCTTTTGCACCGACGACGAGTACCACCGCTTCATGCGGCAGACACCGGCCTTCGAGCGGATGCTGGTCGACGACGGCATCCAGCTGGTGAAGTTCTGGTTCTCCGTCTCCCGCAACGAGCAGCGCACCCGCTTCACCATCCGCCGGGTGGACCCGGTGCGGCAGTGGAAGCTCAGCCCGATGGACCTGGCCTCCCTCGACCTGTGGGACCGGTACACCGAGGCCAAGGTCTCCATGTTCCAGGAGACCGACACCGACCACGCCCCCTGGACGGTGGTCAAGAGCAACGACAAGAAGCGCGCCCGGGTCGAGGCCATGCGCAGCGTGCTGGACCGCTTCGACTACACCGACAAGGACCCGGAGATCGTCGGCACTCCCGACCCGCTGATCGTCGGCGCCGCCGCCAACCTGCTGGAGGCCGGGGAGGACGCCGCCGCCCGCTCGCTGTTGCGGCCGTGACGGGGCGCGGACGGGACAGGGGCGGAGCCGGACAGCCGGGCACGCTCAACGCGCTCACCGATGTCGCCGGCCTGCGGGTCGGCCACGCCGGGCGCCGCGGCGACGGCTGGCTGACCGGTGTCACCGTGGTGCTGGCGCCCGAGGGCGGCGCCGTCACGGCCGTGGACGTACGCGGTGGCGGACCCGGCACCCGGGAGACCGACGCGCTCGACCCGCGCAACCTCGTCCAGCGGATCGAGGCGGTCGTGCTCACCGGCGGCAGTGCCTTCGGGCTGGACGCCGCCTCCGGGGTGGTGGGGTGGCTGGAGGAACAGGGCCGCGGCTTCCCGGTCGGCGGCCCCGGCCGGGTGGTGCCGGTGGTGCCGGCCGCCGCCTTGTTCGACCTCGGCCGCGGTGGCCGGTGGGACGCCCGCCCGGGCCCGGAGCTCGGCCGAGCCGCGGTGATGGCCGCCGCCGCCACGCCGGAGGGCGCACCCGTAGCGCAGGGCTGCGTCGGCGCCGGTACGGGCGCGGTCGCCGGGGGGCCTCAAGGGCGGTGTGGGCACCGCCAGCTGGGTGCTGCCGTCCGGAACGACGGTGGCCGCGCTGGCCGTCGTCAACGCGTCCGGTTCCGTTGTCGACCCGGAGACCGGAGCGCTGTGGGGGGCCGGGACCGGGGCCGCCCGGGCGGCGGAGTTCGGACCCGCCGCCGGGCCGCGGCCGGCCG
>NZ_FMCH01000399.1 GCF_900091855.1 Streptomyces sp. DvalAA-14
GCGCGAGCCGCCGGGCACCGAAGCGGACGGCCCCGGGGCAGCCGCCGACGGCAGGCACGCCGTTTGCCCGACGGCGGTCTGTTCTCATTGGTCACGTCGACCCGGGCGCCGGCGATGACGCAGCCGACTCCGGTGAGCAGCAGGGCGGAGAAGGTCTCGTCGATGTGCCCCATCTTCCAGGACGCCAACGTGGTGTCGGCCGGACGCTCCGCCCATACGGTGACGACCCCGGCCGTGGTGTCGGACAGATCGGTGTCGATCACCGGCGCCGGGTTGAAACGGGCCCAGGCACCGGCGCAGCGCGGGGAGTACACCAAGGTCACCGTGCCCACCTGCGCGCCCTTGGGCAGGTGCCGTCCGCGCAGGACGAGCTGGCTTTGCAGACGGACGGGACTGACCGTCAAGACCGTCTTGTCCGGGGAGCAGCCGACCGCCTGCGGATCGGTGCCGTCCTGCACTCTCAGGGGGCCGCTGCCGGACACGGCAGCCGGCACGTCCGGCTGCGCGCCCCGGGGAAGCCGATCCGCCAGGTGAGACTCGATCCCAGAACGGCCCCCACGAGCACCGCCGCGGCCACCAGCCGCCATCCGCGCCGGGCCCGGCGCGGCTCGGCGCCCCGGGCAGGATCCTGACCGATCGGTGCCGCCCCTTCGCCCGCCGCCGTGGAGGGGGGCCGGCCGCCCAGCAGGTCCACCACGCCCGGCCGCATCCGGACCAGGGCGGCGGATGCCGCACCGGGCGCCCGGGAGGCGCCTTGCGAGGCCGCCTGGGAAGCCGTCTCCAGTTCGGCGGCCGTTTGCGACCACCGCGCCCGCCACCACGACCACTCGCCGTCGCACGCCCGCACGAACTCGCGCGTCACGTTCAACGAGGGCAACTCGCGCCCGGCGGCCGCCGAGGCCAGCGCGCTCTTGCCGACCGAACAACGGCGCGCCATCTTCCAGAACGGCTGGTCGCCCGCGAGGGCGCGAAGGGCCCGCAACTCGGAGGCGAATCGCTCGACCGGCCCGTCCACCGGGTCCAACGGACGCATACGACGACCCATTGCCATCTCCTCACGTCCCCGGACAGCCTTTGTCAGGGCAGTTGCGGATGATGCTTCCGGTTGGACACCGCCGGCTCCAGTCCTTTGACACCACCTGCCGGAAAGAGGCGCGAAAGGCTCGGTCGGCGCCGGACACACCCCGCGGGGGGAATTCGCCCTCGCCAACCCGAATGACCGACAATGCTGGGATCGACCGACGCCTTGGAATCGACCCTGTGGAGCGGCCGGATGCCCGTCGAGGATGTACCGCACAATCGGAACAATGGGGTGAGCGGCGGTATCTGGCGGGAAAACGGCGTCATCCACAAGGTCCTCACCCGTCGTCGCCGGCAGGTGCCGGCCGAATGGTCCTCCTCCGCCGATCCGCGGCACTGGAACTTCTGGCGACGGGAAGCCCTCGCCTACCGGAGCGGTCTGCCCCGGCAGCTCGGCCTGGGCGCCCCGGCGCTCCTGGACACACGCGAGACCGGCGAGGGGGACATCGAGCTGCTGCTGGAGGACGTCGAGGGACGCCACTCGTCGCATCTGTCCGCCGAGGACCTCGCCGAGACCGCCCGGGCGCTGGGCCGAAGCCAGGGCCGCCGCGATCTGCCCGCGTACCCCTGGCTGAGCCGGGGCTTCCTGGCGGACTACAGCACCTCGCGGCCCGCCGACTGGAGCCTGCTGGACGACGACCGGGCCTGGGCCCAGCCGCTCATGGAGGAGCACTTCCCGCACGATCTGCGGCGCGGGCTCCAGCACCTGCACCGCGATCGTGAACGCCTGCTGTCGCTGATGCGCCGATTGCCGCGGACCGTCTGCCATCTGGACGTCTGGCCCAACAACATCGTCCGGCGCCCCGACGGTGAGGTGACGCTGCTCGACTGGGCCTTCGTCGGCGACGGGGCGCTGGGGGAGGACGTGGGCAACCTCGTCCCGGACTCCGTCTTCGACCTGCTCCTGCCGCACCGGCTCCTCGACGACCTCGACGCCAGGGCCACCCGGGCCTATCTGGCAGGACTCGCCGAGGCCGGCTGGACCGGGGACGAGCGTCTGGTCAGGCTCGGTATCTGCGCCTCGGCGGTGAAGTACGACTGGCTCACCGTCAGATGCCTCGAACTGGCCTCGGCCGATCAGCACCTCGACTACGGGGGCGGGAGCGCCGTCCAGGCCGACGCCCGGTACGCGGCGCGAGCGGCCGGCCTGTCGCTGTGTGTCCGCTGGGCTCGCGAAGCGGAGGATCTCGCGCGCGAACTCGGATTTCCCGTGGACAAATCCGGCGCGGGCAATTGTCCATAACCCTTCGCACTGGACAATTCCGCCCCTATACATGGGGCGTTCAGCCGGACACTCACAAGTGCTCCGGAGTCATTCAGGCGACAGGAGAAGACATGAAGCGACGGCTTGTCGGACTGGCGCTCGGCGCGGCCCTCATCTCGGGCGCCGCACTCACACCCACGGCCACGGCGGCGGCCCCGCAGGGCGCCGGCCGCGTGGTCACCCCGCACGGCATTACGGGTGAGCGCTGCTATTACCTCGCTCCGTCCCAGAGCACCAACCGGCTCTGCGTCCAGATCGTCACCGACCTCCTCGGCAACTGGACCGGGGTGAAGACGACTTACCACAAGGACACCCCGGGCACCGTGTCGCTGGAACTCGGCTGGCAGCACACGGACGGCACGTCCGGCGGCAACCGCACCGACTACTACACGATCACCGGACCCACCATGACCTCGCACGAGTGGGACGGCGTCAACCCCAGGGGCTGCATCGCCGGCTCGATGAACGTCCTCGACTCGAGTTCGCCGACCGGCAACGACCACTACGACACCACGAGCACCGACGCGGCCGAGAACTACGGGGTGTTCTGCTCCTGACCGCGGAACTCCGCTGATCCCGCGACGAGCACCGCGCGCCGCACCCCTGGCGAACGGCGGGGCGAGGGTGAGCCGTTGCCGACGGCTCCCCCTCGCCCCGGCCGGCGGTCGCGGTCGCTCCGGCGGACGACGACTCAGACCGTGCCGGCCAGCAGCGCGCGCAGGGGCGCGGTGTCGGGTGTGTCGCTGAGTGCCGCGTCCAGGGCGTCGTCCATCGCCTTCTCCCAGTCGGCGGGCAGGGCGAGTCCGGGTCGCCCCGACCACGCGATGTCGGGGGCGGCGTGCCCGGTCCCGGCCAGGCGCAGGTGGACCATGCCCGCGAGCCCGTCGAAGAGCCTGGGCCGGATGAAGTTGCGCGCCGACGAACCGGTCAGCCGGGATGCCTGCGGGGGCTTGGGCATGCGGTCGGCCACCGCCATCCAGAGCAGGCCGCGGTCGAAGGCGTCCAAGACCTCCTCCAGGCCGGGCAACTCTGCCTCTTCCGTCTTCTCCGCGCCCTGCGCCGCGGTGCCCCGGCGGGCCGGCGCCGCCCCGTCGGCGCGCAGCGCCCTGGCGACGGCGAGCCGCAGCGGCTGGGACCACGCCTCGGCGTCCGCGATCGCGCGGGCCATGACGAGCTCGTCCCAGTCCACACGCCGCAGCCGCGCCGCCTGGTCCGACAAGGTGCGCTGCTCCAGCGCGGCGAACACCTGGTCCGGGTCGCGCAGCAAGGTGAGCGCGGCCGGCTCGTCGCCCGGCCCGTCGGCCCGGCCGTCGGCCGGGAGCTGCTCGATCAGGGCGATCCGTTCGGCGGTGGGCGGGTGCGAGTCGTACCGGTGCGGCCGCGGCGGACGCTGCCCTGCGCTCAGGGCGGCGAGGCGTTCTCCCGGCCGTGCGGCGAGCAGCCGGCCGAAACCGCCGTGCACCTCGCCCACCGGCGGCAGCGCCCCCAGTGCGATGCCCATCTCCGCGTACGTCTCCCAGTAGTGGGCGTACGCGGCGTCGAGGACCGGAAGGGCGCCCAGCGCGCCGGCCGTCGCGTCCCGGCCCGCGTGCCGGGCGGCCACCTGGTCGGCGGCGAGCTCCTGATGGCGGGCCATGGACTGCGAGGTGCGCAGGAACATCCGGGCGTAGCCGACGTAGAGGGCGCCGATCACGTGGTGCATCCGCGTGGTGCCCTGGCTGAACACCTTCACCGTGTGCAGGACCGCCTGCCGGCCGCGCATGGTGAGGCCGCCGAGCCGGGTGTCGAGGTTGCTGTAGTGCCCGAACTCGTGGGCCAGGACGGCGCGCAAGCGCGGAACGCTCAACCCGGCGAGCAGCGGCAGGCCCAGCAGCATGCGGCGCCGTCCGGGCAGCAGCCCCAGCAGCCGGCTCTGTTCCGCGACCCCCGCGTTGACCTCGGCTGTCAGGTAGAGCTCGTCCGGCGCCGGCTCGCCCGTCGCCTCGGCCGCGGCGCGCACCTCTTCCCACAGTTCGGGCTGCTCCTGCGGCGTCACCGCCACGGCGTGCGGAGCCGGGCCGAGGCGCCCGGCCCGCAGGAAGCTGAACATGCCCCGCAAAATCGCGACCGCCAGCAGGACGGTGACGGCCACCACCGCACCCTGGAACTCGGCCACCCGGGAGAACAGCCGCGTCACCACGATCCAGTCGACGGCTGCCATGGCCGCCAGCAGCACGACACCCATCAGATAGAAGCCGGCCAGCAGGACGAGCGCGCGGACGGCGCGCAGCCGGAACGTCATGGAAAGGTCCCCCCACAGGACTCGGCCGACCAGGCAGGTCGGCGGCGCTCGCGGATCTTACCCCCGGCCCCGCGAACACCGCCGCACCAGCCTCCTGTTCGGCCGCTCCACGGTGCGGGGCGCGCCGCGGGAGCGGCCGACCGGCTCAGCGCGGTGCGTGGATGACCGTGTCGACGGCGATGGTCAGCAGGACCCGCGTCTGCTCCTTGCCGCCGAACCAGGGGTAGGGGCCGCCGAGATACTTCTGGGCCAGGTGTTCGATGTGGTCGGCGGCGCCGTCGGTCGTGGCGCTGGTGACGCGTCCCCGTATGGAGAAGTAGCGGGAGGTGTCCTCCGGGTCGGCGATGCTGACGGCCACCCGCGGGTCGCGTTCGACGTTCTTGACCTTGCGGTGGGTGTCGACGGTGTTGATGAGGATGTGCTCGCCGTCGGTGTCGACCCAGGTCTGGGTGAGCTGGGGCGAGCCGTCCGGCATCGTGGTGGCGATGAAGCAGGGGCTGGGCCGGTTGAGCAGCGCGAGGAGTTCGCCGGGCAGGGGTGCCATCGGGGTGTCGCCTTTCCTGCGGAGGGGTGGTCGGTGCACCGTGCCGGAGTCGGCCCGCCCGGCGCAAGCGGCGCGGCAGGCCCGGGCCGCCCGGCCGGCGGCCCACGCCCGGCAGGTCAGCTCCGGTGCGTCGGCCGCGGGGAAGCTTCGAGGCCGGCGAGGATACGGTCCAGCGCCCGGCCGCTGTCCTCACGGGCGCGCGCCTGGTCCTCGGCGCGGGCGATGTAGAGACTCGCCTCGGAGATGAGCGCGGCCAGCATGCGGGTCAGCGGCTGCACCGCCAACTCGTCGATGCTGCCCTCGCGCATCGCCTCGGTGAGCGCCGCGGCCAGCAGGACGTAGCCGTGCTGGTCGACCAGGGAGTCCCACACGGTGTGGCCGAGTACCGCGGGACCCTCGATCAGCACGATGCGCTGGAAGGACGGGTCGGCGCAGGCGTCCAGGAAGGACTGGAAGCCCAGCCGCAGCGTGGTCCACGCGTCGTGCTCCGGATGCGCCTCGGCGCGGGCGGTCTCCTGTTCGATGAGGCGCTGGGCCATCTCCCGGGCGGAACGCTCCATCACCGCCCGGAAGAGGTCGGCCTTGTCGCTGAAGTGGTGGTAGAGCGCGCCGCGTGTCACCCGGGCGGCGGCCACGATGTCCTCCGTGCCGGTGGCCGCGTACCCCCGCGCGGCGAAGAGGTCGCGCCCCGCCGCCAGGAGGGCCTCCCGCGTATCGGCCATGTGCTCGGCTTTTCTGCGCCCCCGGGCGGGCTCGACTCGCTCCATACCCGCATCATCGCGCATACAGCCTGTATGTTGGATGCAGATTGTATGCCGGTGAACAGGTCGTCCTGGCGTCGGACCCGTCCGACGCCGGACGCCCGCGCGCGGCAGCCGGACACGCAGGGGGAAGGACCCCTACGCCAGAAGACGGAGCAGTCGACCATGGCACTTCCGCTCAACCTGACCGTCAAAATCGGCAGCTACCTCCTGAAGCAGAAGCTGCGCGGACGCAAGAAGTTCCCCCTCATCGTGGAGATCGAGCCGCTGTTCGCCTGCAATCTGGCCTGCAACGGCTGCGGCAAGATCCAGCACCCGGCCAGCGTCCTCAAGCAGCGCATGCCGGTCGAGCAGGTGATCGGCGCGGTCGAGGAGTGCGGGGCCCCGATGGTCTCGCTGGCCGGCGGCGAGCCGCTGATGCACCCGCAGATCCACCTGATGACCGAGCAGTTGCTCAAGCGCGGCAAGTTCGTGGTGCTGTGCACCAACGCGGTGCTGCTGCCCAAGCACCTGCACAAGTTCACCCCGCACCGCAACTTCGCCTGGATGGTGCACATCGACGGCCTGCGCGAGCGGCACGACGAGTCGGTGAGCAAGGAAGGCGTCTTCGACCAGGCCGTGGAGGCCATCCGGCAGGCCAAGGCGGCCGGTTTCGCGGTGTACACCAACTCCACGTTCTTCAACAACGACAGCCCCCAGGACGTCATCGACGTACTGGACTACCTCAACGACGACCTCAAGGTCGACATGCTGCAGATCTCCCCCGGCTACGCCTACGAGAAGGCACCTGACCAGGACCGCTTCCTCGGCGTCGAGCAGACGCGGCAGCTGTTCCGCAAGGCGTTCTCCGAGGGCCGCCGCAAGAAGTGGCGCTTCAACCACTCCGAGCTGTACCTCGACTTCCTGGAGGGCCGCGCCGACTTCGAGTGCACCCCTTGGGGCATTCCGTCGTACTCGCTCTCCGGCTGGCAGCGTCCCTGCTACCTGATGGCCGACGGCTACGCGGGCACCTACCAGGAACTGCTCGACACCACCGACTGGGACAAGTACGGCCGCGGCAAGGACCCGCGGTGCGACAACTGCATGGCGCACTGCGGCTACGAACCCACCGCCGTACTGGCCACGATCGGCTCGCTCAAGCAGTCCCTCCGGGCGGTCGCGAGCCGCTGACCGCGCGTCAGGAAGCCGGTCCCGGGGGCCCCGCGCCGGCCGGGACCGGCTGCCCGCCGCGTGCACGCGGGGTGATCCGGTCCCGCCGCCAGGCCCTTCCGTCGCGAGCAGGCTCATGGCCGCCGGCGCGGCCATGAGCCTGCTTCCCGGACTCGGCTAGGGTACGCACGAGTTGCGCCCGGGGTCCGGACGCGGACGGCAGCAGGCAGGAGGGGAAGGCGTGGTGGACACAGGCACGCGCGGCGACACTCCGGGAGAGCTCGCCGCGCCGTCGGCGCTGACATCGGTGGTGGTGCACGCCTCGGGCGCGGTCTGCACGCGCCTGGTCCGGCTCGAGCCAGCGGCGGGCGAAAGCGCCGTCAGCGTCCGGGTCCCCGGTCTGCCCCCGGCCCTTTTCGAACATTCACTGCGCGCCCGCGTGGTGTCGGGACCGCCCGGTCTGCGCGTGACGGACATTCGCCTGGACTTCGGCGCGACGCTCCGGCGCGGCGACGAACTGCCCAACGTGCGGCTGGATCTGGAGGACGCCGAGGACCGGCAGTCCCGGCTGCGCGACCGGCGCGACCGGCTGGCCGCCGAGATCGAGGAGGTGGCCGGCTTCCGGGCCGAGCCCCCGCAGCCGCGGCGCGGCGACCCGCCGCGCTGGGCCCCGGTGGAGTCCATCTTGACGCTGGCCGGCTTTGTCGACTCCCGACTGGCCCTGCTGCACCAGCGGTTGCGCACCGCCGAGGAGGAACTGGCCGCGGCCGACCACGACGTGGACGTCCTGTGGCACCGGCTCGACCAGGCGTCCAGCGCGCTGAGCACCGACCGGGCCCTCCCGTCGGTGTCCGCGGTGCTGACACTGGCGCCGGGCGCGCGGAACGCGGCGTCCCCGGCCGGCGAGTCGGACGAGGCGGATGCCGGGCCGACCGCCCAGGCCACTCCGACCGCGCAGGCCGCGCAGGTCACTCCGGCCGCCCGGACCGCGCCGGCCGGGGAGGGCGCCGCGGCTCCCGTCCCCGGGGCCGAATCCACGCCCGTCGCCCTGGAGTTGGAGTACCAGGTGCCGGGCGCCGCCTGGGCCCCCGTCTACCAGCTCCGGCTGAACGGCCGCAGCGGCGCCGGCACGCTCGTGCTGCGGGCCTGCGTCGCCCAGCGCACCGGCGAGGACTGGACCGGTGTGCGGCTCGGGCTGTCCACCGCTGATCTGCTGCGCAGCGCCGGTCTGCCGGAGCTGCGGTCGCTGCGGATCGGCCGCAGCCAGCCGGAGCCCGCGGCATCGAGCTGGCGGGAACCCCGGCGGGGCTGGGGAGTTGTTCGCGGGTTACGACGCCGCCGC
>NZ_FMCH01000376.1 GCF_900091855.1 Streptomyces sp. DvalAA-14
TGGACATGCCCGATGCCGTCCAGCAGATCCCCGGTCCAGTCCTCGGGCCCGAGCCGCACCGACGCGCCGCTGTCGGTGACCATGGTGCGCTCGGCCGACGCGTCCACCAGCGCGATCACCACCGCCGTGGGCGACTCGGCGTCGATCCGCAGCACCGGCTCCACCCCGGCCGCGTGCAGCACGGCCCGGTGCCAGTCCGCGCTGTCCGCGCCCACTCGGGCCAGCAGCCGCACCCGGGCGCCGTACCGGGCCGCCCAGCAGGCCACATTGGCGCCCGCGCCACCCGGCCGCAGCGCGATACGGGCGGCGGTGTCGGTGCCGGGGGCCAGCGGCTCCGCGTGCCGGGCCACCACATCGGTCACCACGTCCCCGACGACCAGCAGCCCGGCGCCCGGTGGGTCCGGCAGGTCCGGTGGGTCCGGTGGGTCCGGCAGGTCCGTCGGGCCCGGCACGGCGGGCACCTCGGGCACGGCGAGCACCTCGGGTCGCCCCCGGTCACCCGGCCCGCCCGCCGGCGCGGCCCGGCTCATACCGGCGGCCGCCGGGACCGCTGGGACCGCTCCGACCAGCGCACCGCGATCGCCGCCGCCAGCGCCACATTGCCGCGTACCGCCGCCAGATTGGCCTCCAGCGACGCGCCCTGCGTGTGCTCGGTGAGATACGCCAGCAGGAACGGGGTGATCGCCTGTCCGGTGACGCCCTCCCGGCCGGCCGCGGCCAGCGCGGCGGCGAGTACCCGGTCGTGCAGACCGGGGTCGAGCTGCAGCTCCCGGGGCACCGGATTGGCCACGATCAGCGCCGATCCGGGCCCGCCGAGCTCGTCCTGCGCGGCCATCACCGCGGCGACCTGCCCGGGATCGCCGACCGTCCAGTCGACCGGCTCGCCGGAGTCGGTGAGGTAGAAGCCCGGAAACCGGTCGGTGCCGTAGCCCAGGACGCCGACGCCCAGGGTCTCCAGCCGCTGGAGGGTGGCGGGCACGTCCAGGATCGACTTCACGCCCGCGCACACCACGGTGATCCGGGTCCTGGCCAGCAGCCCCAGATCGGCGGACTCGTCCTGCACGGTCACCCAGCCGCGGTGCACCCCACCGAGCCCGCCGGTGCCGAACACCCGGATACCGGCCCGCGCCGCCAGGAAAGCCGTGCCGGACACGGTGGTCGCGCCGCTGGCGCCCGTGGCCAGGGCCGGCGCGAGATCACGGAAACCCAGCTTCCGCAAGCCGGGGTCCTCGGCGATCCGCTCCACCTCCTCCTTGCCGAGACCGACCCGCGGCACCCCGTCCAGCACCGCCACGGTGGCCGGCACCGCGCCGGCCTTCCGCACGATCCCCTCCAGCTCGCGGGCGACCTGGAGATTGCGGGGCCGGGGCAGGCCGTGGGAGATGATGGTCGACTCCAGGGCCACCACCGGGGCCCGGCGGGCGAGGGCGTCCGCGACCTCCGCCGACAGGGCCGGGCCCGGGCCCGGGGTCTGCCCGGCTGCCGGGGGCCGCGCCACCGGGTATGCCGCCGGGTCCGCCGCGGGATCGGTGACGGGATCGGTCAGGGGATCGGTCAGGGAGCGCGGTACGGAGCGTTCAGTCGTCATGGCCCTTGACTGGCACATCAGGACCGCTGCCAAACCTCGCCGCGCGCCCGGCAGGGGCCGAAAACGCGGGTTGTAGGTTCGGTCTCTCCGTTAGCAGTGGGTCCTGCTGGAACAACGGATTCTGGGTCGGGTTAGCAGGGAACCGAGTGGCTGATCTTTAGCAATCTCTCGGTGCGGGGGCCAGGTCACCCCGTGGTCGTAGACGATCGTCTTGGCCGCGACCCTGGTGCTTTTTGCTGGCCTACCCGCTGACGATGTCCCTGGGACCTGGCATGATGTGCACCATGACGCAGACCCGAAAGGCCGATGGCGCGTAGGCCGCCCGGCGCCATCCGCTCACAGCGGTGGCCATCCCGCAGCGATGCTCGTCCCATCCGCCAGATTCCCGGCATTTCCCGCCGAACCCGGTCAGCCATCCACCGGATCGAAGCCCAGCATCTCGGGCGCGGTGCCGTCGCCGAGGCCCTGCACCAATACGAGCGCTTTCTCCACCAACCCGGCCGGTACCTCTATCTGCCTTGGGACGACTGCCCCTGCTGCGACCCGACGGACGCTCGGGACATCCTCGAAGACGCGCTCCGCCGACTGCCGCCTGCAGCTCGGGCGGGGCTCCGCAGGATCGTCGCCCGGCGGGACGAGGAGTTCCTCCGTCGAACCCTGCCCGATCCTCGGGCCGCGTCTGTCAGTTCGTGGCATGCGGCAGCGTGGTGGCGGCAGAGAATCCGGGAGATATGACCGCTGACCTACTGCCGGGCAGCGTACTTCTCCACCACGATGAGACGGACATCATCGAGCGGGCGCTCTTCATCGCCATCCACCATCGCCGGCCACCTGCGGACGCTGATCCCTCTGCAGACACATGCCGAAAACTCTTCGATGAGCTTCGTCGCGTCAGGGCGACGGAACAGCTTCCGGCCTCCGACGATTCTCACCGGCCCACCGCCGACGGAGTCCGACTGCGGCGCGGGCTGGTGAACCGCGTCCTGATCTCAGGGACTGCCTGGTCCATCGCCCAGTCGGCCCTTCTATTGGCCTGCTTCGACGACACCTTGTGTGAGCACGACTTCCAGACCATCGTGGGATGGTCGCGGAGCGACTTCCACGGCCTCGCCGCGGAGTGCGAGGTCACCGACGCCGAGAGCCTGAGGGCCGAGCTGTTCCGTGCCCGCGCGTTGGAGGACGGTGTCCGACACCGCAAGCTTCTGACTTTCGCACTCGACCATATGGGCATGGAGCCGACCCGCAGGGACGTGGAAGCGGTGGAGCGGAGCCTTTCCGCACTGGCCGGCACTTGCGACGCGTCGGTCCTGACCGATCTGCTTGCCAGAACTCAGGCCCGCGCCGTGAGAGTCAGACGACGATCCAGGGGTGCGGAGTCCGGCCGCCGTGACCAACGGGCTATCCAGTGAGAGCCGTTCATCATGATCCGTGTCACCGCCGACCAGCTGAGATCAGCCGTTCGTCATCAGCTTCCAAGAGGGCTCGGATCACTGGGCCAGGCGCCGTCGTCACACGCTCGACGACGGTGAGGGCCGTCTCAGCGTGCGGTCTCGATGCTCAGGGGAGCGATGCCCAGGATGAGCTTCTCCAGCGCCTGCCGAGCGGGGCCGAATGTGGCCAGACAGGTCTCGACCAGGTAGATCTCGCTGTTCTCGTCGATGCCGAGGAAGAATCTGCCCTGATCGAGCTCACCGATGGGGAAGATGGCGTGCCCGATAGTTTCGCTCCAGTCGGCGAAGCGGTCCTCCTCGCCGATCACGTTTTCGAGGTCGAAGTTGAAGGAGGTCTTGGCGACGGAGATGCCTGGTCCGCTGATCTGTATGTCCAGGCCGCCGAACTCCGTCAGGAAGGCTTTGGCGGCATCGTGCATGAGGACCAAACCGGTCTTCTCAAGCGTCTCGCGCCAGCGGTCGATTGGGAAGCGCCGCCCTGGCCGCCAACCGGCGGCGCGCAGCGTTTCCTCGATCACGCCGGTTCCGCGTTGTGACGCCGCTGCCGTATCGACCCATGCCTGGTCCACCGGCACGCTCTCCGGCCAGTTCGGCCGCCAGTTCGACTGCCAGCGGGCGAAGTCGTCACGCAGGAACCTCGGGTCCACCGGCTTGAGCCGCACCTGCGGTCGCTGATCGGCCCACCAGACCTCGAACTCGGCCTTGGTTCCTTCGCTTGGCCAGTGTTCTGCGACCGTCGGCAGGAGCAGAACATCGACGAAACCGCTGACCGCAAGACCGATGTCGACGAAGATCCCGATCGCACCCGGCCTCGGGACTGCTGTCACCGTCCCTCGGAACCTTTGCCCGAACCGCAGGCCGCGGCGGATTCGAATCCACTCTTCAGCGCTGACCACCCGGACATCCTGGCATCCCGCTGTTGCGTGTGACGGCCGGACAGTCGTGTTGGTGAGGCGGTGGGCCAGCGACGTTGAGAATGGGGTCTTCTCCCTCCGGGATTTCGAAGACGAAGACGACACCGGAGGGAGCGGTCTGGATGGCGCACTGGTTGCCGAAGGTCAGGGGCGTGTAGGGCTGCCAGGCGCAACCGATGCGGCTGAGAGCTTCGATCACTTCGGCGTACTTGGGGTGGCCGGTGAACGGCCGCGTCTCGGCGAGCCCCGTGGGGAGTTCAACGACGTCCCGCCAGGTCTGGAGGCAGATCAGGATGACCTTCTGGCAGCGGCAGACACTCAGCTCAAGGTCGCCGTAGGCGAACAGACGCGGCCATGACCGCCGCTTCCCGTCAACCACTTCAAAGGGCTCGCCGAGCGCTTCGGTGACCGCGTCCCAGGCGGCGCCGTTCGCGACCGGACCCAGCTGTCCCGACCGGGCGAGCTCCGTCAGAACGTCGAGTAGCTCCATGAGGCGTGACCTTGCCATCTGCGGCGATGGACTGTCGAACGGCTTTGGGTGGTAGCAAGCCGCTGCTGGTGCCGGTGGTAACAGCGGAAATGGAAATCGGTAGGTGAGGGTGCACTGGGGAGGCAGGATGGGGCGGTGGCTGATCTGCTGTGGGACGACGTCAAGTGGTTCTTCGACCTTGAAGTGATGGGGTCGCTGCCTGACGTGAGGGTGCCTAATTCCTCGGAGGCGGACTGGCAGTCAGTCCTCGACCTCGTGGAGGAGCGGGGCTGGCCATTCCGGTACTGCGAGGGCTCGGCCGTACTGCCGCTGCCCCCGGCTGGGGTCGTGCTGGCGCGTCCGGCGACGCAGAACTGCCTCTTCTGGAGGTTCGGCCGGTGCCGGACATGTTGGCGATCTTTCGGTTCTATGCAGCGGAGGAGATCGACTTCGACCTTGACCTGCGGGAGATCCAGGGGCAGGAGCGACTCGATGTCCTGTGCGGGTTCCTCGCCGCGATCGGTCGCCGGTTGGGCAAGGCGGTGTTGATGGATTCCGAGGGTGGTGATGGGAGCCGTCCAGCCCTCGGGTTCGACATCGAGGCGGACCGCGTTGTGATGTTGATCGAGCCGCCGGTCAGGTGGGGAGAGATCGGGCCTTATCCAAGAGGTTGAGCAGGTACTCCGCTTCGCGGATGAGAGCGGTGCCCGCAGCCGTCGCCACCAGCGGATTCGTGCGCGGGATCAGCTGGATTCCTGCTGTCTTCTCCAGGGCGTTCAGTTGGTGGGTGAGTGTTGCCGGCAGCGTTCCGAGGTGTTTGGCGGCAGCGCAGAGGTTCCGTTGGCCGGGAGCTGGACCAAGCGCCTGAGGCGCTCGACGCAGTGGCGGATGTTGCTGATGGCCGCCATCGGCTCGGAC
>NZ_FMCH01000051.1 GCF_900091855.1 Streptomyces sp. DvalAA-14
ACAGCTTCCCCAGCTCGCACGCCGCGTCCTCGGCCGCGGCGGCCATCGCCTTCGGGGCGCTGCTGCCGCGCGGCCCCTTCCCGCCGCTGGCCGCCGCGGTGTGCGTGTCCCGGCTGGTGGTGGGTGTCCACTACCCGACCGATGTCGCCTGCGGCGCGCTGCTCGGCGGGGCGATGGCCCGCCTCGGCCGCCGCTGGGCCCTGGCAGGTGTACGCGATGACTGACCCGTCCGCCGCACTCGTCGACGACCCCAGCCCCGAGCCTCCCGGGCGCGAACCGTCCTCCGGCGGCTCCGCGCTGACCCTGGCCGGGGGTCTGCTGCGGACCGCCCGGCCCCGGCAGTGGATGAAGAACGTCCTGGTGCTCGCCGCGCCCTTCGCCGCCGCCCGGCTGCTCAGCCCCGGCGAGGCGCTGCGACTGGCCGGGGTGCTGGCACTGTTCACCGCCTGCGCCGCTGCCGTCTATCTGATCAACGACGCCCGCGACGCCGACGCCGACCGGGCCCACCCGGTCAAATGCCGGCGCCCGGTGGCCAGCGGCCAGGTCCCGGTCGGTGCCGCCTACGCCGCCGGCGCGGTGCTGGCCCTGCTGGCGCCGGTCACCGCCGCCCTGGTTTGCAATCCGGACACCGCCGCGCTGCTGGCCGGCTACGTGGTCATGCAACTGGCGTACTGCGTCTGGCTGAAGCACGTTCTCGTCATCGACCTGGTGATCGTCACCGCCGGATTCCTGATGCGGGCCATGGCCGGCGGCATCGCGCTGAACATCGACCTGTCCCGCTGGTTCCTGATCACCTCCGGATTCGGCGCGCTGTTCATGGTCGCCGCCAAGCGCTACTCCGAACTCGTCCTGATGTCCTCGCGCGAGAACGTCGCCGCCTCCCGGGCCCTGCTCGGCTCCTACACCTCGGGCTACCTGCGCTTCGTCTGGCAGCTCGCGGCGGGGGTGGCGGTGCTGGCGTACTGCCTGTGGGCGATGGAGACCGGCGGCCGGCCGCGCGGCTGGCTGCCCTGGCGGCAACTGTCGATGATCCCCTTCACCCTGTCGGTGCTGCGGTACGCGGTCTTCGCCGACGCCGGGACAGCCGGCGAGCCGGAGGACGTGGTGCTGCGGGACCGGGCGCTGGTGTGCATCGCACTGGCCTGGGGCGTGCTGTACGTACTGGCCGTGGTCAATCAGTGAGACCGCCGCGATGGCTGCGATCCCGGCGGCGGGCCGGCGCGGCGGACCCGAGCGGGCACGAGCCGGTACGGCGGAGCTCGGCGACCCGCCGGACCGGCCGGCGCCGCCGG
>NZ_FMCH01000428.1 GCF_900091855.1 Streptomyces sp. DvalAA-14
CGGTCGCCGCGGTCGCGGCCGGCGCGCTGCTGGCCGTCCACCTGGCCGCCGGCGGACCGGCGCCGGCCGCGCACGCCGCGCCCTCCACCGCCGCCCGGCCGTCCGCGACACTCCAGGTCACCACGGCGCCCCCGACCACCGCGTCGAAGTCGCCCACCCCGACGCCGACGAAGAAGCCGCCGGCCAGGAAGCCCTCTTCGAAGCCCGCCACGCACCCCCCGGCCAAGGCCCCGGCGGCCCCGCCGCCGGCGCCGCCGGTGTCCTCGGTCCGCAAGGGCGTCGGCGTGTGGACCTTCAACGGGGTGGACACCGCGCTGGCCCGGTCCGGCGCGGGCTGGTACTTCACCTGGTCCACCACCCACTCCGGCATCAGCGGCCCCGGCTTCGTACCGATGATCTGGGGCGCCAAGAGCGTGGACGCCGCCTCACTGGCCCAGGCCAAGCAGGCCGGCCCGTATCTGCTGGGCTTCAACGAGCCCGACATGGCGGCGCAGTCCAATATGACGGTCGATCAGGCTCTGTCGCTGTGGCCGCAGTTGGAGGCCACCGGCAAGGTGCTCGGCAGCCCCGCGGTGGCGTACGGCGGTGACACGGCCGGCGGCTGGCTGGACCGCTTCATGTCCGGGGCGCAGTCGAAGGGCTACCGGGTCGACTTCATCGCCCTGCACTGGTACGGCGGCGACTTCACCACGCCGGACGCGGTGGCGCAGCTGAAGTCCTACCTGCAGGCGGTCTGGAACCGCTACCACAAGCCGATCTGGCTCACCGAGTTCGCGCTGATCGACTTCGCCAACGGCGGCACCCGCTTCCCGACCGACCAGCAGCAGGCCGCGTTCGTCACGTCCGCCACCACGATGATGGACGGGCTGTCGTACCTCCAGCGGTACGCCTGGTTCGGACTGCCGGCCGACGACTCCAAGCCGAGCAGCGGGCTGTTCCACAGCGGGCCGGCCGAGACACCCGCGGGGCGGGCGTTCGAAGCGGCACGCTGAGGCCGCCCGGCCGGCCCGGCGCCCGGCCGGCCGGGCGGCGGCCTGCTCGACGGCCCTGTCCGGTCTCCGTCCGGGTCCGCCGCGATCCGAGTCCGGGCAGGCCGCGGGAGCGCGGGGATCCGCGTCACGCGGCGGGGCTGCCCACCCGGCGGTGGATCGGCGGCGGCGCGTCGTGGTGGATCGGGGTGTGCGCGCCGGTCAGCGGCCGGCCGCTGCCGCCGTTGCGGAAGGCGACGATCTCGGCGGCGATGGACAGCGCGGTCTCCTCCGGGGTGCGCGCGCCGAGGTCCAGCCCGATCGGCGAGTGCAGCCGGGCCAGTTCGAGTTCGGTCACGCCCGCCTCCCGCAGCCGGTCGAGCCGCCGCAGATGGGTGCGGCGCGAACCCATCGCGCCGACATAGGCGATCGGCAGGCGCAACGCCCGCTCCAGCAGCGGGATGTCGAACTTCGGGTCGTGGGTGAGCACGCAGACCGCGGTCCGGCCGTCCACCCGGCCGCGCCGTGCCTCGGTGTCGAGATGGCGGTGCGGCCAGTCGGCGACCACCTCGTCGGCGGCCGGGAAGCGCTGCGGGGTGGCGAAGACGGGGCGCGCGTCGCAGATGGTCACCCGGTAGCCGAGGAACCGGCCGGCCCGGGCCAGCGCGGCGGCGAAGTCGACCGCGCCGAACACCAGCAGCCGGGGCGGCGGCAGGCTCGACTCGACCAGCAGGGTGACGGGCTCCCCGCACGCGCCCGCCGTCGGCGCCGATCACCGCGGTGCCGGTGCGGCCGGCCGACAGCAGCGCCATCGCCTCGGCGGCCGCCGTACGGTCCCGGTCCGGGTCGCCGAGGGTCCCGTCCGCGCTCCCGTCCTGCCGCACCAGCAGGGCCAGGCCGAGCAGCTCCGCCGGGCCCTCCACGATCCGGGCCAGCGCGGCCGGCTCGGCCGAGGCGGCGGCGGCCAGCGCCGCCGCCAGCTCGGGACGGGCCGCCGGGTCGATCCGCTGAATGAGGACGTCGATGCTGCCGCCGCAGGTCAGACCCACCGCGAAGGCGTCCTCGTCGGTGTGGCCGAAGTGCTCCAGCACCGTCTCGGGACCGCCGGCCAGCGCCTGCCGGCACAGCTCGTAGACCGCGCCCTCCACGCACCCGCCGGACACGCTGCCGATCACGCCGCCGCCGTCGTCCACCGCCATCGCCGCGCCCGGCTGCCGGGGCGCGCTGCCGCCGGTGGCGGCGACGGTCGCCACCGCGAACGGCCGGCCCCGGTCGCACCAGCCGCGCAACTGCTCGGCGATGTCCAGCATGGTGGCTCAACTCCCCTGGGGTCTGGGCGGCGGGCCGGCCGCCGGGGCCCGCCCGGCCGTGCTTCCGGCCGGGCGGGCGCGGGCGTCCACGGATGTCGTCTGCCGGACCGCGGCGGCGACCGGACGAACGGATCCCTTCCGTTGAGCAACGCATACAGCGGGGTGACCAGTACACGGCTGCGCGCCCGTTCGGGTGCAGTCACCGAAACCATGAAGCGTTCGGCCGGTCGGCCGACCGGTCTTGTAGATTCCTCCGAACAGGGCCGCTGCGAAACCTCGCGGCATCCGAGCGGCAACACCGTTGGAACGGCTTCCCCGTCACCCTGGGTGCTCACGGACTGCTCACGACAAGGCGACGACGATGCGGCTGCGCGCACTGCTGGACACCGAAGCACTGGGCCTGCGGCTGCTGGGCGGGCAGGAGGAGCTGGACCGTACGGTACGCGGGGTCATGACCACGGACCTGCGCGACCCCAGCCGCTATCTCAGCGGTGGCGAACTGGTGCTCACCGGGCTCGCCTGGCGGCACGGCCCGGCCGACTCCGAGCCGTTCGTCCGGATCCTGGCCGGTGCGGGGGTGGCCGCGCTCGCGGCCGGCGAGGCGGGCCTGCGCGGCATCCCGGCCGACCTGGTGACCGCCTGCGCCCGCCACCGGCTGCCGCTGTTCGCCGTGGACGAGCAGGTCGCCTTCGCCGCCGTCACCGAGTACGTGGTCCGGCAGGTGTCCACCGAACGGACCGGTGATCTCGCGGCGGTCGTGGAACGGCACCGGCGGCTGATGTCGTCCGGCCCCGCCGGCCGCGGCCCGGACGCGGTGCTCGATCTGCTCGGCAGCGATCTGGACCTGCGGGCCTGGGTGCTGTCCGCCACCGGGCGGGAGATCGGCGGCTCGGACCGTCCGCTGCCGGCCGCGCTGCGCGCCGATCTCGCCGGCGCCCAGCAGGCCGCCGCCCGCACCGCCCGTCCGTCACCGCACCGGGTGGCCGTCCAGGGCGGCGGGACCTTCTCGCTCTTCCCCGTCCGCGCCGACGCCGGCGCCGGGGACATCCGGGCCACCGTGCTGTCGGACTGGTTCCTGGCGGTGGCGGCGGACGCCGGCGAGTGGCCGGCCGAGCGGCTGGACCTGCTGCGCGGGGTGGCGCAGCTGATCGCGGTCGAGCGGGACCGGCGCGAGGCGGCCCGGGCGGTCCGCAGGCGGCTGGCCACCGAGGTCTTCGAGCTGGTGGCGGGCGGCGCGCCGCCGGCCGAGATCGGCGCCCGGCTGCGGGCGGCGACCCCGGTGCTGGTGCCGGGCGTGGCCGAGGTCCCGCAGTGGCAGGTCGTGGTCGCCCGGGTGGACTGGGCGGGCGGCGAGGCGCCGT
>NZ_FMCH01000055.1 GCF_900091855.1 Streptomyces sp. DvalAA-14
TCGTGCATCTCGCGGCGGGCGCGGTGGGTTGGGGGACGATGAACGTCTTGGTGTTTTCTGCGGCTTCGAGGGTGAGTCCGGGCATCAGCTCGGTTACGTCCTGACCCGCGGTGAAGGGCTGAATCAGGTCCAGCTGCATATCCAGGATCGGCCGGCCGAGGGTGTCGCGGAAGACGAGTCGGTGCGTGCGGGCCCAGTCGAGTAGGGCTCGGTCGCTGCTCTCGGTGTCCGGGGTGCGGGTGCGGAAGACCCGGGCGATGGCGTGCGGCAGGGCGGCGTACCCGACGAGGATGCCGGCCCCCGCAGAGGCCAGGTTGGCAAGGGTCATCGGCCGGCCACCGACGCGGGCGCGGGCGCGGGCAGGCCCTCGGGGGTCGGCCCCGGGCTCGGCTCGGGGGTCTGGTCGTGCAGCATGCGGGCTATGGCGGTGGTGGCGGCCAGGACGCCGTACAGCATCAGCCCGTCATCGTCCAGGAACCCGAACGTGTGCTGGGAGCCGGCTTCCTGAAGCCGCTGTTCCGCCTGCTCGATCAGCTCTTGAATCTGGTCCATCTGTCCTACTTTCCGTCGAACACGATTCGAATCTTTAGCCCCGAGTGCTGCACCCGGTGCACCCGATGCACCCGGTGCACCCGGTGCACCCGGTGCACCCTGGGGCTGAAAACGACGAAAACCCCGTCCGAGGACGGGGTTTCGCGGTGAAGCTGGGGCCCACTGTAGTGGATCAACCGGTGTTGTGGGGTGGGTACGCGACGACCCCGCCCGGGGGGGTGGGGGCGGGGTCGTCGCGTCTTCCGCGGCTTGGGGAAGTCCACGGGCGCGGGCCGGCGGCCTGCCTGTCCACGGTAGCGCGGTCGCGGCGCTATGTCTTGATGTCGAGGTTCTTCTACCTAAGTCTCTCGACGTGAAGAATCTCGACATCAAGCGTCTTAAGGGCGTAGATTTTGACCATGAAACGACTACGTGAGCGTGCGGGTGACGCGCTGACCGACGTCAGCGACGCGAGCCACCGCGTTATCGAGACGACCGAGTGGGCCACGGTGGCTCTTATCGCGGTTTCGGCGGTTTCCCTCCTGGCCCTGGCCTTCAGCGTTGGCGCTTACATAAGCGCTGGTCACAAGGGGTGCGGACATGCCGGCTGACTTCCTCCTGGCGACGAACGAGGAGATAGACGCGGCGAAACGCCTCCAGGAGGCGGTGGAGCTCCACCTGTCCGCGCTCGGGGATGAGGCGCACGGGCACTTCATCGCGGTGCGGCTGTCTGACGGCCGGTCGGACGGCGTCTTGTACGACACCCGGCGGGACGCGGCCCGGCACCAGGTGAACGACCCCTGGTGCTTCTACGTCAAGTTGCACGTCGGCGGCATCGGTCTGCGCGAGGCGTGGACGGTGCTGATCTACGCGAGGCAGGCCAGGAAGGCCGGCGTGGTGTTCAGCGAGGAAGAGGCGATCCTGCCTCACCGCCTGGAGCTGGCCGGCGGGGACACCGCCGCGCGCGGGCTCCCGGAAATGTTCAGGGGGATGAACTATGTCGGATGACGTGGACGAGCTGGCGCCGCACGGGCGGGACGAGTTCGGGAAACCGCTGGCGCCCTACGGGTACCGCCAGGATGGTGTGCCGAAGAAGAGCAACCGGGGTCGGGCGCCGGCCCCGCCGAAGAAGTCGGAGGCCGCCGCCGCGGCGTCGCCGGTCTCGAGTGAGGGGGACAAGGGCAAGCGGGCCGCGCAGAAGCAGGCGCTCCGTGAGCTGTCGGACATGCTGCTGACGCCAGCCGCGCTGGCCACCAGCTCGCCGATGTTCGCCCGGAAGTGGGGGGAACGCCGGCAGATGGCGGCGCAGGGCAGCGTGATCATTGTGGGTGCGCACGTCGACCCCATCGCGGACGTGCTGACCGGTCTGGCGGTGGATAAGCCTGGGCTGCTGGGGTGGCTGGAGAAGACCGGCGACGCGCTGCCGTACCTCGCGGCTTTCAAGGTGGCCGGCCAGCTGGCGAAGTCGCTGGTGAGCAACTGGCAGAACCCTTCCCCGCAGCTGGCCGGCGCCGCGCGGAAGATGGGCCCGCTCCGGGCGGTGCAGTTCGCGCGGGAGATCGAGCGGCAGGCGGCCGAGGCGGGCCTGACCGAGGACATGATCGAACAAATGATGTCCGGTGGCAGCGTGGACGACGACCAGGAGCAGGAGCCGTACCGCCAGGGCGACGTCGAGGACGAGCCGCACGGGGCGGTCCGGGTCGAGCCGACCGCAGAGAACGGGTGGGCTGAGTACGCGTACGCGAGTGATGTGGCGTGAGGAGCCGCATTCCCGACGTGGACGTGGTGCGGTACGGCCGCCGGGAGTTCATTGATGAGGTCTGGGATTACGGTGTCGGGGAACACGTGACGATCCTGGCCCCTTCCGGCGGTGGTAAGACGCAGCTCGGCTACGAATTGCTGGAAGTCACCGCTAAACCGGAACTTCCAGCGGTGGTTCTGGTGATGAAGCCGCGAGACGAGACGGTCTCGCGGCTGGTGAAAAAGAACAAGTGGCGCACCGTTCGGCGTTGGCCACCCACGCCTTACGTGCGGCGGGTGACCAAGCCTTCCGGGTACGCGCTCTGGCCTTCCGCGTCTTTCGACATCGACCGCGACGAGGCAGCCCAGAAAGTCATCTTCGGCCAGTGCATCCGGTGGTGCTACAAGCGCGGTGAGTGGATCATCTTCGGCGATGAAACGTACTCGCTGGAGAACGAACTCCCCGCGCACGGCCTGAAGAAGGAAATCCGCACGGTCCACACCAAGGGCCGGTCCATGCACTGTGGTCTGTGGGTGGCTTCACAGCGGGCCGCGTACATCTCGATGTGGTCTTACCAGGCTCATCACATCTTCCTGGGCAACGACACCACCGAGGCAGCGCAGAAGAAGATGGGTGATATCGGCGCCAACGTCGATAAGGACTTGGTGAAACACATCGTGGCCAACCTAGAACAGTATGAATTCCTCTACATCAACCGCGATAAAAGAACTATGTGCATCGTAGAAGCTGTGTGAAAAGAGGAATGGACAATGCGCGGGGAATGCCCCATCATGCATTCCACGTATCTCTGCCCATTCCACGATTGGAGGCGCTATGGCGACCGCCACCGCGCAGCCGCAGGCGGCCACCAAAGCTCCGGCGAAGAAGGGTTCCGCGCCCGCTCCGGCGCTGCGGCCCTTTTTCACCGGCACGGTGGACCTGGAGACCCACACCTACTCGGATCAGGTCACCCTCGGGGCCGGCGCGCTGCCGTACAAGACCTACAACATCCGTACGAACGGCTTTCTCGCCGACTTCTTCCTGACGTTCACGGCGGTCACCGCGACCAACGCGGCCACTGTGGCATTCAAGGAGAACATGCCGCTCGGTGCCGCCGGCTACTTGCAGATCAGCGACACCGGCGGCCAGCCTGTCATCGGCCCCATGAACAGCTGGGAGCTGTCGCAGTTCGTCAAGTGGGGCGGCTTCAGCTTCAGCGACGACGTCCGCCAGTCGCAGACCTACTCGGCGACCACCGGCAGCGGCGCGACCGCCGGCAGCTTCACCATGGTGTTGCACCTGCCGATCCAGTTCGTCCGCCGTGAGCCGCTGGGCCCGCTGCCCAACACCAACTCGAACAACGCGTACGCCCTGGACGTGTCCGCGGCGGCCAGCACCGACATCTACAGCACGGCACCGACCAACGCCGTGACGATGAAGATGACGATCCACCAGGACGCCTACCGGTCCAGTGCCGGCCGGGACGCGCAGAAGAACGCCACCGTGACGACCCCGCCCGGGTTGGGTGCGGTGCTGTACCTCCGGCGGAACACGATGCCGGCGGTCGCGGGCAGCTTTGACGAGGAGCTGTCACAGATGGAGGGGCTGTACCGGACCCTGTCGTTCTCCCTGGTGGACTCCTCCGGCTCCCGCTCCGGCGGTGAGAGCAACTGGCCCGACCCGGCGCAGGTGTTCTTCAACAACGACGTCCCCTACGACCGGGCCAAGACCACGTGGGTGCGCAAGATGGAGCGCGACTACGGCTACATCCAGGCCATCGAGACCCCGGGCGGCAGGGAGAACGGCTGGTTCACGCTGCCCTTCATCACGGACCACGGTCTGAAGGCAGGCTCGGAGGACCGCTACAAGTACCTGTCCGTCAGCGCGGCGGACACCCTCGGGTTCCGCGGCGTCATCGGCGGTTCGGGCACCAGCAAGCTCACGACCTACTACAACTTCGTGCGCCCGCCCGGCGGCCAGAACAAGGCCCTCACCAGCCGCTGAGGAGCGACATGGACCCCCTGGACATCGAGAACCGATTCGCTTTTCACGCCGCCCCGACTGAGGAGAAGCGCGACGCTCACACCTCCGTCCGGCAGTCGTGCCGGCAGCTGGCCGACTTCCTCAACGAGAAGGTCCCGGATGGGCGCGAGAAGGTCCTGATGATGACGCACCTCGAAGAGGTCATGTTCTGGGGGAACGCGGCACTCGCTCGCCAGAACCCGCAGTCGACTAGCGGCTGACCAGCCGCTTTCCCGTCCCACATCGAGCACCAGGAGCAGGAGCACCCATGAAGTATTTCAAGCCGCTGAGCACCCTCGCGGTCGGCATCGTGATCGGCTACCTCGTCGTGCCCAAGGTCATGAGCAAGGTCTGAGATGGCTATCTCCGGAGTAGCGGTGGGCGTCGCGGCGGTGGGCGGAGTGATCGTGTTCGCCGGGTTCACCGGTGCGTCGCCTGTCCAGGCGCTCCGGGACCTCAGCACGGGCCGGCCCACGCCGGTGTCGACTGCGTCGACCACGGCCGCGGCGACCCCGACGCAGGCCAGCTTCACCGGTGCCGGCGGTGCCGGCCACCCGGAGTTCGTCCAGGCCGCGCTCAACCGCGGCGGTGAGGTCTACAGCCAGAGCAAGCGCTGGGCCGATGGCTTCAGCGACTGTTCGTCGTTCGTGGGCAAGGTGCTGAAGGACTGCGGGATCACCCCGCCCGGGGCCAGCGTGACGATGTCGTACCGGACCTGGCGGGCGCTGACCACGGTCAGCCGCTCCGACATCGTGATCGGTGACCTGCTCTGCGGGACTGGGCACATCGCGATCGCTATGGGTGGCGGCTACGCCATCGGCCAGCAGCGGACCGGCGTCAACGTCAAGGTCGACACCATCGACAACATCATGTACGGCCAGACCGGCTGGGTGCCGCGGCGGTACGGCGGCAGCAGCAGCGCGGGGGCGATCGCGGCATGAGCGCGACCACGGGGCCCGTGCTGGCCATGGGCCTGATCACCATCGCGAACCAGACCGTGTTCCACGGCAAGCCGCTCGACTGGCGGGTGCCGATCGCTACGGGCCTGCTCGCGGTCGCTTTCAGCGGCTTCGAGCGGGTGTGGATGGACGGCGCGAAGATGCTGGCCTACACGGGCCTGGTCGCGGTGACGCTGACCCGGGTTCAGGCCACAGTGCCGTCGCCGGCCGAGTCTGCCGTGAGCTGGTGGAACTCCACCGGGTCCGGCGGCGCGAGTGGACCGAAGGGAGGTGACATCCAGGCATGAACGCATTTCAGAAGATCGGCACAATCTTCGCGATCACCGGCATGGTGTCGGTGCTGGTCGCGAAGAGCAGCCAGACCGCAGGCGTGACCAAGGCGATCTTTGGCGGCATCTCGCAGTGGCAGAAGACGGCGCAGGGACGCGGCTGACCAGGGCGTTTACCTAATATATATTGAGAGGAGGGGCCGGATGGCTGCCTACAGCGGTGCTCTGCTCCGTAGTGCGTCCGCGCACTTCGCGTCCCGGCCGCCGGTCCCCGGTGTCGACCCGCGGCACGAGCACCCCGACCCGGACCCGGACCCGTTCCAGCCGGTCCCGGAGACCCCGCCGGCGCAGACCGGCGACGTGTGGTCGCCGCAGGATGCCAGCGCGTACACCGAGATGCGCGACGCGCCGATCACGCACGCCGGCGAGTTCGAGCGCCCGGTGCCGAGCAACGTCCACCGGTGGCAGCGCGACATTGCGTGGCAGGCCCGGCTCATGGCCGCGCACGCCGTGCAGCTGTTCCGCCCGGACACCTACGTGCCGTACAAGCACGCCACGCAGGGCCAGCACATTGCGTACGTCCAGGGCAACAGCCCGCAGAACGCGGGCTCGACGGTCTCGGACGACATGGCGTACCTGGTCATGGGCCGCAACTCGTACGACCAGACCAACGGCGTGACGGAGGTCTACGGCCAGGAGGAGGGCGGCAATGGTCGCTACCGGCTGGGGACGCGCATCGAGGACTGGGGTCTGTACGAGTACCCCATGGGCAAGTTCGGCCAGGACGCGGAGCTGCGGGCCTACACCGGGCTGGAGCCGCAGTTCCCCGTGGACAAGCCGAACGTGGAGGACCCGGCGCCGTACACGCCGGCGAGTTCGGGCACGGCCCGCTGGCAGCTGCCGACGTTCCAGACCCCGAGCTTCTTCAGCCTGCCGACCGAGACGGTCATGACCGACTACGAGCAGGCCACCGACGTGCCGGCACCGGTCTCCGACTTCGTCGACGACGGGCGGATGTGATGGAACAGATCAACGTGCCCAAGCTGGGGCACGTCCCGAAAACCCCGGTGATCATCATCGGGGTGGGCGGGGCGCTCTACATCGGGTGGCGGTGGTACACGGCCAGCCAGATGCCGGCAGACGACACCACCGCGGCCGATGACGGGTTCTCCGACCCTGGCGCCCTACCGACCGTCCCGGGCGCCTACGACGACGCGGTGGGCATCCCCGACGACACCGGGGGCGACACCTCCTCCTACGGCTTCACCGGCACCACCAACTCCCAGTGGACGCAGTACGCCGCGACGCAGCTCAGCATGGACGGCGACACCAGCTACGTCACCGTGCTGACCGACCTCGGGTACTTCCTGGCCGGCAAGGCGCTGACGGCCGACCAGGTCAGCATCGTCCAGGCCGCGATCGCGGTAGCCGGCTACCCGCCGGAGGGCAACCACCCCATCGTGTCCGGCGGGGACTCGACTATCACCGTGGCACCCACGGGCCTGTCCGGCGCCGCTACCAACTCCACCACCGTCCATCTGTCCTGGGGCGCGGTCCCCGGCGCGGACGGCTACCGGATCTACCGGAGTGGTGACGAGGCGCCCGCAAGCGAGGCGTTCGGCACGTCGGGCACGGTCGGGGGTCTCCAGCCGGGCACGGCGTACACCTTCCAGGTAGCCGCGCACACGAGCTCGGGGAACATCGGCCCGAAGTCGAACGCGGTCAGCATCACCACGGCCAGGCCCAAGATGAAGACCCCCGGCCGCCCCTCGGTGAGCAACGTCGGCGCGACCGGCCTGCGGGTGCTGTGGGGCACCAGCGAGGCGCAGGCGACCGGCTATCACGTGTATGAGAACGGGCACGACGTCGGCCAGACGCAGGGCACGTTCATGACCCGCTCGGGCCTGAAGCCCAACACCCGGTACACGTACCAGATTCAGGCCATCGGCCCCGGCAACGCGCTCAGTGCCAAGTCGGCCAGCGTCGCCACCAAGACGAAAGCGAAGTGACCCATGGCTCTCAAGCCCGAGTTCAGCATCATGGCCGGTCTCGCGGTCATGGGTGTGGTGTACGCGATGCACACCAACGCCACCCCGCCCGACGCGGACATCCGCGCGCTGCCGGCCGGCAACAAGGACATCGACGCGAGCGAGCGCACCGCCACCGCTATGAGCATCGGTGTCGTGTCGGGTATCAGCCTCCTGGCCCATGACCCCACCATCCTGATGATGGGGGCGGTGGCGGTGGTCGGCATGGCGGTCTGGTCCCGGACCAGCAACTACACCGACAGCCCGGCCGGCCGGTACCTCGATCCGGGCGACGCCATGGCGGCCGGCACGGAGGCTGCGGGCCCGGCCCCCGAGGACACCGAGCCGTACACGATGTTCGCTAGCGCGGGCAGCGAGTTCGACCGCTGATGAAGCTCAGCCAGGCGCAGCTGCAGATGTACGCCGCCGCGGCGGGGGCCGGTAACCCCGCGCTCGCGGCGGCTGTCGCCATGGCTGAGAGCAGGGGGGAGACCAGCGCCCACAACACGACGGGCCTGGACGATTCCTACGGCCCGTGGCAGATCAACATGAAGGGCGACCTCGGACCGGCCCGGCGCAAGCAATTCGGTATCACCAGCAATAGCCAGCTGTTCGATGTGAAAACGAACGCGCACGCCATGGTCATCGTGTCGAACGGCGGCACCGACTTCAGCGCCTGGTCGACATTCACCAACGGCGATTACGAGAAATACTATTCGGGCGCACCGGCGGGGACCGCGCAGTCCGCGAATTTCTGGGACGACGTCAAAGACCCCTTCAACCTGATCATTCCCGGCGAGCCCTTCCTGAAAGACCTCGTGACGGGCGGCAATCCGGTAGCCGGTCTGGGTGACTCCATTACGGGAACGTACGGATTCATCAAGTCGACGGCGGAATGGCTGTCGAAGGCGTCCAACTGGGTGCGCATCTCGTATGTCATTGGCGGGGGCGCTCTCGTTATCGCTGGCCTGGTAATGGTGGTCCGCGATCAAGAGCTGAAACAGATTTCGGGAATGGCCGGTAAAGCACTGCGCGGGAAAATAGGCGGGAAGGGGAGCACGGCATGAGTGAGGGCAGCTACCAGCCGGACCGGGATATGGTCCTGCAACACGAGCCTGACCCCCCGCTGGCGACGGTGCCGGTGTGCGTGGTGGAGACCACGACCACCGTGCGGACTAAGGCACTCCCGAACGAATCGGCGGCAGGCCGATGCCGCATCATCGACAATTCGGATTGGGTCCAGGTCGGCTGGCCGGACCCCTTCCGGGCATTCATCGAGCTACAGGCGGATGGGGCCGCGCTGCGCGTCGCATTCCAAGAGCTGTCGGCGCAGGACGCCCCGCAGCAGCCGAAAATCAAAGATGGCGGTACGCGCCGCATTACGGCGACGTGCAGCGTATTCGTCATCGCGGATACCGTGACGCCGGTGAGCGTGAGCGTGTGGACTGAGAATTGGGCTACCAGTGGCTGACCCGGTACCCCTCGGCAAAAGCGTCGAGGTGCAGCTGGACGCGGACGGGAACGGTACGGCCGAGATCGGTCCCGGATCGGCCGGCCCCGCCAACTGGTCCATCACCGGCGTGATCCTCCAGACCACCAGGCCCGGGAAGGCCCCTGTACCGCGCGCTCAGCTCACGCTGGGCACCGAGAGCAAGGGCATCACCTATGACGGCAGCTTCGCCAACGGAGCGGCGTCCAGCCCGATCCTGCTGACCCGGGGGCAGGTCCTGGAGTGCGAGTGGCGCGGCGGCCAGCTCGGGGACGTCGCGACGATGACAGTTGCAGGGGAGCAGTGGTGAGCGTCCAATTCGACCCGCCCATCGTGGCCGGCACCGTGCTGGTCCGCGAGCAAATCCAGTCGCAGGACTACGTGGCCGGTGTTTCTGGCTGGTGCATTTTCGCCAATGGTGACGCGGAATTCAACAACGGGACGTTCCGCGGGTTCCTTATAGCTGCGATGTTGGCGACCGGTCTCACTGGCCGGCGCATCGTCATCAATGAGAACAACGACCAATCCATGTCGCTGTACGACGATGATGACAAGCTGATGATGACGATCGGCGACGATGCCGGGACCATTACCAGTTTCGACGTGGACGACGGCACCCACTCGATCCAGTTCGGCGAAGCGATGATTCAGTTCATGTACGACGCGGGGGGCGGTTTCCTCACGCCGGCGGCATCGCTTTTCAACGTCGGCCAGCACATCCTGTTGAATACCCAGCTTGCCGGTGGCGTGGCTTTCGACGCGAGCGTGGGCGCCCTTTCGGCGGTCGTGCCTGGCAGTAACAGCCTGGAGCAGTGGCAGACTCCGACGTATTCCAGTACGCAATGGATGGACTCCACCACATTCCACGGCGGCACCAACTGGGGCCCGCTCCGCATCCGTAAGACGGAAAGCGACGAACTGCGTTTCAGCGGCGCATTCAAGACGGCGACGACCGGCACCGCCCCGTCCGCGACGGTACTGAATGTGTCGGTCGGCTACCGGCCGAAAAGCCAGCAGCCGATCTATGTCCAGCAGTACAACACGACCACCGCCGCATTCTCGTCAGGTATGGCGATGCTCACGACGGCAGGGAATCTCAACCTCCCGACCCCGACCGGGCTCAGTGCCGCACTCAACTGCGAGTATCTGATAAACGGTTCCATCCCGCTGCACAACCTCACATGAAAGGCTGACCATGGCGAAAGAAGACCCGACCCCGATGACCCGCGAATGCGCGTGGACCGGCGAGGAATTCACCGGGCCCGGGTTCGTGCTCACCACCACCGAGGGGCAGATCATCGTGTCCGAGGACGCGTTCATGGCCCCGTGGAAGAAGCAGGACCAGGCGCCGGCCGCCGACGACGGCCAGGAGCAGGACGTCGCCCAGACGGGTGACAACCCGCCCCCGGCGCAACCGTGATGAAGCCACACCACGTGACCATCGTTGTCGTGACTGTGGGCCTGGTTCTGGCCACAGCCGCGGCGCGGTCGTCCGCCCCGGCCGGCACCGACGTGCCGGCCGCGGCGGTCGCGTACCACGGCGCGATGGAGTTCTACCAGCGGCTAGCCCGCTGGGCAGGCCGCCGCGCACTCGACGCTGAGCTGTCGTACTGGAAGGAGATCTCGGCATGAGCGTTCCGCCCGAGCCGACGCCCGCCCCCGCCCCCGAGCCGACCCCCGCCCCCGCCCCCGAGCCGACGCCGGCACCCGCGCCGACTCCCGCCCCGGCGCCGGCCCCCGACGACGACATCGTCAAGGACCGGGCGGAGCTGGCGCGGCTGCGCGCTGAGAACGAGGACCTGAAGAAGAAGCGGACCGCGCCGGCCCCGCCGAAGAAGACCACCCCGGCCCCGCCGACCCCGCCGGCCCCCACGGGCCCGCCGGCCAAACGGAAGCGCAGGGTCTCGCGGCTCATGGGCGACCACTACGACGACGAGTGATCACCCGCGATAGGAAAAGCTGCACTGTTCGGCTAGTGTGAAGTCTATGGAGAGACTTCCGTCCGGGCAGTTTGTGCAGCGTGTCGGGGAAACCCTGGAGCGCGTTGTGTCACGAGGCGAGCCGATCATGATCACCCGCTACGGCCGTGACTACGTGATGATCAGCCCCCCGCCGCGCGACGACACCCCGCCGGATGGCAAGCCCACGGAATGAGCGATGGGCCCCGGCGGTCACCGGAGCCCATCTGATTGGAGCGTGCGTGCTCGTGGACAACCTTACCGTTCGTGCAGTATTCCGGGTAACTCTTCCCCATGACGGCTACGGTGAGATCCGTGCTGGTCACATCTTGAGTGGGAACCCACTACCGATCTCCCCCCGATCGGCGGTGGTGCTGGACGTCGGCGCCGGTTACTGGTGCCGGCGAAGCGAGCTGGAGCGGATGGCGCACGCCCTGGCTGACTGCGGGCTGGTCAGCATCACGGGCACCGAGCTGCGAACGGGGGCGAACCATGGCGACGTGGTTAGCGGGCTTGAGGCGATAGCCGAAGAGCTGGCCCAACTACGGGCCGAGCCTGCACTGTTCGAGCCCAGCGCCGCTATGAGCGCATAGGCTCGCTTTACCCCAAACGTGCGAAGGGCCCGGTCTCGTCCACCGGGCCCCGCATTCGTCCACCCTCCAGCAGAAGAGGAACGCCGGTCAGTATGCCACCGGATGACCAACGCAGCACGCACCAGGGGGGGAATCCAGCCGTGATGAGAACCGTAGACCCCCTCCAGCTACCGACGAGTTTCACCATCACCGAGGCGCGTACCGCAGACCTCGGCGAGCACCCGCGGTTGCTCGACGGCCTGCTCTACGTCGGCCTGTCCGTCGTGTTCTCCGCCCCTGGCCTGGGAAAATCCATGCTCCAGGCTGCCGTAGAGGAGCACCTTGCGTTCGGCCGGCCGTTCGGGCACTGGATGCCGGAGGGCCCCCACCGTTGCATGGTGGTGGACCTCGAAGGAGACATGCGCCTGGCGGCCGAGCGGTCGCTGACCCTCACGCCCTGGGGCCTGCTCCCCAGTGACCACGGCCGGCCGATGCCCGCCGACATCGACTACGAGACGGAGTGGCCAGGTCACGAGCTGGCCGAGAAGCTGGCCCGCCTGGACCAGCGGCTGACCGAGGCCGAGCAGGAGGGCCGCCCGTACAGCTATGTCCGGATCGACACCCTGCGGCTGTTCCTCGGCTCGAAACCGCACGGCGTCAACGCCTACGAGTGGGACGCCTGGTGCCTGCGGCAGGTGAACCGCCTCGCTCTCCAACACGGTGTCTGCATCGTCGCGGTGCACCACACCAACAAGGCCGGCGAGCTGTCTGGCTCGACAGGCATCGCCGGCAGCGCGGTCGCCGTGATGAAGCTGACCCCCAACCCCGACAACCCCGACGAATGCCTCCTGGTCAGCGAGAAGGTGCGCGTGGACGCCCCTTTCCGGTACGCGCTGGAAATGGACGACAAGGGCCGGTGGTCGTTCACCGACGCGATCACCCCGACGCAGGCGCAGCTGACCGGGACCAAGCGGGCGGTAGTCGACGTGCTCACCAGCCGCGGCCCCCGCGACGCCGCCGACCTGCGCGCCGCTCTGCCGACCATCAACCCGAACACGCTGAAGGCCGCCTTGCGCAGGCTGAGCCGGGAAGGGATCACGGCCTACCGGCGCGGCCGGTGGGAGCTGTCGCAGCTGACCATCGCGGACCACCCGAAATGCAGGCTGTGCGACCAGCCGATGACGGTTGTGGAGCGCGGCCAGGACACCCACCCGCAGTGCGTCCCCGACCCCGGTGTTGAAGAGCTGGCCCGCACGTGGCTCGGCACTCCGACCGTGGAAATCCCTGCTCAGCCGGGCCCCGCCATCGAGGAGCCGGAGCACCAGGAGGAGGACCAGGAGGAGGAGCACGACCACCCCGAGACCCGCCGGTTCCCGGCGTTCGCCGAGATGAAGCGCGGGTTCGAGCAGCGGTCCCGGATGCACCCGCTCCCCCGCGTGGTGAAAGCCGAGCGGGAGGGGAAGCCCTGGACGCTGATGTCCGAGAGGATGGACGGTGCCCACCAGTCGAAGGGGTGGACCGGCCCGGTGCCGGCTGACGACGCGCTCATTGCGGTCATCGACCGCAACGGCTCGTTCCCGTCCGCCTGCAGCTCGGTGCCGGTCGCGCCCAACGCTCTCACGCACACGGGCGCGCTCGGTGTCGACGTCGCCGAGCGGCGGCAGCGCGGCGGGATCTTCCAGGTGGTCATCCCCGAGTGGCGCGAGGAAGGCACCCCGCACCCGCTCGGCAGGGTCGGCGCGGTCGGCGAGACGGTGTGGATCACCTCGTCCGCCATCGAGCACATGGACAAGCTGGCGGCAGCTGGCCGCGTGAAGCTGCTCGATGTGCTCGACAGTTGGACCGGCCGCCGTAACGCATCGCTGTTCGAGCCGTTCTATCGGTGGGCGAAGCAGCTGCGCGAGGCGACCGCGTCCGAACCGCAGGAGGTCCGCGACGAGGCGAAGCGAGCCATCAGTACCGCGATCCGCGGACTGTGGCCGAAGCAGGCGCGGTCCCCGTTCTGGCGGCCGGACTGGAACATCAGCATCCGGGCGGAAGCATCCATCCGGCACTGGGACCGGGCCGACAAGGCGGTCGCCGGGGGCGCCTGGCTGCTCAGCCTCGGCAACACCGACGAGGCGGTGTTCGTCATGCCGGCAGGCGAGACGGACCGGCTGTGGGTGCCCGAGCCCTACCGGATCGGCCCGGGGTTCGGCCAGGTGAAGCACAAGCCCATCAAGCTGCGGACGGGTGAAGAGGTCATGTCGCCCATGCCGTACGCGCAGTTCAAGCTGAGGGGAGTACCGCGTCGTGAGCGTCAGCGGTAGCGGGGGCAGCCTCGGGGAAGCGATCCTCGCGGCGATCGCCGCGGCGGCCGGCACCGACCGCCGCGGCGAGTACCGCAGCTACACCGCAGTGGGGTGGCACGCGCAGCTGACCAAGCTCACCAGCTCGCCCCGCGGCTACCAGGCCGCCGCCGATGCCGGGGTGTCGGCCACCGCCGGCACCCTGCGGCGGTGGCTGTCGGAGACACAGACCCCGCAGCCGGCGATGCAAGCCCGCATCGCTGCGGCCTACGAGCGGATGGCCGGCCGCTGGCCCGCCGCGCTTGTAGAGGGTGAGGACATCCGGATCCACGGCACCGTGAAGGTCGGCACTGACGAGCGGATGCGGGGCGGCAACAGCGGCACGGCCGCCCTCATCATCGACGGGAGCCAGGGCAGTTGGGACACCATCCGCGACCTATGGCGCGATGGTGAGCCGGACCCCGACGACGTCGAGGAGGAGTTCGTCGCCGAGCTGCTGGAACCAGACCTCGGGGAGACGACAGAACCGTGGGAGTTCCCCGGCACCAGCTACACGGTCGTCATCGGCTGAGGCAGGTCTGTCGCCATGTCGACAGAGGGGGGCGACAGTTGTCGACCCATGGCAGAATCCCTTCGGCCCGGCGGTCACCGGGCAAGGACCGAGGAGCGTGCATGGCACTACAGGAGAGAAGCGTCGCGGACGACCTGGACGGAGACGTGCAGCCGTCGCGGGTACGGGCGCTGGTGGACAGGGCGCAGGGCCCCCGCAGGGGCCGCAGGAGGGCCGCAGCGCCCTTGTGGGTGCGGGCGTTCATCTCGGTCGGGCGGCCGGTCGTTGCGGTCACCGTGCTGGTGATGGGGGCCCCCGCCGAGCACGAATTGGCGGTGGCCGCGGGCTGGTCTACCAACCTGGCGTGGGGCATGGCTGCCGTGCTCGCGGCGTATGCGGGCATCGCCGCGGCGGTCGCCGGCCAGCGGCGCCCGGGCACCCCGGGAGGCTGGACGGCGGTGATCGGCGCGGGCCTGTCGCTGGTGCTGGCGATGGCCGCACAGATGACTGCACACCTGATCACCACCGGGTACGTCAGCGTGACGCCCCGGCCGCCGCTCCCCCTGGTCATCATCACCAGCTGCGTGCCGGCCGCCGTGCTCGCGCACCTGCTCCACATCGCGGCCACCCCCACCGCACTGCGTGAGGACCCCACCGCAGCACCGGCCGCACCGGTCGTACCCGAGGGGTGGCTGACCACCCGGGAGGTAGCTCAACGGCTCGGCATCAAGGCCAAGTCGGTTACCACCCGCGTGCAGCGCGGCACCCTCGTCCCGGCCGCGAAGGACCCGACGCTCGGCTATCTGTTCAGCGTCGAATCCCTTGACGACGAGAAGTTGAGCGCTTGACGTAAAAACCGGTCAACTGTCGTACCCCCGTGCGATCATTGGAGGATCACACAAAAGGGGGCAGACATGACCGTTAGAGGAATCGACGTAGCGAGTTACCAGCCACCGACACCCGCCGTGGCCGGTAACTCGTTCGTTTGGGTGAAGGCGACCGAGGGACTGACCTACGTCAACCCGCACATGGCGTCGCAGGCCGCCGCCGCGCGGAAGGCTGGCGCCGTGGTCGGCTTCTACCACTTCCTGCACCCGGGCGGCATCGCCGCGCAGGTGGCCCACTTCCTCAAGACGGCCCCCGAGCAGGCCGGCGACATGTTCGGCTGCGACTGGGAGACCCCGCAGCCGCCGGACAAGGCGGCCAGCTCGGAAGAGAAGGACCAGTTCTTGCGCGTGCTGAAGGGCGCGACCAAGGTCCCTCACCGCGTGGTCCTCTACTGCAACCTGGACTTCTGGCTGCACCGGGACAAGACGAGCCAGTGCGGTGACGGTCTGTGGATCGCCGACCCCAACTCCCCCGCCGGACACCCCAAGGTCCAGCACGCCTGGACGTTCCACCAGTACGGCATCACTGCCGGCACCGACCAGAACGTCGGCCAGTTCGCCGACATCAACTCCCTGCGCGCATGGGCCGGTGTCACCCTCCCCAAGCCCCCGGCCGGCGCCCCGGCCGCACCCACACTCGCGTCGCTCGACAAGCGCCTGACCAGTGTCGAGACGCGGGTGACTGCCCTGGAGAAGAAGTGAGCAACAGCCCGACCACCCGGCCCGAGACCGCCAACGCCACCAAGACGGATGTGCAGCTGGTCGGCTTCATCGCGAGTACGACGGCGTTCGTAGCGTGGCTGGCCAAGCGGGTGTGGTTCCCGAGCGGCGAACTGCCTATCGAGATCAGCGGCATGATCCAGTACGGCGTACCGCTGGCCGTGAGCGGCATCGCTACCGAGTGGCGGTGGCGCATGGCCAAGAGGCGCGCGAAGACCCCCCCGGACCCCGCCGGCAAGTAGTCTGTCCGGTGCCGTCGACCAGGGGTGGTCATCGGCACGACAAGGGGGCCCGGCCGACACCGGGCCCCCTTCCGCGTTTCCGGAGAGAATCCACTCTTCCCACTGTTAGAAGTCATAGATAAGATGCAGGAGACCACCCCAAGGAAAGGCACCCAATGCAGCTCAAGTTCGAAGCCAACGGCGACAACGCAGAACTGCTCATCACTTCCCCGGAAGGGGACCTCCTGCGGGCCCCGCTCGCTATGTTGTTGGCTATGACCACCCTGAATGATGGCGAACTCGCCCGTTTCTCCCACCAGCCGCCGCCGGCCGATCCGTTCGACCCCGCGGCGCCCCTCCCCCCCCGCCGGCACATCCGTATCCGGGTCGAGGAGACCCCCGCCCCCGAGCTGGTCGAGACCGTCGCACTCGTAGAGGACGAGGACAACACCGTCCGCGTCATCATGGACCCCGCCGCGGCCACCCAAGACGCGCTCAACGCCGCCGGCAACTCCGCGCTGCTGCTCACCGACCACGCTGACGGGCCCGTGGGCCGCCGGATGGCCGCGCTCACCGCCGTGCCCGAGCTGTACGCCGTGCCCCACCACGACACCGACGCCGGCACCGGGCACGGCGACTACGAATGGCGGTCCGGCCAGTGACCAAGCAGACCCCGCAGCAGCAGGCCATCGGGAAAATCCTCCTGCGCGGAGGAAGAGGCACCCTCGGCAGCACCGCCGCATGCACCCTCTGGCTCGACGCAATCCCCGAGCTGGTGAGCGTGGTCCAGAGCAAGTTCACCGCCGAAGAGCTGGACACGATCACGGCGGGCGTTGTGCCCGGCAACGAGCGGAAGCACGTCCCGGAGAAGGACACCGGCCCGGCCGGCGAGTCCACTCCCCCGCTCCGTGCCGTTGGCGGCCGGTACCGCCGGATCACCCTGGACGTCCTGGAGACGATCCTCTACGCGGTGCTGGAGAAGGACATCGGCACCCAGACCGAGGGCACTCGCATCGTCCGTGGCCCCCGTGACAAGGACCCGGCCGGCTCGCTCCGGCTGGAATTCGATGACGGGCAGGTCTTCTACGTCGACGTCCAGGAGGAGGAGCGTTGACAGCCCACCGGTTACAGAAGAAGGAAGCCCGCGGCATGGCCCGCCGGTCCGGCATCCCCTACACGATGGCGCTCCAGCACATCATGGACCGGGACGACGCCGCGGCCGACGCCAGCGACCACACCGCGCTGAGCAACGCGTTCGAACGGCTGCTGGACTCCTACCTTGACGACGCCGGCGACGACGTCGACACGGCAGAGCTGGCCGGCCAGCTGGCTACCCGCGCGATCGAGGTCATGACCGACGTCCCCGAGGAAGTGCCCACCCGGCAGGGTGAGCGGTCCGAGGGTGCCGGCACCTGGGGCCCCCTCGCGTTCATCCCGGACCCCGGCGCCATGGAGCAGCTGCGGGACGAGACCCGAAAGGCGAACGGATCATGAACGAGCAAACCGCGATCGAGGCCGCGCGGAAGGTCTGGCCGGAAGCGGAAGGGTTCGAGCGCGCGCCCGACGGCTGGACGTTCCGGTGCGGGGCCGGCTACGCCGCGGTCGCCGACACCGGCCAGGTGGCGACCGACCCCCAGGGGACGCGCAGCGACGCGCGCCGGTTCATGCCCCGCGAGCCGATCATCATGCCGACATCGCTCTGCGAGAAGGGGTGCCCCGAGGGCGAGTGCTACCACGGCGAGCCGTTCCACGCGGACTTCAACGATCCGTGGGACGGAGCATGAGCGGCTACCCCCACACGGTCCGCGCGCTTCGCGACAGGCTCACCGAGGCGATGGAGTTGGACCCTGCCGTTGCCGAGTACGACGTGATCTTGGAGCAGGCAGAGGAGGGGCTGACGACCCGTCCGTGGAGCGGGAAGACCTTCCGTCGCCCGGACGAACGGACGTTCGAACTCGAAGTGCCCGCATGATTACGCCGTAATCACTCCCCCACACTGACCCCCGCCGGCCGACCGGCGGGGGTCGCTGCGTTCCGGGGAGCGAAGCGAGCCGACACTCACTCGGGGTTGGGCCGCGGAGCGGTCCGGGCGAAGCCCGCCCCGCGAGGGGGGCCGAGGCGGGGA
>NZ_FMCH01000355.1 GCF_900091855.1 Streptomyces sp. DvalAA-14
GGCGACAGGCCGTGGCTCAGGGCCGCGCCGCCCGCGCAGGCCCGCCGCAGGCGGGCGTCCGTCCGTGGGGTCGGCGCCGGCGGTGGCGTCAGCCCCCGGGGTCTTCGGGGCCGACTTCGGGGCCGCGCCGGCCCGCGCCGCCGCGGCCTGGTGCGGCACCTCGGACTCGGGACGGCCCGCCGCAGGCGGTACCTCCGGCTCCTCCTCGAAGTCGATCTTCTTCATCTGCTTGCCCATGTTCTTCATGAGCGCCCACAGTCCGAGGGCGATAACAGCGAAGACAACGAATCCGAGGAGCCCCGGCGTCACCTTGTTCTCGTCCAGCTCGGCGGCGAGCGGCACGAGCTGATGAAGGGCGTGGGTCTGGTTCACGCCCCCATTGTCGCCTAGTCCTCCCGGACGCCCGCAAAGAGGTCGTCCTCCGGGAGGGAGACGTCCACCCGGGACGTGGCCAACTCGTAGTCCTCGGTGGGCCAGATCTCCCGCTGCAGGTCCATCGGCACGTGGAACCAGCCGCCGTCCGGGTCGATCTGGGTGGCGTGGGCGAGCAGCGCCTTGTCCCGGATCTCGAAGAACTCACCGCACGGGACGTGGGTGGAGATGTTCCGCTCGGGGCGGTCGAACTCCTCCCACCGCTTGAGCCACTCCTCGTACGGGGACTCCAGGCCGCGGGCCAGCAGCGCCTCGTGGATGGCGACGGTACGGGCCCGGTTGAAGCCCTGGTTGTAGTAGAGCTTGGACGGCGTCCAGGGCTCCCCGGCCTCGGGGTAGCGCTCGGGGTCGCCGGCCGCCTCGAACGCCACCGTCGTGATCTTGTGGGTCATGATGTGGTCCGGGTGCGGATAGCCGCCGTTCTCGTCGTAGGTGGTGATCACCTGCGGCTTGAAGGTGCGGATCAGCTTCACCAGCGCCCCGGCGGCCACGTCCACGTCCTGGAGGGCGAAGCAGCCCTCGGGCAGCGGCGGCAGCGGGTCGCCCTCGGGCAGGCCGGAGTCGACGAAGCCGAGCCATGACTGCTTGACGCCGAGGATCTGCCGGGCCTCCTCCATCTCCTTGGCCCGTACCTCGTGGATGTGCTCCTCGATGTAGGGGTCGCCCTGGAGCTTCGGATTGAGCACCGAACCGCGTTCACCGCCGGTGCAGGTGGCCACGAGTACGTCGACCCCTTCGGACACGTACTTGGCCATGGTCGCCGCACCCTTGCTCGACTCGTCGTCGGGGTGGGCGTGCACGGCCATCAGTCGCAACTGCTCAGTCAAGGCTGTGTCCTCATCAGGATCAGGTTCTCCGGTCTCCCAGCCCCCTCATACCGGCAGAGGAGGCGCCTTCTATAGTGACCGAGCGAGGGGGCGAATAATTCCGTGGTCCCCAAACGGGAGGAACGATATGACGGCCGTTTCAGGCCAGCCGGACTCCCCGTCGAGCCCTCCGCCCGAGGGCCGCTACGGTCCCGCGAACCGCCCGTACCGGACCGGCTCCGGCGCCGACGCCCGCACCGACCGCCATTTGAAGGTCACCGCCATCGTACTGGGCGTGCTGGCCGCGATCGCGCTCGGCTGGTACGGCTGGCACTCCGTGGCGGGAGACAAGGTCAGCGCCCAGGTGGTCGCCTTCAAAGTGGTGTCCGACCAGGCCGTGGAGATCCATCTGGAGGTCCACAAAGGCACGAATGCGGTGGCCGAGTGCACGCTGCGCTCGCAGGACGCGGACCACAACGAGGTCGGCCGCAAGGACGTGCGCATCGCCCAGCACACCAAAGAGGTCGACACCATCGTGACGGTGCGTACGACCACCCGCGGCGAGACGGGCGAGCTGGTGAGCTGCGGGACCGCGTCGGGCAATTGAGTACGCGCCGACCCGAGTACGCGTCGGTCGCTCCCGTCCACGCCCGGTAATTGTTAGGCTCGTGGTTTCGTCCCGGCAGCCGGTGGCAATGCAATTGTTCACCGGGCACGCGCCCGTACCGGCGCGCGGGAAAGCACACGGCTTGAACAGTACCGACGAGGAGCACCTGTGACCCAGACCAGCGACAACGTCACCTGGCTGACCCAGGCGGCGTACGACCAGCTCAAGGCCGAGCTGGCGCATCTGTCTGGTCCGGCGCGCGCCGAGATCGTCGCCAAGATCGAGGAAGCCCGCCAGGAAGGCGATCTCAAGGAGAACGCCGGCTACCACGCGGCGCGCGAGGACCAGGGCAAGCTGGAGCTGCGCATCCGCCAGCTCAACCAGATCCTGGAGTCCGCCAAGGTGGGCGAGGCTCCGGCCGACGACGGCGTGGTCGCGCCCGGCATGGTGGTCACCATCGCGTTCGACGGGGATCCCGACGACACGATGACCTTCCTGCTGGGATCGCGTGAGGGCGTGGCCGACGACCTGGAGACGTATTCGCCGCAGTCACCGCTGGGCACCGGGGTGACCGGCAAGCGCACCGGTGAGGACGCGACGTACGAGCTGCCGAACGGCAAGACAGCGTCCGTGAAGATCCTCGATGTGAAGCCGTACCAGGGCTGATCGCTGGGCCGGTACCGGGTGCGGACCCGGGACCGGCCCCAACAGCTGGCCGACCCAGCGCGAAGCCCCGGCTGCCGGAGATGGTCCGGCAGCCGGGGCTTCGCTGCGGCGCCGCTCGATCGGGCGCCCGGCAGGAGGGTGTCGACGCGGTCAGGCCGTGGCCGAGCGGTACTTGCGGACCGCCAGGGTGCGGAAGACGGCGATGATCACCACCGACCACAGCAGCGACGCCCATACGGGGTGTTCCATCGGCCAGGCGCCGGAATGGACGACTCCCGGGTTGCCGAACAGCACCCGCCCGGCCTGGACGGTGGCGCTGAACGGATTCCATTCGGCGACATGCCGCAGCCAGGGCGTCATCCCGAGCGGGCTCACGAACGCGTTGGACACGAAGGTGACCGGGAAGAGCCAGACCAGGCCGCCGGAGGTGGCCGCCTCCGGGCTGCGCACCGACAGGCCGATCAGCGCGCCGATCCAGGAGAACGAGTAGCCCAGCAGGAGCAGCAGCGCGAAGGCGCCGAGCATCTTCGGCACGCCGTTGTGGATCCGCCAGCCGACGATCACCCCGACGATCGCCAGCACGATCACGGTCAGCAGGGTCTGCACCAGGTCGGCCAGGGTGCGGCCGGTGAGCACCGCGCCCCGGGACATCGGCAGTGAGCGGAAGCGGTCGATGAGGCCCTTGTGCATGTCGTCGGCGATGCCCGCCCCGGCGCCGGCGGTGGCGAAGGTGACGGTCTGGGCGAAGATGCCGGCCATCAGGAAGTTGCGGTAGCCCAGCGCGTTGAGGCTGCCGGCCACGTTGACGGAGCCGCCGAAGACATAGCTGAACAGCACCACGAACATGATCGGCTGGAACAGGCCGAAGATGATGACCTCGGGGATGCGCAGCATCCGCAGCAGATTGCGCCTGGCGACGACCAGCGAGTCGTGTGCGGAGCCGACGAGTCCGCCGCGCGGGGTCGGTGCGAGGGTGCCCCGCGGGTGGTCGGTCACGGCGCTCACTTGGCTGCCTCCTGTATCTCCGGCTCGACGTCCTCGCCGGCTTCACCGGTTGTTCCGGTCTTCCCGGCCCGGCCGGTCCGGCCGGCCTTCCCGCTCCTGCCGCCCTTGGTGTCCTTCGCGTCCTCGGCCGCGCCGCCGTCCGTGTCGTCGTCGGCGCTCTCCGCGGCCTCGGCGGCGTGGCCGGTCAGCGAGATGAACACGTCGTCGAGGGTGGGGCGGCGCAGACCGATGTCGTCGATCTCGATGCCGTCGGCGTCCAGGTCGCGGATCACCTCCGCGAGCAGTTTGGCGCCGCCGGTGACCGGGACGGTGATCTTGCGGGTGTGCTGCTCGATCTTCGCCTCGCCCTTGCCGTACCGGGCCAGCACTCCGGCGGCCTCCTCGATGCGGTCCCGCTCGTGCACGACGACCTCGACGCGCTCGCCGCCGGTCTGCGCCTTGAGCTGGTCGGAGGTGCCGCGCGCGATGACCAGGCCGTGGTCGATGACGCAGATGTCGTGCGCGAGGTGGTCGGCCTCCTCCAGGTACTGGGTGGTCAGCAGCAGGGTGGTGCCGCCCGCGACCAGTTCCTGGATGACTTCCCACAACTGCTGGCGGTTGCGCGGGTCGAGTCCGGTGGTGGGCTCGTCCATGAACATCACCGGCGGGCTGACCACCAGCGCGGCGGCCAGGTCGAGCCGGCGGCGCATACCGCCGGAGTACGTCTTGGTGACCCGGTCGGCCGCGTCGGCGAGGTTGAACCGCTCCAGCAGCTCGCTGCTCCTGGCCTTGGCCGCCTTGGCGTTCAACTGGTAGAGCTGGGCGACCATCCGGAGGTTCTCCCGGCCGGTCAGATATTCGTCCACCGCCGCGAACTGGCCCGACAGGCCGATGTGGCGGCGTACCTCGTTCGGGTGTTTGAGTACGTCGATGCCCGCGACGACGGCTTTGCCGCTGTCGGGGCGGAGCAAGGTGGTCAGGACGCGGACGGCAGTGGTCTTCCCCGCGCCGTTCGGACCGAGCAGGCCGAGAACGGTGCCTTCCGGTACGTCGAGATCCACTCCCCCCAGTGCCCTGACATCGCCGAAGGTCTTCACAAGACCCTCGGCGTAGATGGCGCCCGCCATGTCTGTGCTCCCGTCCGTCTGCTGTGGATTGCGGCCGCCGGCTCGCGGCCCGTGGGGTGGACCGGTGGCGCGGCCGGAACTCATCGGCCGGCCGCCATCGGGCCCGCGGCGTGCCGCCGTCTGGACAGCCCCCGCGGCACGCGATACGACGCGAGGATGTCAGACGCGATATATCGCGTCAAGCGCTTTTCGGCGGATCCCCCGGATCGGGTCGGGCGAACATGTGCGCGACAGCCGACCGGCCGCACGGACGGCCCCGGGGCGGCCGGTCAGGCGATCACCGTGTAGCCGGCCTTCTGCAAGGCCGCGCCGACCGCCACGCAGTGCTCGGGACCCTTCGTCTCCAGGTGCAGTTCGACCTCCGCCTCGGTGAGCCCGAGCCGCGGATCGGTCCGCACATGGCTGACGTCGAGCACGTTGGCGTCCACCACGGACAGCACGCCGAGCAGGGTCGCCAGCGCCCCCGGCCGGTCGGTGAGCCGCAGCCGCAGGGACAGATAGCGGCCGGCCGCCGACATGCCGTGCCGCAAGGTGCGCTGCATCAGCAGCGGGTCGACGTTCCCGCCGGACAGCACCGCCACCACCGGTCCCTCGTACGCGTCCGGGGCGGCCAGCAGCGCCGCGACGGGGCTGGCCCCGGCCGGTTCCACCACCAGCTTGCCCCGCTCCAGGCACAGCAGCAGCGCCGACGAGAGCTGATCCTCCGAAACGGTCACCACCTCGTCCACCAGGTCGCGGATGATCGCGAACGGGATGTCGCCGGGCCGGCCGACCATGATCCCGTCGGCCATGGTGGCCACCGCGGCCAGCGCCACCGGCCGGCCGGCCGCCAGCGAGGGCGGGTAGGCCGCCGCCCCCGCCGCCTGCACCCCGACGATCCGCACATCGGGCCGCAGCGCCTTCACCGCGACGGCCACCCCGGCGGCCAGCCCGCCGCCGCCGATGCCCACCAGGATGGTGCGCACCTCCGGGCACTGCTCCAGGATCTCCAGGCCCACCGTGCCCTGCCCGGCGATGATGTCCGGGTGGTCGAAGGGATGGATGAAGACCGCGCCGGTCTGCTCGGCGTACTCGATGGCGGCCCGCAGCGTCTCGTCCACCACCGCGCCGTGGTGCCGCACGTCGGCGCCGTACTCCAAGGTGGCGGCGACCTTCGGCAGCGGCGCGCCCATCGGCATGAACACGGTCGAGCGGACCCCCAGCAGCGAGGCGGCCAGTGCCACGCCCTGGGCGTGGTTGCCCGCGCTGGCCGCGACCACGCCGGCCGCGCGTTCCTCGGGACTCAGACCGGCGATCCGGACGTAGGCACCGCGGATCTTGAACGAGCCGGTGCGCTGAAGGTTCTCGCACTTGAGGTGCACAGGTGCCCCCACCAGCGACGACAGATGACGAGAGCCCTCCATCGTAGTGACCCGGGCGACCCCGGACAGCATTTTGTGGGCCCCGCGCACATCGTCGAGCGTGATCGTCCGGGACGGCCTGTATTCCATGTCCCCAGTCTCCCAGTTCCGCCACCGCACGGCCGCAGGCCCCTCACCAGCGCGTACGCGGAACGCGTGCCACTGCCCGGCACCGCGCGCCGGGCCGGCCGGGTCGAGGCGGTCTTGACATCCGGGCCGAAAGCGGTCGGACGGTCAGATTGCGGTTTGGCGGGAACGGCCCCGCGGCTGCCCGGTCCGCGTACTCTTCTGCCAACTTCCCGCCGCCCGCCCCCCTTAACAGGACCGACAGAACGCGAGCTTCCAGGTCATGTCCAACCCTCCGGAGACCTCGGCCGAACTCCTCGAGCGGCTCCAGCACCAGGTGGCCCTCTTCGCCCGCCGCGCCGAACAAACCCGGCTCGGCGGCGTCGGCAAGGCCCGCAATTCGATGGACCGCGCTGCCTATCTCCTGCTCAACCGGCTCGACCGGGAAGGTCCGATGGGCGTCAAGGCGCTCGCCGAGGCGATGGGGATCGACTCCTCCACCGTGACCCGGCAGGTCGCCCCGCTGGTGGACAGCGGCCTGGTGAAACGCACCTCCCACCCGGAGGACGGCCGCGCGGTGGTCCTTGCGCTGTCCCCGCGCGGCCGGGGCCGGCTCGACGAGGTGCGCGACTCGCGCCGGGCGCTGATGGCCGAGGTCACCGCCGAGTGGACGGGCCAGGAGCGGGAGCTGTTCACCGATCTGCTCGTGCGGTTCAACACCTCGCTGTCCGAATGGCACGCGGGGCTGGGCCAGCGGGAGGGGCAGCCCGCCGAGCCGGTTCCGGCCGAGCCCGCCGCCGAGCCCACTGCCGGGTCCGTCACCGAGACCGCCGCCGAGACCGCCGCCTCTGCCGCAGCCGGGCCCGGCGCGGAGACCGCCCTGGAGGGCCCGAGCGGGCCCGCGGCCGGGGCGGGCGGGGTGTTCGGCGCGGGCGGGGACAGCGGGTCGCAGGGGGACGCGCAGGGGGCTTGACCCGGCACGCCCGGTTGCCGTCCCATGGCCGCGTGGGGAAGCGCCGGGCGACAGCGGAACTCCGCCGGGACGCCGAATTCGCGGCGTTCACGGCGGGCGCGGGCGGACGCCTGCTGCACGCGGCCGTCCTGCTCACCGGCGACCTCCGGTCCGCGGACCGGCTGCTCACCGCCACCTTGGCCCGGGTCTACGCCGACTGGATCCGGATGCGCGCGGACGATCCGTACGAGCAGGCCAGAAGCGAACTGGTGCGGCGGTTCGCCTACCGCCCCTGGTGGCGGCGACCGGGGGGCGGCCCCTGGACCGGCTCTCCGCCCAGGAACGCCTCGTGGTGACGCTGCGGTTCTTCGAAGGCGTCGCGGAGGAGCAGACGGCGGCCCAACTGGGCCTTCCCGCCGA
>NZ_FMCH01000078.1 GCF_900091855.1 Streptomyces sp. DvalAA-14
GGCGCGGTGACCAGCGGGCGGCGCGTACCGCCCTGGTCGAGGCGGCCCGCCTCTTCGCCCGCACCGGCGCGCGCCCCTGGCTCGCGCTCACCACCGCCCAACTCGACGGTCTCGACGCGCCGGCGGCTCCGGCCGCCCCCGGCCTCGCCGCCCTCACCAGCACCGAGCGCCGCGTCGCCCTGCTCGTCGCCCAGGGCGCCACCAACCGCGAGACCGCCGGCGCCCTCACCGTCAGCGTCAAAACGGTGGAGGCCGCCTTGACCCGCGCCTACCGCAAACTCGGGGTCCGCTCGCGCGTCTCGCTCTCGCGCGCGCTGATGTCGGCCGGCGGGGAGTAGGCCCTCCCGGCGGGGAGGTGGGCGGGGCCGGGCCCGCATTTCCGGCCGGGGCGGGCCCGCCGCACCGGCAATGTCCCGGTCGGCACCGGACCGCCGCGGGGTGCGGCGACACCGTGGCTGAGCGCGCAGTTCCCCGCCGGTACCCAGGCCGGGGGCGCACCCGCACCGGCAACGTCCCGGCCAGCACCCGTCCGCCGCGGGGCGCGGCAACGCTGTGGCTGAGCGCGCAGTTCCCCGCGCCCCTACGGGGCCCGGCACCCACCCGGCGTCCACCGGCAACGCCCCGGCGGCACCCGTCCGCCGCGGGGTGCGGTGACACCGTGGCTGAGCGCGCAGTTCCCCGCGCCCCTGCGGGGCCCGGCACCCATCCGGTCTGCGCGGCCCGCGCGCCCCTGCCGGGACCGAACGCACGTGGCCCCGGGGCCGCAGACAAAGGGTGGCTGCGGGGCCGGGGTCCGGTGGGGTTGAGGGGGGTGGGTGGGGGGTCAGTGGCCGAAGAGGTGGCGGGCGTGGCGGCGGGGGGCGGGGTCGGTGGTGGCCGCGGCGTTGTCCGGGGTGAGGTCTTGGTCGGGGGTGGTGGGGTAGTCGGCGGCCGGGTAGTCCGGCTCGGTGGCGGTGGTGGTGTTCTCCAGGCGGGCGGCCAGTTCGTCCCGCTCCCGTGCTGTTTCGGCCGCGTCGCGGCGGGCCTCGGCGAGCTTGCGGGACTTGCGGCGGTGCATCGCCAGGCCGGCCCTTGCCATCATGGCGCCCAGGCCGAAGATCAGTGCGAGGGCGAGACCGGCACAGAAGATCGCCAGCGAGTTCATGGTGGCGAGGTGGTGCCCGAGAATCGTGACGTTGTAGTCCGGGCCGCCGTTCAGGTTGTCGGCCAGGGCGAGCCCGGTGAACGCGGCCGTACAGCCGACCAGCAGCAGTCCCAGGATCAGCATTGCGGTCACCTCCGATAGTGTGCTAGTGCCTCACGGCTACCCCCGACTCGGCGCCGCACGCACGCCGTTGGGACCGCGGTCTCACACCAGCCGCAGGGCCGCCTCCCGTACCACCCCGGTGTCCTGCCGCACCTCGGCGAGACCCGGCAGCGGGGGCGCCCCCGGCAGGCTCAGGGCGGTCGCCCAGGCCGTCAACTGCCCCCGGAAGCCGGTGTGTCCGGGCTCGGCGGTCCAGCTGCGGCGGCTGGCCAGGGCGGTACCGGCGTCCCACGTGTCGATGTGCAAGGTGGCCGACTCGTCGCGGGAGAAGGGCGAGGGCAGCGTCAGCGTGGCCACCGAGGCGGCGGCGGTGAACTCCAGCGTCTCCCGGTAGCCGCGGTGTTCCGGCACCCGCAGGTGCGTCGCGTCCACCACCAGTTCGGGGTCGGGCCGCCAGCGCGCCCCCACGCCGGCGCCGCCCGCCCACAAGTCGGCGTGCAGCAGCCGCCCGGCCAGTTCGCGCCCGCTGCCGGCCAGGATCGCGTGCACGATGTTGACCTGGTGGATGAGCGAGCCGCCGAGCCCGCGGGCGTACGCCTCCCGCCGCCGCGGGCCGGCCGCCGCCCCCAGCGCCCGGCGCAGC
>NZ_FMCH01000008.1 GCF_900091855.1 Streptomyces sp. DvalAA-14
CCGGGCTGCCGCGGATCGTCCCCCGTACGGCCGAAGAGTGAGGGGTCCGGCTCCGTCCGCTGGGCAGGTGTTCCCCTATGACCATCTACGTCGTCACCGTTCCCGGCACGTTCCTCGCCACCCCGCCCGACGGGGCCCAGGAGGAAATGGTGCGCGCGCTGCGCCCGGCCGACCCGCAGGGCACCGAATTCGGCGAGGCCGAGGCGCTGGACATCCTCACCGTCTACGACGGCACGCCCGCGTTCAGCATCCATCTCGAAGTCGAGGCGGACACCAAGACCGAGGCCGGCGACACCGCCCGCGATCTGGTGCGGGCCGCGCTGCGGACCGCCGATGTGCCCGTGGAGTCCGCGTCGCTGGGCGAGCCCGTCATCACCGGCATCGCCGGGGAGTAGGACCGTTCGCACCCGGCGTGCCGGGTGCACCGCGAGGTGCCGGCCGCCCCCGAAGGGCGGCCGGCACCTCGTCCTGCGACACCGTGGGGGGTGTCAGCGCGTGCTCAGCTGTGGTTCCAGGTGACGGAGAAGTTCGTCCCGCCGGACAGCGCGGAGGTCGTCGCCTTGGTGGTGCTGCCGGACGCCATGTTGATCTTGTCCGGGCCGTAGTTGCCGATCGCCTGGCCGTTCGCGGTGGCGTTGGTGAACGACGCGGTGCTGAAGTGCGCCAGCGGCAGCACACCGCTGCTGCTGGACGGCGCCTCGGCGATGATCTCGGCGGAGGCGTTGGACAGACCGCTCTGCGTCTTGGTGGTGGTCTTCGTCCAGCCCTTGGTGGTGTCGGACAGGGTGAGGGTGTAGGTGTGCCCGCTCACGCTGACCGTGGAGGTGAAGTGGTCGCCGGGGCTGACCGCGTTGCTGTAGTTCACCGGGTACGCCGGGTACATCTCGTACCACGAGTAGTACTGCGCGCGGCCGCCCGAGCAGTCGGCCTCGCTGCCGGTCTGCTCCACCGAGTTGCTGCCGTCGCCGTCCAGCCCGATCCAGAACGAGGAGTACGAGGTGCCGCTGCCGCAGGTGACCGACGGCTGCGTCCAGCTCGCCGAGACGCTGCTGAAGGTGGTGCCGGTGGCCGCGTAACCGGCCCAGTTGCCGCTGGTGCTCTGGGTGATGCGCCCGTCCGGGCTGACGATGCGGTGGCTGTTGAGCGGGGCCAGCCGGAACTGCCCGGCGGTGGCGGCGGCGCCGGGCGCGAGTGCCAGGGAGGACAGAAGTGCTGCGGCCACGGCGGATATGGCGGTGACGCGGGTGGTTGCCGACATGCTGCTCCTTCTCGCGTGACTGGCGCTGACTGGTGGGGTTTTCGTGACGCCAGTGCATGACAGTGTGCAGTCAATCCGGTGCGCGGGTGATACAGCTTGGTGTCAACGGTCGGCAAAGGTCGTGCCAAGTCCCCTGAGGAAAAGGGTGAATTGAGCGGCGCGGTGCGCAATGCCGGAATAGCCGCGCGGCCGGACCGCCCCCGCGATCCGGCCGCCGCACGACGGCATGACGGGGCGTCAGCCGACCCGGGCCGCCCGCAGCGACGGCAGCGCCGCCGCCAGTTCCGGATACCAGTCCGGCAGCGGCGCCAGGCCCGCCGCCGCCCAGCCGTCGTGGCCGAGCACGCTGTACGCCGGCCGCCGGGCCGGCCGCGGGAAGCGGTCCGAGGTGGTCGGGCGGACGCGCCGCGGATCCAGCCCGGACAGCTCGAACACCGCGCGGGCCAGACCGAACCAGGTCACCTGCCCGCCGGCCGTGCCGTGGTAGATGCCGGCCGGTGCCCGCCCGGCCAGCGCCCCCTCGCCGAGTACGGCCAGCCGCCCGGCCAGCGAACGGCTCCACGTGGGCTGCCCCACCTGGTCGTCCACCACGTCCAGGGTGTCGCGGCGCTCGGCGAGTTCCAGCACGGTCCGCACGAAGTTGCGCCCGTGCGCGCCGTAGAGCCAGGCGGTACGCACCACGAACCCGCGCTCCGGCAGCAGTTCGCGCACCGCCCGCTCGCCGGCCAGCTTGCCGCGCCCGTACGCGCCGAGCGGCCCGGTGGGGGAGTCCTCGCGGTACGGGCGGTCCGCGTCCCCGGCGAAGACGTAGTCGGTGGAGAGCTGGAGCAGCCGCGCGCCGTGCCGGGCGCAGGACTCCGCCAGCCGGCGGACCCCGTCGCCGTTGACCCGGGTGGCCGCCGCCTCGTCCTGCTCGGCGCCGTCCACATCGGTCCAGGCCGCGGTGTTGACCACCACGTCGCGGCCCGCGACGGCCGCGTCCACGGCCGGGCCGTCGGTGATGTCGAGATCCGCCCGGGCCAGGGCCGTCACCTCCGCCCCGGGGTCGGCGGCCAGGACCGCGGTGAGGTCGCGGCCGAGCATGCCGGCCGCCCCGGTGACCAGCCAGCGCGTCATTCCGGCAGCTCCGCCTTCTCCTTGAGCGGCTCCCACCAGGAGCGGTTGTCCCGGTACCAGGCCACGGTGTCGGCCAGCCCCTCGTCGAATCCGGTCAGCGGCTCGTATCCCAGCTCGGCGCGGATCTTGCCGATGCCCAGCGAGTAGCGCAGATCGTGGCCCTTGCGGTCGGTGACCTGCTCCACCCGGTCCCAGCCCGCCCCGCAGGCCCGCAGCAGGTGCCCGGTCAGCTCCCGGTTGCTGATCTCGGTGCCGCCGCCGATGTGGTACACCTCGCCGGCCCGGCCGCCGTGCAGCACCAGGTCGATGCCCCGGCAGTGGTCCGAGACGTGCAGCCAGTCCCGGACGTTGCGCCCGTCGCCGTAGAGCGGCACCGTGCGGCCGTCGAGCAGCTGGGTGACGAACAGCGGGATCATCTTCTCCGGGAAGTGGTAGCGCCCGTAGTTGTTGGAGCAGCGGGTGACCGTGACGTCCATGCCGTGGGTGCGGTGGTAGGCCAGCACCATCAGGTCCGAGGCCGCCTTGGACGCGGCGTACGGCGAGTTCGGCGCCAGCGGTGACTCCTCGGTCCAGCTGCCGTCCGCGATCGAGCCGTAGACCTCGTCGGTCGACACATGGGCGAAGCGCCCCACCCGGTGCCGCAGCGCCGCGTCCAGCAGCACCTGCGTACCCAGCACATTGGTGGTCACGAACGGCGAGGCGTCGACGATGGAGCGGTCCACGTGCGACTCGGCGGCGAAGTGCACCACCGCGTCCTGGCCGGCGGTGACCGCGTCCACCACCTCCCGGTCGCGGATGTCGCCCCGCACGAAGGTAAAGCCGGGGTGCCCGGCCACATCGGCGAGATTCGCCTCGTTGCCCGCGTAGGCCAGGCTGTCCAGCACGGTGATCCGGGCGCCCGGACCGGACGGCAGCTCGCCGCGGAGCGCGGCCCGCACGAACTGTGATCCGATGAAGCCGGCGCCGCCGGTGACGAGTATCCGCATGAGAACGTCATGGTAGGACACCCCGGGGGACAGGCAGGGTGGAGACGGCGAAAGACGCGGGAAACGAGCGTAAACGCACCGAAGTTCGCGGACCGGCCCGGCCCGGCCGGGCCGGTGGCTATCATCACCGGCATGCGTGGGATTGTGCTCGCGGGCGGTACCGGGTCTCGACTGTGGCCGATCACCAAGGCCGTCTCCAAGCAGCTGATGCCGGTCTTCGACAAGCCGATGATCTACTACCCGCTGACGACCCTGGTCATGGCGGGCATCCGGGACATCCTCATCATCACCACCCCCGACGACCGGCCGCAGTTCGAGCGGCTGCTCGGCGACGGCTCCCAGTGGGGGCTGCGTTTCGAGTTCGCGGTCCAGGACCGGCCGGCCGGCATCGCCGAGGCGTTCCTCATCGGTGAGCGGTTCATCGGCGGGGAACCGGTCGCACTGATCCTCGGCGACAACATCTTCCACAGCGCCGGGCTCGGCCGGCAGCTGCGCGGCTACCGCGATCCCGACGGCGGTGTGGTGTTCGCGCACGCGGTCGCCAACCCCGGCGACTACGGCGTGGTCGAGTTCGACGCGGACGGGCGCGTGCTGTCCATCGAGGAGAAGCCGGCCAGGCCCCGCTCCCGGTACGCGGTGCCCGGCCTGTACTTCTACGACGCCGAGGTCGTCGCGATAGCCCGCAAGCTGACCCCCAGCGCCCGCGGCGAACTGGAGATATCCCACGTCAACCAGGAGTACCTGGAGCGCGGCCGGCTCACCGTGTCGGTACTGGACCGGGGCACGGTCTGGCTGGACACCGGCACCTTCCAGTCCCTGGTGCAGGCCTCGGAGTACGTCCGGGTGGTCGAGGAGCGGCAGGGCTTCAAGATCGGCTGCGTCGAGGAGGCCGCCTGGCTGGCCGGCTTCATCGACGACGGCCGGCTGCTGGCCCTGGCCGAGCCGCTGCGCAAGAGCGGCTACGGCGACTACCTGACCGAGGTGCTGGCCCAGCGCGGCGACGACACCGGCTTCAATCACCGGACCGGGCGCTGGAGTCCTTCCTGAGCCGTTCGTCGTAGGCCAGGCAGTCGGCGTACGACGGCAGCAACCCGCGCTCCCTTGCCTCGGCGAGGGTGGGCGCCGCGGCGTCCTTGGGCGACAGCAGCGGCTCCGGGCCGGCCGGCCACTCGATGCCCAGCGCCGGGTCCAGCGGATGCACGCCGTGCTCCCGGGTGGGCGCGTAGCCCTCCGAGCAGAGGTACACCACGGTGGCCCGGTCGGTCAGCGCCATGAAGGCGTGGCCGAGCCCCTCGGACAAGAACACCGAGGCGCGGTCGCGGTCGTCGAGCCGCACCGCCTCCCAGCGGCCGAAGGACGGCGACCCGACGCGTACGTCCACCACGACGTCCAGCACCGCGCCGCTCACGCAGGTGACGTACTTCGCCTGGCTCGGCGGTACATCGGCGAAGTGGACGCCGCGCAGCGTTCCGCGTACCGACACCGAGCAGTTGGCCTGCGCCAGCCGCAGATCCCGGCCGGTCGCGGCGGCGAAGTCGGCCTCGCGGAACCACTCGTGGAAGCCGCCGCGGGCATCGGTGAGGATCTTCGGTTCCTGCACCCACGCGCCGGGGATGCCGAGTTGCCTCATGCGCTGTCACGTCCCTTGTCTGCCTGGTGTCTGCCCGGTGTCTGCCTGGCGTCCGCCGCGGCCGCGGCGCACGCCGCAGCCGCGGGCCGGTCCGGTCGGCCCCACGGCGGTGTCCCATTGTGACCTCCCGGCCTGCGCGGAACGACGCGTTCCGGTCGGTTCGCCACGCACCGCCCGGCCAGCGCCTATGCTCTGCCCCAGGTCCCGCACTCGGGGACCGTATTGGGGAACGGCTCTTGGGGAAGAGCCCGCTGGGGGGAAGGTCGGCCATGACGGTCAAGGCACA
>NZ_FMCH01000630.1 GCF_900091855.1 Streptomyces sp. DvalAA-14
ACGGGGCCGCCGTACCCGCGGTGCGGCAAGGTGGGGCCATGGGCGATCCCGCCGGTTCCCAGCACGGCCGCCGCCGGACACGGAGCGGGGCCGCCGCACGGATGCTGCCGCCGCGATGGCTGCTCGACACGGTCCGTCCCCGGCCGGCCCCCGTTCCCTGGGCCGCTGTCGCCCGCGCCGCGGTGGCACTGGGCGCACCGCTGGCGGTGGGCATCGCCGCCGGCCGGCTCGAATACGCCGTCCTGGTGGACATCGGCGCTGTCTTCGCGGTGCTGTGCGACAGCGCGGACCCCTACCGGCTGCGGGTGGTGAACATCGCCGTTCCGCAACCCTTCGGCGTGGCCGGAGTCGCCCTGGGCATCCTGGTCCGCGACCGGGGCTGGGTGGCGGTGCTGACGCTGACGCTGGTCGCCCTGGTGTCGGGGATGATCTCCTCGATCGGCTCGGTGGCCTCCTACTGCGGGCTGCTGCTCCTGCTCAACACGGTGCTGGGCGCCGGCGTCGCGTTTCCCGAACCCCGGTGGACGGCGCCGCTGCTGTTCGCGCTCGGCGGGGCGTTCGTCCTCGCCCTGACGCTGGCCGGCTGGCCGCTGCGGCGGGGCGCGCCGGAACGCGACGCGGTGGCCCGCAGCTACCGGGCGGTGGCGGACCTGCTGGAGGCGGCCGGCAAGGAGGACTACGACGTGCGGCGGCATGCCGTCACGATGTCGATGAACCAGGCGTACGACGGCATCCTCTCCCGCCGGGTCCGGGACATCGGCGACCGCAGCCCGCGCCTGCGGCTCCTGGCCCAGCTCAACGCGGTCACCCCCGTCGTGGAGGCGGCGGCAGCCGCGCGGCTGCTGGACCGCGGCGCCGATCCCGCGGTTCCCGCCATGGTCAGAGACCTGGCGGGCGCGATCGCCGAGGGGCGGGGCGCCCGGCGTCCGGGCCCCCTGCCCGTCGCCGGCACCCCCGCCGAACGCGCCGTCAACACCGCGCTGCGCCACGCCGCGAAGGTCGTCGGCGAGAACTCCCCGCTGTCGGACGACGCCGCCGACCTCCTCGGCCGACCCACCGCCCTGCGGCTCCGCGCCCGCCGCGCCGCCGCCGACGTCCTGCTCTCGGAGGCCTCGTGGCGGTACGGCGTGCGCCTGGCGCTGTGCATCGGTATCGCGCAGACCCTGGTGTCGGTCGCGGCGCTCCCGCGTTCGTACTGGATCGCCGTCACTGTCACCTACGTCCTCAAACCCGATTTCGGTTCGGTCTTCTCCCGGGCCGTGACCCGGGCGATCGGCACCGTGCTGGGGCTGGTCGTCGCGGCCGCCGTCGTGTCGAACGTCGCCCGGGGCTGGTGGGACGTGCCGGTGATGGCCGTACTCGCCGGACTCGTCCCCGCGGTGTCGGCGAAGGGCTACGGCTTCCAGACGGCGTCCATCACCCCGGTGGTCCTGCTGCTCACCGACCTCCTCAGCCACCAGGGCGTCGACCTGGTGCTCCAGCGCTTCATCGACAGCCTGATCGGCTGCGGCATCGTCCTGGTCGTGGGATACCTGCTGTGGCCGGAGAGCTGGCGCGCGCGCATCGGCGACCGCCTCGCCGACACGGTGGACGACGCGGCCGAGTACCTGCTCAGCGCCTTCGGCCCCGGCGTGCTGAGCGACGACGCCGAGGCCGCCCGGGCGCGGATGCGGCGGCGCGTCTACCGCGCGCTGTCCGTGGTCCGCTCCGAGTTCCAACGGGCCCTGGCCGAACCGCCGCCCACCGGACCGCGGGCCACCGCCTGGCTGCCGCTGGTCGTGGCCGTCGAACGGATCGTCGACGCGACGACAGCCGCGCGGGTCCGGGTCACCTACGGAGCCCCGGCGCCCGACCTCGCGGAGGTGGCCGAGATCGAAGCGCAACTGCGCCGGCTGGCGGCTCAGGTGAGAACGCCGCAGCCGCCCGCCCCCGGCCCGGCGCCGGGCCCTGGTGGGGGAGCGGAGCAGGGCGCACTCGCCGACCTGTGGCAGGAGGTGGAGGCGGCGCACGCCATCGCCTCGACCGGCCCGGGCGGCTGATCCATCCTGGGCGCCTGGGAGTGATGGGCCAGATGGGCGATGATGTCGGTGTGGAACGCGAAGTCGAACTGAGCGGCTGGATGCGCTGGTTCACCGCGTCCGAGGGCGGGCGCGCCGAACCGCATCCGGGCGGTCGCTATACACCGACGGCCGCTGCCACGTCCGGGACGGGCGAGGCTCCGTGGAGCATCAGCTTCGACGACGTTCCGGCCGGGCCGGGGATCGGGCTCGGCGAGGGGGCGGTGCACGCACGCTGGCCGAACGGCGGGACGAGGCCGTCCGCGTGCGGGCCGGGCACTCGCCTGATCATCACCGAAGGACTGCGGCCGGTCGCCGATGTCGAGATCCTCGGGACCGCGATCCGAGCGGAACGGCCCTGGACGTTCCGCGTCACGGAGTCCTTCGGGATCACCGGCCGGGGAGTGGGGGTCTTCGGTGATCTCACCGGGGAGATCGATCGGAACGGGGGGCCGGCGGAACTCCAGTCGCGCGAGCGGCTCCTGGTCGTGCCGCAGGTGTGGCTGGAGTTCGCCCGCGTCGCGGGGGGCGAGCGCAGGGCTCTGCTGCTTCGCGGCGTGGCGAAGCAGCAGATCGGGCCCGGGTCCGTGATGCGGGGCCGCCCGCTGTGAAGGACCCGCCGCAGGAGTGGGCGGGGCCGCTTCGGCCGGGCCGGCGGGGGCGTCGCGGCGAACTCAGCGGCGCAGGCGGTCGCCGACCCAGCGGCTCGGAGCGGCGAGGGCGATCGCCAGCGGGTTGACGAAGAACGCATGGGCATCGAGCGGGCCCCGGGGGCCGCTGTGCACCGTGACGAATCCGCCGCCGGGGTGCGGAGTCGCCGTCGCCCGCGCGCGGCGCAGAGCGGCCCGCGCCAGCGGGTCGCCGGCGAGCAGCAGAACGGGCGCGGCCGCGACGACGGCCGCGTAGGTCAGCGGGCTGAGCCGCTTGGACGCCATGCCCTCCCAACGCGCGCCGCCCCCACCACGGTTCCCCGGCGCGCGGCGCCCAGGCAGCCATTGAGGTGGATTCGCCCATCGCCGGCTGATGGGCGGTCAGCATGCGCGTCCTTCCCTTCCCGCGGTCGCCGGGCCGAGCGGATGCGCACTGGCCGGCGGCCGGATACTGCTGAGGTTCGTCTGCGGCGATCCGGCCGACGGCGGCGCACCGCGGGCGAGGCGGCCGCGGGCGCGGGTGGTCAGGCCCAGGTCTGGCGTTGCAGCCAGAGGTTGCGCGCGCTGCCGGAGCCCTGGGTGAAGACGTACAGCAGGGCCTCCTGGTTGGCGATGGCGGGGCTGACGTTCACGTCGCCGATGACACCGCCCAGGGACTGGAAGTCCTGGTAGGTGGGGTCGTTCTCGGCGGCCTGGACGGCGACCCACAGGGCTTTGTCGGTGCCCTTGACGAATACGTTCACCCGCCCGTCCAGGCCGATCGCGGCGGTGGGCCGGTCGATGATCTGGCCGCCCAGGGACGCCGAGGTCCGGAAGGTCCCGTAGTCGTCGTTCTGGCCGACGAGCCAGGCCGAGCCGTCCGAGCCGCGGTACAGGATCTGCGCGCGGGCCGCGGCGTCCAGGACCACGGAGGGCCGGCTGGTCACGCCGGTGGTCTCCTGGTTGTAGGGCTTCCAGTCGTCGACGCCGTTCGGGATCCGCTGCTGGATCGTCCAGAGGGTTTCGCTGCCGCCCTGGACGGCCACCACGATGCGGCCCGACCCGTCCAGGACGGGCGACGGGGTGGCGTAGATCGTACCGCCCAGCGAGACGGGACTGGTGTAGGCCTCGTAGAGCAGGCCCTGGTTGCGGGTGTGCCACAAGCTGCCGTCGGTGCCGCGGAAGAAGACCTGGATGCGGCCGTCGGCGTTGAGCGCGGCGGCCGGGTCGCCGCCGATGTTGGTCACGATCTGCTGCGGCGTGCCGAAGCCGGCGTTCGGCGCGGTCTGCGTGATGACCTGGAGGTGCCCGGCGGTGGTGCGGTAGAACACGCGGATCTTGCCGTCCTTGCCGCGCACCGGGCTGGGCACGCCGGCGATCGCCACGCCCTGGTGCTGGTACCAGGGCCCCCAGCTCCGGTTCGCGTCGCGCTGCTCCCAGCGGCTCCACAAGGTGTTCGAGCCGCCCAGGACGAAGACCTGGACGCGGTTGTCGGCGTTGAGCACGGGGGCGGGTTCGGCGAAGATGCCGCCCTCCAGGTTGATCCATGTACCCCAGGCGGTGCCCGGAGTGGTGGAGACGGGCATGGTGGTCCCTCACTCTCGATGTCACGGAATGTAGTCATTCCATGACGTAGAGTTCCCACCCGAACGGCCCATTACGCCGGACTCATAGCACTTTGCGGAGCAACCGAATAAATAGCCAGAATTGATGCATTTTGCAGGATGGGATGATTGCCGTATGTGTCGCCGAGCCCCGACTTCGCCGGCACCGACCGGCACCCACCCGGCACCGACCGGCACCCACCCGGCACCGACCGGCACCGGCGAAGTCGCCGACGCCGGCGCGTCAGTGGTGGTGGTCGTGCCTGCCGAGGGTCTCGACGGGGGTCGCGCCGGGGCGGGTCCACTGCGGTACGGGCCGGCTGGTCGGGCCCCAGGTGGCGTTGCCGTCGGCGTCCGAGCGCCAGTACCAGCAGGCCTCGTTCCCTGCCGGCCGGCCTTCGGGGTTGTCCTCCCATGCCTCGCCGCGGCCGTAGGGCGTCATGTCGAGCAGGCCGAAGGACCCGTTGACCGGCTCGTTGCCGCGGCCCGTCGTGGCGTAGGTGAGGAACGAGCGGTCGCCGTCGCGCAGGAAGCTGGTGAGGTAACCCATGCCCCCGCCGACCGGCGCGTCCACGTCGCGCACCGAGTACCAGGGCTGCGTGTAGCCCATGAACTCAACGTAGGGCGCCACTTCGTCCCAACGGCCCGTGGTCAGCATCGCGAACGAGACACCGCGCGCGTTGAGGTAGACGGCGTCCTTCAGGTGCCAGGCCGTGGTGGTGCAGCCCTCGCACTGCCCCTGGTGCGGCGCGCCGTCGTGCCACATGTGCTTGTAGACCACGAGTTCGTCGCGGCCCTGGAACAGGTCCAGGAACGGGACCGGCCCGTCGGGTCCGACGACCTCGACCGTCCCGTCGAACTCCACCATCGGCAGCCGGCGGCGGGCCGCGGCGAGCGCGTCGCCCTCACGGGTGTGGGCCTTCTCGCGGACCAGTAGCTCGTCACGCAGGGTCTGCCAGGTGGCCAGGTCGACAACGGGCGGGCGGCCGGGCGGCGTGCCGGCGGGGTCGTCGGGTGTGTGCGTCATGGTGTCCTCCGAGGTGTCTCGTGCGGTGACCGTCGTACGACATCCTCACGGCGGCCACCACAACAGACCCGCGACCGGGCCGGAACTCATCGCAAAGGTCAGGACGACGTCAACTCCGGCCGGCCGCCTTCCGTGACGTGGACCGGGACGCCGCCCGACAGGGCGCTCAAGTCGTCGTGCAGGGCGGCGGACCGGGCGCCCTCGGCGGTGGTGGTGATGTCGATGCCCGAGGCGTCGGTGGCGGGCCCCACGGTGTAGAGGGGGAAGCCGGCGACGGTGGCTTCCCCGCTCATCGTGTCCACCACCTTCACCAGGGCGCGCTCGGAGTAGGCGCAGCGGTAGACGTCCAGGCGGCCGAGGTCGATGCCGGGGTGGGCCCTCTTGGCCTCCCGCGCCATCCGGTGACCGGCGGCCGGGTCGGTGAAGCACAGCGCGACGCGGCCGACCGGGTAGTCGATCAGCAGACTGCCGTACGTGGCGGCATACCCGGGGTACGCGTGCGGGTCGAGCGCCATGGCGAGGGCCTGCGCCTGGGGGGTGTTCTTCACCGGCCTCGGTTTGTTCTGCCACGTGTCGCCGGACGGACAGGAAGCCGCGGAGGCGGCGGCGGACGGGACGGCGGCCGCGGTGTCCGGCGGGGAAGCGGCCGGGAAGGTGTGCGCGGCGGCGCCGATTCGGGCCGGAGGGTGCTGCGGCGCGGGATCCGCGCACCCCGCGGTCAAGGCGGCCGCGGCGGCTGCCGTACAGGCGACGAGAGCGGCTGAGCGGCGCATGGCGTTCAAGGGATTCTCCTCCTCGGCGCGCGGCGGCGAGACGGCCGTCCGCCTCCCCCCGGCGCCGATGCGATGCCGTTTCGACGCACCCGCCGCCCCCCGGGTTCCGCCCGGACGCCTGGCCGTTGACACCGGCCGCGGGCCACCGGCTCGTGATCACGTTCTAAGATCCGTTCCATGCCTTGGATACGTCGCCGTGCGCATGACGCCGATCCGCCGTCCGGACGCCTGCCGGACCTGGAATTCCTCGCCCTGGTCCGGGCCGGCCTGGAAAGGTACGCGCCGGGTGTGACCGAGGGGAGCGAGCTCAAAGGCAACTCCTTGAGCAGCCCGCAGGGGTGGGCGGTCGGTGTGGCGCCGCGGATGCACGGCGGCCCCCGCCACTACGACCTGGTCGCGCTGCCGGACACGAGTCTTCAGCCCGACGTGCCGTGCTTCATCGACTGCGTCGTGGCGATCGGGGACGACGCGCCCACGGCGGCCCGCACATGGGTGGAGACCGCCGGCGCCTGCATGCTCGAACTCCTCGACCGGCGCCGGCACTTCGCCGACCATGCCGGCCCGGACGACGAACGCGGGGTCCCCGACTGGCACTGCATCGCCTCCGGGGCCGTCGGTCTCGGCGCCGATGTCGCGGAGAGCCGCCGACTGCAGAAGTCCCTGGTCGACGCGAACGTACTGCACCACATCGCGGACACATTCGCCGCGGACCTGGACTCGCCGTACTTCAACGGCATCAAGATCTTCTACGGTGGGCAACCCGGCAAGGTGCAGGCGGAGATCCGTGTCAACGGGGAACGCCACGAAGCGGCCTCCGCGGCCCTGGTGGCCATGGGCCTGCCCGAACCCACGGCCTTCACCATGGTCCGCTCCTACGCCCTGCTGCTCCCTGTGCGGGAGGACGGCACCGGGCCGCTGTACCCGCCCATGAAGGGCGTCATCAGGTAGACGGACGCGGGATCAGGTGGACGGATGCGGAGCCGGCCCGGTCGAGTGCTCGCCGCCGGGAAAGCCGGCGGCGCCCAGGGCGGCCGCGGTGGCGGCCGCGAGCGCGTCGAGGTAGCCGGGAGGCGGCGCGGTGCGGACCGTCGTCAGCCGCCAGTAGAGGGGTCCGGTGGCGAGGTCGAGAGCGAGGTCCACGTCGGTGGCGGGCGGTAGTTCGCCGCGTTCCACCGCGTGGGAGACCACAACCGCCGCGACGGCGCGCTGGGTATCGCGTACGGCGGCGCGCACCGCGAGCGCGAGGTCCGGATTGCGGGCGGCCTCGGCCAGCAGATCCGGAATGATCTGAGCGGCCAGTGGGTGCCGCAGCACCCGCGCGGTGGCCTCCAGCAGCTCCCTCAGGTCGCCCAGCAGCGTCCCCGTGTCCGGGGTGGGCAGGCCAGGGACCGCCAGCGCGGACACCACCTCCAGCACGATGGGGAGCTTGGAGGGCCAGCGGCGGTAGATCGCGGCTTTCCCCACCCCGGCCCGGCGGGCGATGTTCTCGATCGACATGCGCCCGTAGCCCACCGCGGCGAGTTCTTCGAAGACCGCCGCGCGAATGGCGTCCGTCACCCCCGCACGGAGAACGGCGGCGCCGGCGGGCGGGCGAGGGGGCTTGGGCTCCATACGCCGAGCATAGCCACGACGGAACGGTTGCGTTCCGAGGGCTGTTCAGTTCCTGGCCGAATTCGGCGACGGCACGCTGGATGCCTGGGGCCTGCGCGTCGTTGACCCCGAAGTGTCGCCCTGCTGACCCGACGCGCCGTGGCCGGTGGGATGCGGTCCCGGCCCCGGGCCGGGGCGGGGGCTCAACTGTCCGGGCCGGCGCCGGGTTTCTCGCGGCGGGCGATGGCCTCGACCATGTCGCTGATGACGGCCTGGCCGTCGACGGAGAGGTTGACCGTGCGCAGGGCGATGGACCGGACGCCCGCCTCCCGCAGCGCGCCGGGCAGCGCGATCTCCTCGTCGAGCTTGGCGCTCTGCTCGTCGTCGAAGAAGTACGCGGGCGGCACCTGGAAGAACTGCGCGAGGGCTTCGAGGCGCCGCTTGGTCGGGTTGTCGCGCTTGCCGGTGCGCAGTCCGGGCCCGTCCAGCTGCTCGGCGGCCGCTTGGGCCGCTCTGCGACGGCTCGGCTCGTGCCGAACTCCACTGCCCGGGTCGACGGATTCGGCCGGGCGACACGCACGGAAGGGGAGCAGGACCGCCCCGTCGGGGGTGTAGGCCGTCATGTTCACCGCGGCCCCCCGACGAGGGAGCCGGGCCCGGGCGGCACCTGGGGCATGCCGGGTTCGAACTCCATCGTGGATCTCCCGTCCGTGCGTCCGGTCGGCCGTCGCGTCCGACCCGTCCACAGTGCTCGGGGAGCGGCGGGGGAGCATTGGGGAAAACCCTCGACTCCCGTCGGGGGCCCCGATGTTCATGCCGAGACGGCACATCGCCGACCGATCCTCGCGAGGGCGACTCCGAGCTCAAGATCGTCGTCATGACCGCCGTGCCGGCAGTGAGGACGAGACCAAGCTCCGACGCACCGCCTCGCCGGCCCATCGGCCGGCACGCACAACTGATCTCCGCCCCTGCTCGTCGGGGTCGCCTTGCCGCCGCACCACCTGCCGGCGGACCAGGCGGGGGTTTGTCATGAAGACGTCACAGTCCCCGTTGCCCGAGATCGTTCCGGCGCCGGCGAACGTCCATCCGACCGACGCGTACGGTCGCACGACGCGTCGGCTGGGCAGAAAGACCTCGCCGGACCGGCCGGGGCATCGTGAGGACTGGGGAA
>NZ_FMCH01000318.1 GCF_900091855.1 Streptomyces sp. DvalAA-14
GGGGGTCGACGCGCTCAGGCCGGCGGCCGGAGCAGTGCGGGACCCGGGACACTCTCGTGAATCTGAGGCTCCTCGGGGGTGAGAGGCATGGGTTGATGTCTATCAAACGCAGCACGAATGCGCAGCGGTGGGTGGGTACTCAATCAGAAATCGAAACCGAGTTGTTCCCCTGTGTCGATGCCCTCGCGCACCTTCTTGAGGTGCTGCCAGCGCGGCAAGGCGTCCAGGTAGGACCAGGAAAGGCGGTGGTGACCGGTCGGGCCGAACTCCTCAAGGGCCGCCCGGTGAACGGGAGACGGATATCCGGCGTTGTCCGCGAAAGCGAACGGGACGCATTCCGTTCCGAGTTCGACCATGGCGGCATCCCGCCGGACTTTGGCGATGACGGAGGCCGCGGCCACCGCGACACAGGACTGGTCGCCCTTGATCACGGTACGCACTTGCCAGGATCCGCCCAGGTAGTTGTGGTTCCCGTCGAGGATCACCGCGTCCGGTCGCTCGGGCAACTGCTCCAGGGCGCGCTCCGCGGCGAGCCGCAGAGCGGCGGTCATGCCCAGGTCGTCGATCTCCTCGGGTGAGGCGTGGCCGAGCGCGTACGACGTCACCCAGTCGGCGAGGACCGCGGCGAGCGCGGTCCGGCGCTTGGGGGTGATGAGCTTGGAGTCGGTCAGGCCCTCCGGGGCCCGGCGCAGACCGGTGATCGCCGCACATACGGTGACGGGTCCGGCCCAGGCGCCCCGCCCGACCTCGTCCACACCGGCAACGGTCCGAACGCCGAGGGTGGCGCGCATCGAACGTTCGACGCTGTGGGTGGGAGGTTCGTACGGCATGGCGCGCTCAGCCTACTCCCCGGCAACATGTGGCCTGCAGCGGGGCGATCAGTCCGGCACCACCCACGCGGGAAGGGCCTCGGTGCGCGCGAGCCAGTCGCCCGGCGGTTCGCCGCCCGGCCGGGAGGCGATGATGCCGCCGACGATGGCGCAGGTGGTGTCGACATCGCCGCCGGCCCGCGCGGTGGTCCAGAACGCCCCCTCGTAGTCGCCGAGATGGCGGCCGACCGACCACAGAGTGAAAGGCACAGTGTCGTGGGCGCTGGTGTGCCGACCGCAGCCCAGCACCGCGGCCACGGCGTCCGCGTCGTCGTGGCCGAGCAGGTCGCGGGCCCGGCGGATGCCGGCCCGGACGGCGCTGCGGGGCACGAGATCGATGACCGTGCCGAGCAGTTCCCCGGCGTCCTGCGGGCCGGCGGGAGCGGCGACGAGTGCGGCAGCGGCGGCGACCGCCATTGCCCCGGCGACCGCCTCGCTGTGCTGGTGGGTGGTGCGAGCGGAGAGTTCTGCCTGCTGGACGGCCTCGGCGGCGTCACCCCCGTACCAGGCGCCGAGCGGCGCGACCCGCATGGCCGCGCCGTTGCCCCAGGATCCCTGGCCGTTGAAGAGGCCCGCGGCGAGTTCGCGCCAGTCGCCGCCTTCCTGGCGGATCAGCCGCAGCATCCGGTTGACGGCCGGACCGTAGCCGCGATCGAAGTCGTGGTGCTCCGCGAACGACCTGGCCAGCGCATCCTGGTCGATTCGGCCCTGCCGGGCCAGGACCGCCAGCACCGAGCAGGCCATCTCGGTGTCGTCGGTCCACCCCCAGCGGCCGGGCGGCAGTTCACCGCGCCGCAGACGCGGGGAGTTGGCGGGGACGAAGAACTGGGAACCCAGTGCGTCCCCCACGGCCAGTCCCCGAAGGCCGGCCATGGCGCGGGAGAGACGTTCGGCGTCAGCGAGGCTCGGATGCGGATGCGGATGCGGATGCGGACGCGGACGCGGATCGGAGTGCTGCTGAGAACGCGGATGCGGATGCGGTTCAGGGTCGGGACGGGAGTGAGCGTTCGGGTGGGCGGTCATCGGGTGGAGACTCTGGCATCGGTACTGCCCCGGGTCAATCTCCGGTTCCCGGGGCGGATCTCACCCGAGGCCGCCGCCCGGCGGTCCGGGCGTGCCCCACCGGTCGAACGGCCGGTCGAGGAAGTAGCGGCCGTTGGTACCGGTGAGCAGCATGCGGGTCTCGCCGTTGGACGGGTTGGAGAGCATCTCGAACTCCTCGACCGTCCAGTGGAACCAGCGCATGCAGAACAGCCGCATCGTCAGCCCGTGGGTGACCAGCAGGACGTTCGGCGGGAAGTCCGGCTGTTCGAAGGCCCGGTAGAGGGTCTCCAGGAAGGAGCCCACCCGGTCGTAGACATCGGCCCCGCTCTCCCCCATCGCGAACCGGTAGAAGAAGTGACCGTAGGCGTTGCGCGCCTTCCGCTGGCGCTGGATGTCCTCCTGGTCCTGCCAGTTGCCCCAGTCCTGTTCGCGCAGCCGCGGTTCCTCGCGTGCCCGGGTCAGCCGCGGATCGAGGCCCAGCGCATCGTAGGTGCGCCACGTGCGGCGGTACGGGGAGACGTACGCCTGGACCCGCTCGCCGTCGAAGACGTCGCGCAGCCCCGCCCCGGCTCGCCGGGCCTGGCGCAGTCCGTCGGCGGTGAGATCCAAGGCGTGGTCCGGCACCCGTTCGTAGATGGTGTCGTCCTCGTTGCCCTGGGACTCGCCGTGCCGGATGAGCACGATGCGGCGAGGGCGTCCCATGACGGTCAGCCTATTGCCCGTCCGGTAGTGCTGCGCGCCACAGCTCCGCAGGTCACACAGGGTCGCGGGGGTGCGGCACGCCGTCACGCGTGCCCGATCGTCCACCCCGGTCGGCCCATTGCCGGCCGGCGAACACCAGCCGCGCCGGATCGGCGACGGCCCGGATGCCGACCAGTCCCTGCGGTCCGAACTCGGGCGCCAGTACCCCGACCACCTCGGACCCGGCCGCCGCCACCAGCGCCGCGCCCCCGTTGACCTCGGCGATGTGGCCGCTCGCCCCCTGGGGGATCCGCCCACGCACTCCGGCCAGGAAGCGGCCCACCTTGGCCGCGCCCAGGACGGGACGCCGTACCACGCCGGGCTGCCCGCCGCCGTCCGACCAGGCCACCACGTCCTCGGCGAGCAGCTCCTCCAGCGCGGCCGGATCCTCCTCCCGGATCGCGCCCAGCAGCTCGGCTGCCGCCGACCACCGGGACGCCTCGCTGTCGGGCGAACGCACCGCGCTCTCCGCATCCTGGACGCGCTGCCGCGCGCGGCGCTCCAGCACGGTGTATCGCGCTTCCGGTACGCCCAGCACGGCCGCGCCGGCCTCCGGCCCGTAGTCGAAGACCTCGTGGAGCACCCAGGCGGCCCGCTCGCCCGGCGCCAGCCGCTCCAGCAGCACCAGCCGCGCCATCGACACCGATTCGCGCAGCTCGGCGGTGTCCATCGGGCCCAGCGCGCCACCGGCCGTCAGGACCGGCTCGGCCAGCCAGGCCGCGACGGGGGCCTGCCCGTCGCGGCGGACCCGTACCCGCTCCCGCTCGCCGGACCGCAGGGTCGCGCCGAAGACCTCCCGCACCAGCCGGTCGTACGGTTCGTCCGAAGGCGCCGCGGCCGAAGCCGCGACCGCCTCCTGGACGACCTCCAGCGCGCGGCACGCGGAGCCGAGCATCCGGTACGCGGCCCCGAACAGCCGGGTGGCATCGCCCTCGGCCACGCCGGGAGGCAGGGCGGGCGCCGCCGGGATGCCCACCGGAGAAAGGACGCCCGGGACCTCCTTCAGACCGTCCACGCCTGCACCACATCCACCACGTCGCCCTCGACGGACAGCACGTCGTCGTCCAGCTCGGCGCGTTCGGACAGCCGGGAGACGGCTCCCTCGCGGTACTTGCCGCGCTCCGTGGCCGTGTTCCACATGGACAGGACCACGAAGTCGTTGCCGGCGCCCTGCCCGAAGACCCCGCGCAGCATGCCCGGTGAGCCGGCCATCGCGGGATTCCACACCCGCTGCTGCATCAGGGTGAAGTGGTCGACCCGTTCGGGCCGCACTTTGCACAGCGCGACCCGCAGCAGATCGGCGTCGGTGAACAGCGGCTCGAAGCCCACTTTCACATCGAGCCGCTGCTCGAAGAGGTTGACGGCGAGCATCTCGAAGGTGCCCTCCTGCCCGGCCGCGATGCCGTCGTGCGGACCCGCCATGAAAGCGTCGTACGCCCGCCGTCCGTCCCAGAAGGCGAAGAAGTGCGCGACTCCGGGCTGCGCCCGGCTCCATCCGCCGCCCTGGCCGCGGAACCCGGGCTGCTCCTTGAGCGCCGCCCACCTGCGCTGACCCCGTTCGAACCCGGGTCGATCCACGACGCCGCAGCGTATCCACTTCACCAACACCGCGCCATCGTAGTGGCGTTGCGGCGACACCAGGACCCCCCGCATCGGCCGGCACCCAAAAGGGGGCGGCCACCGGTGTCCCGGTGACCGCCCGGGCGTTCGCTGACCGACTCACGGCACGGCGAAGGGGACCGGCCGACGGCCGGTCCCCTTCCTGCGCTGCTGGTCAGCTGGATGCCCGGGCTACGCCGAGTGGTGCATCCGACGCGAAGCCGACCTGTTTCAGCTGCACCCGCTGGTCGAGCCGCAGCCCTCGCAGACGTAGCAGCTGCCGGCCCGGCGCATCTTCGTCCCGCAGGAGAAGCAGAGCGGGGCGTCGGCGTTGAGGCCGAGCTGGATCTCGAGGAGCTCGGTGGAGCTGTGGGCCTCCTTGGGGGCCGGGACGGCCGCCTCGGGCTTGGCCACGCTGAGCGGCGGGCGCGCCGCCTCGCTCTCGCGCGGGGCCGACTGCGCCAGGCCCTCGACGTCCATCTCCTCGTCGGTCGGCTCGTAGGACCCGGTGTCCAGATGCCGCTGACGTTCCGGGGCGGAGTGGATGCCCAGGGCGGAGCGGGTCTCGAACGGCAGGAAGTCCAGCGCCAGGCGGCGGAAGATGTAGTCGACGATGGACTGCGCCATCCGCACGTCCGGGTCGTCGGTGAGACCGGCCGGCTCGAAGCGCATGTTGGTGAACTTCGAGACGTAGGTCTCCAGCGGGACCCCGTACTGCATACCGACGGAGACGGCGATGGAGAAGGCGTCCATCATGCCCGCCAGGGTCGAGCCCTGCTTGGACATCTTCAGGAAGACCTCGCCCAGACCGTCGTCCGGGTAGGAGTTTGCGGTCATGTAGCCCTCGGCGCCGCCCACCGTGAAGGAGGTGGTGATGCCGGGCCGGCCCTTGGGCAGGCGCTTGCGCACCGGGCGGTACTCGACGACCTTCTCCACCGCGGCGGGCACGGCAGCCGGCGCCTGGACCGCGGCTTCGGTCCCGGCCTGCTGCGAGCCCTTCTTCTTCGCGGACAGCGGCTGGCCGACCTTGCAGTTGTCGCGGTAGATCGCCAGCGCCTTCAGGCCGAGCTTCCAGCCCTCGAAGTAGACCTCCTCGACCTCCTCGACGGTGGCCGACTCGGGCAGGTTGACGGTCTTGGAGATCGCGCCGGACAGGAACGGCTGCGCGGCGGCCATCATCCGCACGTGGCCCATCGCGGAGATCGCCCGCTCGCCCATGGCGCAGTCGAAGACCGAGTAGTGCTCGTGCTTGAGGCCGGGGGCGTCGATCACATGGCCGTGCTCGGCGATGTGCGCGACGATCGCCTCGACCTGCTCCGGCTGGTAGCCGAGCCGCTTGAGGGCGGCCGGCACCGTGTTGTTCACGATCTGCATGGAGCCGCCGCCGACCAGCTTCTTGAACTTGACCAGGGCCAGGTCGGGTTCCACGCCGGTGGTGTCGCAGTCCATCATCAGGCCGATGGTGCCGGTCGGGGCCAGCACGGACGCCTGGGCGTTGCGGAAGCCGTTCTTCTCGCCGAGCCGCAGCACGTCCTGCCATGCCTCGGTGGCCGCCGCCCAGACCGGGGTGTCCAGGTCGTCCACCCGCTTGGCCGCGGTGTTGGCGTCCGAGTGCTGCCGCATGACGCGCTTGTGGGCGTCGGCGTTCCGGGCGTAGCCGTCGTAGGCGCCCACGACCGAGGCGAGCTCGGCGGACCGCCGGTAGGACGTACCGGTCATCAGCGAGGTGATGGCACCGGCCAGCCCGCGGCCGCCGTCCGAGTCGTACGCGTGGCCGGTCGCCATCAGCAGTGCCCCGAGGTTGGCGTAGCCGATGCCGAGCTGACGGAAGGCGCGGGTCGTCTCGCCGATCTTCTCGGTCGGGAAGTCCGCGAAGCAGATGGAGATGTCCATCGCGGTGATGACCAGCTCGACGACCTTGGCGAAGCGCTCGGCCTCGAAGGTCTGGTGGCCGCTGTCGTCCTGGCGCAGGAACTTCATCAGATTCAGCGAGGCGAGGTTGCAGCTGGAGTTGTCCAGGTGCATGTACTCGCTGCACGGGTTGGAGGCCGTGATGCGCCCGGTCTCCGGTGAGGTGTGCCAGTGGTTGATCGTGTCGTCGTACTGGATGCCGGGGTCGGCGCAGGCCCAGGCGGCCTCGGCCAGCTTCCGGAAGAGCCCCCGGGCGTCGACCTCCTCGATGACCTCGCCGGTCATCCGGGCCCGCAGGCCGAAGGGGGAGCCCGCCTCGTACGCCTTCATGAACTCGTCGTTGACCCGGACGGAGTTGTTGGCGTTCTGGTACTGGACGGAGGTGATGTCGTCGCCGCCCAGGTCCATGTCGAAGCCCGCGTCGCGCAGGGCGCGGATCTTCTCCTCCTCCTTGACCTTGGTCTCGATGAACGCCTCGACGTCCGGGTGGTCCACGTCCAGGACGACCATCTTGGCCGCGCGGCGGGTGGCGCCGCCCGACTTGATCGTGCCGGCCGAGGCGTCGGCGCCGCGCATGAAGGAGACCGGGCCGGAGGCATTCCCGCCCGAGGACAGCAGCTCCTTGGAGGAGCGGATACGCGAGAGGTTCAGGCCGGCACCCGAGCCCCCCTTGAAGATCATGCCCTCTTCCTTGTACCAGTCGAGGATCGAATCCATGGAGTCGTCGACGGACAGGATGAAGCAGGCCGAGACCTGCTGGGGCTGGGCGGTGCCCACGTTGAACCAGACCGGGGAGTTAAAGCTGAACACCTGGTGCAGCAGGGCGTACGTCAGCTCGTGGTCGAAGATCTCCGCGTCGGCCGGGGAGCTGAAGTAGCCGTGCTCCTCGCCCGCCGCGCGGTAGGTGCGCACCACGCGGTCGATGAGCTGCTTGAGGCTCTTCTCGCGCTGCGGGCCGCCCACGGCGCCGCGGAAGTACTTGCTGGTCACGATGTTGACCGCGTTCACCGACCAGAAGTCGGGGAACTCCACCCCGCGCTGCTCGAAGTTGACCGAGCCGTCGCGCCAGTTGGTCATGACGACGTCGCGATGCTCCCAGACCACCTCGTCGTACGGGTGCACGCCGGGCGTGGTGTGGATGCGCTCGATGCGCAGGCCCTTGCCCGCCTTCGACCCCTTGGTGCGCGAACCGCGTGCCGGGCCGCTCGTCGTCTCTGTCATTCCGCCTCCCTCTAGGGCTGAAAACGCCCTGATGTGCCGGGTTTCTTCCCGGGACACGGTGTTGTCCTGCTGCCTCGGCGGCCCCTGCTGGGGCGCTCCGGCGAATCCTTGTCCTGGCTGCCGCTCAGTCGGTGGCGGCAGCGGGCGCGGGGACGCCGAGGTCCTCGTCGAGCCCGCCAGGAGTGGTGGGGGGAAGCTGCTCGCGCAGCTCCGTGATGGCCCTGTCGAAGTCCTCGAGCGAGTCGAAGGCCCGGTAGACGCTCGCGAAGCGCAGGTAGGCGACAAGATCGAGGTCCTGGAGCGGGCCGAGTATGGCCAGTCCCACGTCGTGGGTCGACAGCTCCGCGCTGCCGGTGGCCCGGACGGCCTCCTCGACGCGCTGCCCGAGCTGGGCGAGGGCGTCCTCGGTGACCGGGCGACCCTGGCACGCCTTGCGCACGCCCGCGATCACCTTGTTGCGGCTGAAGGGCTCGGTGACCCCGCTGCGCTTGATCACCATCAGTGACGCGGTCTCGACGGTGGTGAACCGGCGACCGCAGTCGGGGCACTGGCGCCGGCGCCGGATCGAGGCTCCGTCGTCGGTGGTGCGACTGTCGACGACCCGGCTGTCGGGGTGACGGCAGAAGGGGCAGTGCATGGGTCTTCCACTCCCTTTCTCACCGGCGGTGAGCACACGGCAACAGGCTTCGGCAGAGACTTCGCACAAGCGGCGTACGCCACTGAAGCGACTCCTATGCCGCCTAGTGACCACAACTTGTGGTGCCCAGGTCCCATCTAACCACTAGATCTGGTGTCTGTGGACCACTGGGGGATGTCCCGCGTGTCGCGTCGTTCCGGCGGTGCGACCCCCGCCGGAGACGACAACGGTGCGGACGCGCGGCGCTGCGGAGTGTAGGGGAAACGGGGTGCGGACGACCGGCTCCGACGCGCAGAACCGCCCGGATACCCCCTTCCGCGAACACGTCGGGAGCCTCGATGACACACTGAAGCGCGCCTTCCGGGCCGATGCCACCGGCAGTTTTGGGAATCGAACTTCCATTCGATCAATACACCCGGTACCTTGATCACGTCAGCGGATTTATGCAAATTCACTCGAACGTGTGTTTGGCGCAACCTTTCGAAACCCACTACCGTTGTACTAACTGCCCGTGCGCGAGCGGGCCGACCGCAGTCCATGCGGTGGAGAACATCTGGAAAGGGGCCGCCGTGACCGCCACCGCAGAGAGCGCCACAGCGACATTGACCGCACATGACCGCTCCCCGGATCGAATCGGCCCGTTGGACGTGATGAACGAAGACAACGCCCCGAAGCCCACGCGCTCACTCCCCGGACGGCCCCCGGGTATTCGCGCGGACAGCTCGGGACTCACCGAACGCCAGCGCCGCGTAATCGAGGTCATCAGGGACTCGGTGCAGCGGCGCGGATATCCGCCCTCCATGCGCGAGATCGGCCAGGCGGTCGGGCTCTCCAGTACGTCCTCGGTGGCCCATCAGCTGATGGCCCTGGAACGGAAGGGCTTTCTGCGCCGGGACCCGCACCGGCCGCGGGCCTACGAGGTCCGCGCCTCGGACGCCGGGCACCCGCAGCCCACCGACACCACCGGTATGCCCTCGGCCTCGTACGTTCCCCTGGTCGGCCGGATCGCGGCAGGTGCTCCGCTGCTGGCCGAGGAGTCGGTCGAGGACGTCTTCCCGCTGCCGCGCCAACTGGTCGGCGACGGTGAGCTGTTCGTGCTCAAGGTGGTCGGTGACTCCATGATCGAGGCAGCCATCTGTGACGGGGACTGGGTGACGGTACGCCGCCAGCCGGTCGCGGAGAACGGCGACATCGTCGCGGCGATGCTGGACGGCGAGGCCACCGTGAAGCGCTTCAAGCGGGACGCCGGCCATGTCTGGCTGCTGCCGCACAACGCGGCTTACCAGCCCATTCCGGGTGACGACGCCACCATTCTCGGCAAGGTGGTGGCGGTGCTGCGCCGGGTCTGAGCATCCGGCCTCTCCATCCGGGCCCCGGAACCCCTGCGCCGGTTCCGGGGCCCTGCCGCGTCCGCGTCTCCGCGTCCGAGCCACACGCCAGCGCCGCTGCGGGCCCTGAGGGACTCAGACGGCCGGGACGGCCACCTCGTCGACGTCGGAAGCCTGAGCAGGCTTGGAGACCTCGGCGGTCGGCGCGGTCCGCGTCAGGTCGGCCGGCTCCGACACTTCGGCCGCTTCGGCCACCGCCGCGTTCCTGGCCGCCGCGTCGATGGCGGCCAGCGATTTCCGTACCTGCTGGCGATCGGTGGTGTACCAGAGCTCGGGCATCGACGAGCGCAGAAAGCCGCCGTAGCGAGCGGTGGCCAGCCTGGGGTCGAGTACGGCGACCACGCCCCGATCGCCGGTCGCCCGGATCAGCCGCCCGGCGCCCTGGGCCATCAGCAGGGCCGCATGGGTGGCCGCCACCGCCATGAAGCCGTTCCCGCCGTGCTCCTCCACCGACTTCTGCCGCGCGCTCATCAGCGGGTCGTCCGGACGCGGGAAGGGAATGCGGTCCATGACCACCAGTTGGCAGTTGACGCCCGGCACGTCCACGCCCTGCCACAGGGACAGCGTGCCGAACAGACAGGTCATGGCGTCGTCCGCGAAGCGCTGGATCAGCTCGCCCAGCGTCTCCTCGCCCTGGAGCAGTACGGGATGCTCCAGCCGCCCGCGCATCGCCTCAGCGGCGGCCTGGGCGCCGCGCATGGAGGAGAACAGCCCGAGCGTACGGCCGCCGGCTGCTTCGATCAGCTCCGCGAGCTCGTCCAGCATGTCCTCACGGCTGCTGTCCCGGCCCGGCTGGGCGAGATGCCGGGCGACGTAAAGAATGCCCTGTTTGCGGTAGTCGAACGGGGAACCGACATCGATGCCCTTCCAGGTCGGCACGTCCTCGCCCTCGGTGCCCTCCGGGGCCAGACCGAGCGAGGCGGCGACCCCGTTGAAGTCTCCGCCGAGCTTGAGGGTGGCGGAGGTGAGCACCACCGAGCGCTCGGTGAAGAGCTTCTCGCGCAGCAGCCCCGACACGCTCAGCGGTGCCACCCGCAGCGACGCCCCGAAGCGGTCGTGGCGCTCGCACCACACCACGTCGTATTCCGAGCCCTGGACGAGGCGCTCGCTCACCTCGTGGACGTGCTCGACGGACGCCATCGCCTGTTTGCGCACCGCGTCCTCGTCCTGCACCGACTTGTCCCGGGTGTCGCCGAGCGCGGTGATCACCTGGCGGCAGGCGTCCCGCAGCGCCGCCAGCACATAGCCGAGATCCTCCGGGATCTCCTCCAGCCGGCCGGGCAGCGCGAGTTCCATCACCCGCTCGAAGCCCTCGGCCGCGCCGAGCAGTGCGTCGGCGGCCTTCTCGTTGACGAGCCGGGCGGCACGCTTGACTGCTCGGTTGACGCCGAGCGGGCTCAGCTCGCCGGTGGCGACGCCGGTCACCCGCGAGACCAGCTCATGGGCCTCGTCGATGATCAGCACCTCGTGGCTGGGCAGCACCGGCGCGCCTTCGATCGCGTCGATGGCCAGCAGCGCGTGATTGGTGACCACCACATCGGCGAGCTTGGCGCGCTCGCGGGCGGCCTCGGCGAAGCACTCCGCGCCGTAGGCGCACTTGGTGGCGCCCAGGCACTCGCGGGAGGTGACCGAGACCTGGCTCCAGGCGCGGTCGGACACGCCGGGTCGCAGCCCGTCGCGGTCGCCGGTCTCGGTCTCGTCGGCCCAGTCGCGCAGCCGCAGCAGGTCCTGGCCGAGTTTGCTGGTCGGAGCGGCGGCCTCGAAGGGGTCGAAGAGGCCGTCCGCCTCGTCCTGGGGCACGCCCTCGTGCAGCCGGTGCAGGCAGAGGTAGTTGGAACGGCCCTTGAGCATGGCGTACTGCGGTTCGCGGCGCAGCAGCGGCTTGAGTGCCTGGACGGTGCGCGGCAGGTCGCGCTCGACGAGCTGCCGCTGCAGGGCGAGGGTGGCGGTGGCCACCACGACTCTCTCGGTCTGGGCGAGCGCCGGCACCAGATAGCCGAGCGACTTTCCGGTGCCGGTGCCGGCCTGGACGAGCAGATGGGACTGGTCGTCCACGGCGGCCTCGACGGCTTGGGCCATGGTGACCTGACCGGCCCGCTCCGTGCCGCCGACGGCGGCGACAGCGGCGTGGAGGAGGTCGGTGAGCGCGGGTGGGGGCGTGGCAGTCATAGGGAGGCCAGCCTACGGCGAGCCACTGACAGCGGGTGCGGCGAACGGCTTCACGGGCTGTGCAGCGGATTGCTCACGGTGCCGTGGATGGCGGCGTGCGGGCGCTGGGCCCGGTCGCGGTAACCGTCCAGGTGCAGACGGTTGCGGTTCAGGCAGAGCCGCTCGATCCGGGGGGTGAGCAGGTCGAACAGGGCGAAGCGCTCTTTGAGCTCGGGAAAGCGGTCCTGGTGGCGGAGGATCTCGTCACGTACCAGTGCCCAGAAATCGCCTTCCGGTACGCCGAGTTGACGCTCGCACAGCGGCGCGAGATAGCGCAGCACTCCCACGAACAGCCCCGAATGGATGAACTGCGTGAGGAATTCCGGCGGCTCGGTGAGCAGCACCGCGCGCACGTCGGCGGGCATCGTGGCGTGTTCCGGCAGCGGCTCCGCGGAGACGTTGATGTCGTCCACGAAGTCCTTGACCGCGAGCCGCACGGGAATGTCGTGCTCGTCGAAGACCACGATGGCGTTCTCGCCGTGCGGGGAGAACACCGTGCCGTAGCGGTAGAGGAAGTGCAGCAGTGCGGGCAGCAGGGCGGCGAACAGATGCCGCAGCCACACCCGGGGGGCAATGGCGGAGCGCGCGACGAGTTCCGCGGTGAACGCGCGGCCCCGGGCGTCGGTGTGCAGCAGCGCGGCGAGGGTGCGGGCGCGCTCGCCCGGGTCGAGATACACGCCCAGGGGCTCGCGCCAGATACAGCCGAGCAGTTCCCGGTATTGATATGGAACGGTCGGCAGCTTGTCGTACTGAGGGTGGGCGACGCTGACCGAGGCGACCTCGCCGAGCAGGATGACTCGGGCCTCGTCCCGCAGGAAGGCGTCCTGGTCGCGCAGACCGTGCACCCAGGCGGTGACGGCCGGCGCGGCCAGGGTGCGTTCGGTGGGCAGCCCCCGGTAGACGAGGGTGTTGAGGATGGACAGCGGGAGTTTCACGGTCCGGCCCAGCGGACGACTGGTGTTGAGGAAGGTGCGGATCGACTGCTGCGGCAGCCGCAGGTCGTTGTCAGTGGTGAGGTGCATGATCGACCCGTCGGCGATCGCGCGGGCGAAGAGCGGGGCGACGGTCTGCTCCCACTGCCAGGGATGGACGGGCAGCAGCAGGTAGTCGTCCGGGTCCCGTTCCCGGTCGGCGACGGTGCGCCGGAAGGTGTCGAGGGTGGCGGGGGCGAGTTCTTCCGCGTAGAGGAGATCGGGGGTGGCCAGGGTGGTGATGCCGCGGTATCGGGCCAGGTCGCGGTGGACGGCGATCCAGGGCAGCCGCTGCTGGCGGCGGGCTTCGGGGGCCCAGTGTGCGGCGTCGGCGTCGGAGAATCCGATACGTCCCTTGTTGGCGACCAGCCAGGGGTGGCCGGTCTGGTGTCCTTCGAGGTCGGCGTAGTCGAGGTCGGCGAGTTCGGCCGCGGTCAGCGCGCCCGTGTCCAGCCGCACATCGGCGCGCAGCGTGGCGAGCAGTTCGCGGACGAGGTGGCCGAGGGTGTCGCCGGTCAGCCCGAGCACGGTGTCGTGGCCGTGGACCAGGAAGTGCAGTGGGTCGCCGGTCGGTCCGATGCTGTCCGCGTCGACATACCAGCTGCCGTAGGCGCCTCGGCGTGCGCGGAAACGGTAGGTGGTTTCGGGGCCGAGACGGAGGCGGTAGGACGTCGGACCGGCGGCGGGATCGGGTTCGGGGACGATCACCTCTTCGTAGGCGAACTCGGCGAGCATCTTGGCCAGCAGCCGGCGGGACGCGTGCTGCCAGGCTGCGGACTCGGGAGAGGGGACGGGGATCACGGTGGGCTCCTGCGTGGGGACGGGGAGGAGGTGGACGGCTGATGGGAGGCGGCCTGCCGAGGGGAGGCCGAAAGGACGACGGGTGGTGCGACGGCGGGGATGCGACCGCGGGGGTGCGATCGCGCGCCGGGTGCCGGGACGTGGTGCGCGGGAGACGCGGTGCGGGAGGCGGTGGGCGGCACGCGGGACGGTCAGAGCAGATGGCGCAGGGCGCGATCGCGGACCATCAGGGCGGCGCGCTTGTCGGGGAGGTCGATCTCCGCGCTGAGGCGGAAGCCCGCGCTGAGGAAGGCCGAGACCGAGGGGACGTTGCGCAGATCGGGTTCGGCGACGACACGGGCGCAGGCGGGCCGGTTGTCGAGCACCAGCGCGGAGACGGCGCGCAGCAGTTCGCTGCCCAGGCCGCGGGCCCGGTCGGTGACACCGCCGATCAGCAGGTGGACGCCGGTGTCCTGCGGCAGGGCGGCGTAGTGGCGCGCGATCGGGTCCAGATCGGCGCGGTAGATCTCCCAGTAGCTCATGGGAGCGCCGCCGAGGACCCCGAGGCAGGGAACGCTCCGACCGTCGCCGGTCAGTTGGATGCGGAGATGGTCCTCGGTGACGCTGCGGGGGCCGGCCAGCTTCCAGAACTCCGCGACTGCCGGATCGTTCATCCAGCCGCTCACGAGGGCGAGGTCACGCTCCGGCCGGACCGGAACGAGCCGGAAGGGCCCGACGGGTGTCTCGACGGCGGGCCAGTCGCCGACATGGTCCAGCAGGTCGGCCGGGCGTCCCCACTGGCCGGTGGGCACGGACGCCCCGCTCGGGCCGGGTGGGCCCGGCGGGCTGCCGGGGCCCGGCGGGGGCGCGGTCAGGAGGGCGATCACCTCCGGCGGCAGTTTCAGGTCGAGGGTGTCCTCGGTGCCGGAGTCGGCCGGAGACATCAGCGGGCCAGCGGGTTGGGCAGGGTGACGTACACGGACTGGCTGTCGACGGGGCCGACGAGTTCGTCCAGACCGTGCAACCGGGTCAGCAGATTGGCCTTGCAGCGCAGCTGGGTGCTGTGCAGCAGCCGCTCCGGCAGGCTGCTGCCCTGGCTGTCGGAGGTCAGGAAGCGCCGGAAGGCGGCGAGCAGCACCTGCTCGTCGGCCAGTCCCTGCGAGCCGAACGCGCCGATGAGACCGAGGACGTTGTTGATGCCGAGGTAGTAGGCGAAGCGTTCGTCGGCGACCGCGTCGGTGACGAAGGTGTCGCTGGCGGCGCCGATGCCGGGCAGTTGCTGTTCGAGTTGGGCGTGACGCGATTCGCGGAAGTAGTAGCCCTGGTTGTCGCGGTAGCGCCCACCGCTCGGCCAGCCGTGGTTGTCGAGCAGTACCAGGGTGTTCTGCTGATGGGCTTCGAGCGCGATACCCGCCTGCCCGTCGAGCCAGAGCAGAGGCCGGACCACCGCGTCGAGGTAGCGCAGGAACCACTCGGTGGCGACGGCGGCGCACGGCCTGCCGGTACGGGCGGCCAGATCGGCGACCAGCACGGCCAGCCGGGAACGCAGCGCGGGCGCCGGCACTCCGGGCCAGGGGCGGGGGGAGGTGAGTCCGGCCAGGCAGTGGGCCTGGTGGCCGGGTCCGAAGGGGCTGTGCCGGAGCATCACGTCGAGCCCTTGGACGGCCTCGCCTTCGGGGGTGTCCACGCCGAGCCAGGCCGGGTCGCGCACGATGTCGAAACCGGGATGCGCGGCCTGCCAGCGGATCGCCAGGCCGCTGCGCAGCAGCCGGTGCACCTCGGTGCCGCGCAGCAACTCCTTGCGGAGGTTTTCCCGGCGGGAGTTGGTGATGCGCAGGCCCAGCGACAGCTTCAGCATGGCGGGCGCGTCGGGCCGGTAGACCGTGCGCACCGAGGAGGTGGCGTACCAGGGCTCGCCCAGCGGGCCGAGGTCGTGCAGCAGTCCCGCCTCGAACAGGGCGCGGACGCCCGGTCGGTGCTGGATGTCGCGGGCCTGCCAGGGGTGCAGGGGGAGGGGCGCGGTCCCGGCGGGCAGTTCGAGCCCGGGGCCGGCGAGCGCGGCGAGCAGATCGGCGGCCGGCACCGGACGCCCGCGTTCGGTCCAGGCGGAGTCGGTGGCCAGCAGCGCCGGGTCGACGGCGAGCCAGTGCAGCCGGAAGCTGCCGCGCAGTTCGGGAGAGTAGGCCGCGCTCTCGCCCGAGCCGAGCCCTTCGCGTCCCTTCGGCGCCGGGTGCAGCGGGTGGCCCAGGATCAGGGCCTGCTCGGAGTCCAGGAAGGGCAGTTCGGGCTGGGCGGGGCCGGGCCGCTCGCGGCGGTCGGCGATGAAGCCGGCCGTGCGGCGGACCGAGTCGGCCACCCGCGCCACCAGATCGGCGCCTTCGATCGGATCACCGCCCCCTTCGCGGGCCAGCAGCGCCGCCAGCTCCACCGAGGTGAGCGGGCGCTGATCGGCGGTGGCCAGCAGGGCGGCCCCGAAGCGGTGGTGCCCGCTCGCGGACCAGTGGTGGACGGCCGACTGCGCTTCGGTTCCGCTGGCCGGCAGCGGGATCCGCAGCAGTCCGTCGGGCGGCTGGGTCAGGCCGGTCTCCCGTACCCAGCAGCGCAGCAGATTCTCTGTGCCGGCCGCGTCGGCGGCGGCGTAGGGCTCGTGGTGTGCCGGGGGTTCGATGCCGGGGGCGGTTCGGGCGGTGAAAGCCCGCTGCGACGGCACCGGCAGGTGCTGCGCGGGTGCGGTCGCCTGGGGCGGGGATGCGGTCATGCCGGGGCTCCACTGGTCGGTGCGACGAGGAAAGGGCGGCGGGCGGGGCTGGGCGCCGGTCACCC
>NZ_FMCH01000033.1 GCF_900091855.1 Streptomyces sp. DvalAA-14
GACAGCCCAAAGCCCCCGAAGAGTGGGGCCAGTTGGCGCATGGGCAGGTTCGTTCGCCAGTAGGCCGCGACCAGCAGTCCCGGTCTTCCAGCGCCAGGCTCCATGGTCAGCCCCTGCGGACTGCTTCCGCACCCTCGCGTCGCAGAATCGTCACCAGCTTCCCGAATTGCCGTGGGCTCAGCCCGGTGAACGGGGCTGTCCAGGACGGCTGGCTTGGCCCGGCGCTGCGACGGTGACGGATGTGGGGAGTGGTCTGCCCACGGACACACGGTCGACTTCTGTCAGGTTGACCTTTCCGGCTTCCACCCCACGATTGCTCTGCATGTGGCTCTGCACGACCCGGCCCGCGTCCTGCGCGAAGTCGAGGCCAAGCGGAGCATCCTGGCCCGTCACGCCCGCGACCCCTGGCCACACCACGACCTGCGTGACCTTGCTTCGCCTTACACCGGTCATCCTGACTTCCCCGCCCGGGCCTGAAGCAGCGCAGCGACGATCCGAGCACCCAACGAGGCTCCGAGCCTCGCCCAGCGAAGTCATTTACGGGACAGCTCTCAGGAGTACTTCTGAAGGATCTGCGTAGCGATTTCTCGGATGCGCTCGCGCGCTTCTGCGGGGCCGGTGACGGTGACGCTGTTGCCGAACTGCAGCAGCAGGCGAACGTCCTCCACGTCCCGAGCGGTGACCGTGATGCCTACTCGTTGCGTTCCTGCGGTGTCCCGAATGGTCAAGCGGCGGCCGAGGATGCGCCTCGCTCGATTGAGTTGGCTCGCGTCGAGTTCGGCGTGGATCTGGAAGGCTTCCGCGTTGTCCCAGTGTGCCGTCAGGTCGCTTGCGACGCTTTCCAGGGTCGCGTCCGGACGCATGCGACGAGCTGCCCGAACCGGCTCCCAGCCGACGATCCGTTCCAGCGCGTGAAGTCGAGGACGGCCCGCGGAGTCTGCCACGAGATACCACCTCCCGGCTTTGGCCAGTAGCCCATACGGGTCTATGACCCGCCAGGTGGCCTCGATGTCCTCGGATCGGCGGTAGCAGATACGCAACCGCACACCTCGCCGCAGGTCACCCACCAGAGCTGCCGGAGGCAGTCCCTCGGTGTCGCCGGAGAACCACGGTCTGTTGTCGGCGGTCACGACCGCGCTCAAGGGCAGCACATCGGTGTTCGACAGGCGCAGGGTCGATCGCATCTTCTTGTGCGCGCGCTGGGTGTCGGCCGCGGCTCCCAGTTGTTCGCGCTGCATGTCGTCGAGGCCGTAGAGCGCGAGATGGTCCCGTTCGCCGGGGGTGAGCCGTGACGTGTCGAGCAACCCACCGCAGAGAAGGGTCACCCCGCCCCAACGGCCTCGTCGGATCAGCAGCGGGAAGCCCGCTTCTTGCAGCCACTGCAGATCTCGCAGGACGGTACGGACCGACACACCGACTTGCGCCGCCAGATCGGCGGTCGTCATGGTCTCTCGAGACTGCAGCGCCAGCAGCAGTGAGAAGAAACGATCCGGCGTCACGGGATCAAGGATCTCAGGAAACATGACGGAAGCCGTCATGTATGGCAGGCAAGCTGCGGTCGTCCAGTGAGACCGACCCTCCCGAGGATGTTCAGATGACGGTCCTTCTTGTAGGTGACAGCAATCTCGCTCGCCTGTACGACGAACTCCCCGACTTGGTGCCGCAAGCGTTCGGCGCCGACGTCGAGTGCCGAGCCGCAGGAGGCGCATGGTCCGGATCCCTTCGCCACCAGATCGGCGACCGGACAGTGAGGGACTATGAGGCGGTCGTGGTGTCGATCGGAAGCAGCGACAGCCACCCGCCCTACGGCAGTTCCCCGGCGGCCTTCCGCGAGAACCTGTCCCGTGAGCTGGAGGGCGGAGGACGGTGGATCGCCCTTCTACCGCGTGACCTGCTCCGCGCTTTCGCCCCCTGCACAGCCGACGAGGTCAACCCGCGGATCCGGGGCTACAAGGGGATTCTGGCCGCGTTGGTCACGGCATCCGGCGGCATCGCACTGGATGTAGGGGCGATAACCGGAACACTCGCGCTGGCGGCGTACGACGACGATGGCATCCATCTGACGCGCGGGGCCTACGAGAAGCTGGTGCCCGAGATCGCTGACGCGATCAAGGCGGTCGCACGATGAAGTAGCTCCTCGCAGCATTGGAACGAATCCGTCACGCGCCTCGCTCACTGCGGCGAACGCACCCAAGGTCGTCGCGGCCCTCCAGGCCCTGGCCACACCCTCACGGCTGCTGATCCTGGCCCGCCCGCGCGAAGGCCCCTTGCCCGCCACCGAGCTGGCCGCAGCCGTCGACATGGAGCAGTCCGCCTGCTCCCACCAGCTCCGGCTGCTGCGCACCCTCGGCCTGGTCACCCGGCGTTCGTCGCGGAGGAGGGCCCACAAGACGTTGACACGACGGCGGGCGAGGGCGAGCACTGCCTGGGTGTGGCGCTTGCCCTCGGCCCGTTCGCGGTCGGAGTAACGGCGCGACTCCTCCGAAGCCGGCGAACCGGTCAGGGGTGCCGAAGACGGTCGTGTCGCGGCCAGGAACTCGGCGCCGAGGATGATGCCCAGGCCGGGCATGCTGGTGATCGCTTCGAAGTGGTGGTGGTCGCGGAACCGGGCCTCGATGAGCTTGGCGAGCTGGGCAACCTGCTGATTGAGGGCCATCACCTCCTTCGCCAGCGTGTGCACCATCCGCGCGGTTAGCTTCTCGCCAAGCAGGCTGGTGAGCTGGCGTTCGGCGGCCTGGACGGCGGTCTGGGCAAGTTGATCGGCGTTGCGAACGCTGCGGTTGCGAAGCCAGGTCCTCAGTCGTTTGTTGCCGAGCCGGCGGAGGGCAGCCGGGGTCTGGTAGCCGGTCAGCAGGATGAGGGGGCCGGTGTCGGTGAGGTCGAGTGCCCGCTCCAGGCCGGGGAAGATGCCGGACAGCTGGGCCCGGAGCCGGTTGACGGTGCGGGTGCGGTCAGCGACCAGGTCCGTGCCGCGGCCGGTGAGGATTTTGAGGTCGGTGACGGTTTCGTCGCTGGTACGTATGGGGTGCAGGTCACGTCGGATGCGGACTTGGTCGGCGATGACCGCGGCGTCCTTCGCGTCGGTCTTGCCCTCGCCGCGGTAGCTCTCGGAGGCGCGGCGAATGGCCCGGCCGGGGATGTCGTGAACGGCCTGGTCGTGGTTGAACAGGATGGCGCTGACCAGCGCGGCTCCACCGTCGGCCAGATCGATGCCCCAGGTCACCTCGTCGCCCAAGGCCAGTACGCCAGCCAGGAGTTCAGGGAGTTCGGGCTCGTCGGTGGCGACGCGTCGCGACAGCAGCCGACGGCCGCCCTCGTCGATCGCGACACAGTGGTGGTGGGTCTTGCCTGCGTCGACGCCGGCCCAGATCGCGGCCATCGTGCCTCCGTACGGTGCGGTGTGCTGGTGCCTCCAGACGGACGACGTCGCTGTCGACGCCGGCTGCTGATGTACCGCGCGGCGCGCGCCTATCCGGTGAGCGTCGGCGGGGTGCGGCATGCGGAAGCGTCTCGCCAGGACGGTCCCTGTGCAGGAAGCTCTCTCGCAGGCGGCGGCGTACCGCACTGGCCGCAGTAGCCCTGGCCGCTTTCGCTCTTCCCCTGGCGGCCGGCCCCGCTGCGTCGGACCCAATCGATCACCCCGTCACGAGCGCCCGGCCTCGTTGGTGGTGTTGAGGATGTTCACGTTCCGGAACAGTGCGGAGGGGCACCCGTGGCTGACGGCGGCCACCTGGCCGGGCTGGGCCTTGCCGCAGTTGAAGGCGCCGCCGACACCGCCCAAGGGATTCAGACGCCAGGCGGCTTCCGGTGCGCCCGGCGCAGCGCGTGGCAGCCGACAATCCACGGATGCCCCGGCCCCGAGGGCTGCATCCCCTGCTGAGGGTCTCCCGTCCGGCTGACGCGCCTGGCGGGACGGGACCCTCAGCTACCGGACAGCACACAGGGCGTGCCAGGCGGTGCACGTCATCTCGGGTGGCGGCGCGCAGGTCGGCGTCGCCGGTGGGCGTCCCTGGCCAACTGGTGGCGACGCTGCGGTAGGAGGCCGTCTTCGCGATCAGAACCGTCAGGCGCGGCACTCGCGCCGATGTGGAACCGTCGGCTCGGTTGAGGAGCACGATCGGTCGCGGGTCGCAGCCCGGGAGAGGGCCAGGTGGCCCCCGTTCGTGAGGCCTTGGGACGGCGTCGCCCGTGGAACGGGATCTCCTCGGGAGGTCGGTTCCCCTGCGGGTCGTTCATGGTGACGAGGAGAGTTCGTCCGTTTGGCGCCGAGTTGATCCTCCCCGTTTGCCGACACCGCGTTCAGCTATGCGTGTTCGACGGGTTTTCCCCGGTTTAGGAGCGGGTTTCTCTGGCTGGCGGGGTGTGCTTTTGATCACCCGTGCGTCGCCTGTGGTGGAGATGGGCCGCTCACCGCACCTTCGCTTTAGTGCGTTTTCGGCATACATGTCGATCTAAAATTTGACGAACTCTTGACTCGATTTTAAGAGGGGCATGATTGCCCCCACGCGGTCGAATGACCGCCCGTTTTGTCCGTCTACGCGAGGTGTCTGGCGCGTGTGAAGATTCCCCGGCTTGGGTCGTTGAGAACCCAACTAACCAGGGAGTATTCGTGGTTCGCAGGTGGGGGGTGGTTGTCCGGCGACGTGCGCCGGGCGCCGTGGCAAGGACACCGTCGTCGCGCTGGTTGCGGCGGATTTCAGGCGTGGTGGCGATGGTTGTGACCGTCGGCGCCGCCACGGTGGCGGCCGACGCCGCAGTGGCGGTGGCCGCGGCGCCGCGGCACGCGGCGGCCAAGCCGGCCGCGTCCGCGCCGGTGCTGGGTGCGGCGCAGGCGCAGGATGTGGCGTCGGCGCGGTTGATGGCGCGGTTGCAAGGGCGCCGGATCGAGGCGTTGTCGGAACGGACCCCGGACTCCTCGACGTTCGTGGAGGCCGACGGGTCGCTGACGACCGAGGCCTACGCGGGTCCGGTACGGGTGCGGCAGGCTGACGGCTCGTGGAAGGACGTCGACACCGATCTGGTCGACGCCGGGCCGGACTTCAAGCCGGAGCAGGCGGCGGCCGATGTGGCGGTCTCCGACGGGGGTGACAAGAACCTGGCCTCGGTGACGGACGGGTCGCGGACGTTCGGCCTGCAGTGGTCGAGCACGCTGCCCGCGCCGGTGGTCGACGGGAACACCGCGACCTACGCGATGGGCGGCGGCGCCTCGTTGACGGTGCAGGCCCTGGCGCAGGGTTTCGAGCAGTCGGTGGTGCTGGCCTCCGCGCCGGCCGGGCCGGTGTCGTACCGGATCCCGCTGACGCTCAAGGGTCTGACGCTGACCAAGGACACCGGCACGGGCCAGTTGCTACTGAAGGACACCGCGGGGAAGCTGGTGGCGGCCGCGGCGGCCCCGCACATGTGGGACTCCTCCCTGGACCCGGCGTCGGGTGAGCCGGTCCACCAGGCTGAGGTGTCGACCAGTGTCGAGACGGGTTCCGATGGTTCGACGACGCTGGTGCTGACCCCGGACCCGGCGTTTTTCGCGCAGGATCTGACGTATCCGGTGACGATCGACCCGTCCTCGACGCTGGCGGTCACCACGGACACCTGGGTGCAGACCCCGGATTTCCCGGATTCACAGCTGGGGTCGGAGGAGCTGAAATCGGGCACCTATGACACCGGCACGGATGTGGCCCGCTCGTACCTGAAGTTCGACACGTCGAAGTTCACGGGCAAGCACATCCTGGGCGCGACCATGTCGCTGTACTCGTACTACTCCGCGACCTGCTCCACCACGGGCGCGCCGACCCAGGCCAAGCGGGTCACCTCCGCGCTGGACACCACGTCGATCACCTGGGGTTCGCAGCCCTCAACGACGACGGCGAACCTGGCCACCAACACCGGCCACTGGGGCTACGACTCCTCCTGCCCGGCGAACTGGTCGAACTGGACCCTGACCGGGATGGTCCAGGACTGGGCCAACGGGGCCGCCAACGACGGCATCCAGGTCAGCAGCGCGGACGAGAAGGACCCCACCACCTGGCGCCGGTTCCGCTCGGCCAACTACTCGACCTCCGGGTTCGCACCCAAGCTGGTGGTGAACTACAACTCCAAGCCGGGCACCCCGACCGGGCTGAGCCCGGCAGGCGGCGCGGCCACCAACGACACCACACCCCTGCTGCAGGCCAAGGCGACCGACGCGGACGGCGGCAACGTCACCCTGCACTTCGAGGTGTGGGACTCCGCCGGCACCACGATGAGCAGCAGCGGAAACGCGGCCGCGGTGACGCAGGGCTCCACCGCCTCGTGGACCCCGTCGGCGCTGAAACCGGGCAGCTACGAGTGGCATGTCCAGGCGAGCGACGGAACCGACACCGGCGCCTGGTCGGCATGGAACACACTGACCGTGGACACCACCCCGCCGGGCCTCACCGCGATCTCCTCGTCCGATTTCCCGGCGAACTCCTGGTCCGGCACGCCGGACGCGGACCAGAGCTTCTCGGGCACGTTCACCTTCACACCGCCCACGTCGGACGTGGCCTCGGTGGTGACCAAGCTGGACAGCACCGCGCTGCCGACCCAGGCCACCACCGGCACCCCGGTGACGCAGACCCTCACCTTCGGCCAGGGCAAGCACACCCTCTACGCCACCACCCACGACAAAGCCGGCAACATCTCATCCCTGACGACATACGTCTTCTACGCCGGCTCCGGAACCTCCCTGGACAGCCCGGCCACCGGTGACCGGCCGGCCCGCCGGGTCAGCCTGACCGCGTCCTCCGACACGACCAGGGCATACACGGGGGTGACGTTCCAGTACCGGATCGGCGCCACCGGCACCTGGGTGAATGTGCCCACCGCCGATGTGACCGTCACCGGCACCAAGGCGGCCGTGACCGCCTGGCCGCTGACCGCCCCGTCCGGTGTTCCGCCCGAGCTGACCTGGAACATCACCAACACCATCGCCGTGGACGGCCCGGTCGATGTCCGCGCGGTGTTCACCAACGGCACCGCCACCGGCAACTCCCTGCCCAGCACGGTCACCGTGGACCGCAACGCCGGCCAGGCACCCTCGGTCGACGCGGGTCCCGCGTCGGTGAACGCGCTGACCGGCGACGCCACACTCAGCGCCACCGACGCCTCCGCGTTCGGCATGACGGTCACTCGAACCGCCTCCTCCCGCCGCCCGGCCAACGGCGCGGCACAGGCGGGGCAGGCGGCGATCTTCGGACCGCAGTGGACCGCGGGCACCACAGCCGACATCACCGACTCCGACTGGTCCTACATCCACACGACCTCGTCCACCTCGGTCGCACTGGTCGACGTCGACGGCGATCCGACCGGTTTCACCGTCAAGAACGCGTCGGCCGGGACGTGGACCCCCGAACCGGGGTCGGAGGACCTCACCCTGACCGGCACGATCGGCGGCAGCACACTGACGCTGACCGAGACCGACGGCACCACCACCACGTTCACCAAGCCGTCCGGCGGCACCACCTGGCAGCTGTCCAGCACCAAGCTGCCCACTGACAACTCCACCACCACTGTGGTGCCCGACCCCGCGGCGCCGGCGGGGCAGGCCCGTCCGAAGTACGTCATCGCCCCCACCAGCGCGGTGTCGGCGGCGTCGTGCCAGGCCAGCCCGGCGACCAAGGGCTGCCGGGTGCTGGAATACGTCTACGCCACCACCACCACGGCGGCCGGCACCACCTTCGGCAACATCGCCGGCCAGGTCCAGCAGATCCGCGAGTGGTCCACCGCCCCCGGCGCGTCCGCGTCGACCGGAACCACGGTCGAGCAGTACCTCTACGACAGCTCGGGGCAGCTCCGGCACGCCTGGGACCCAAGGATTAGCCCCAACCTGAAGACGGTCTACACCTACGACTCCTCCGGGCGGGTCGCGACGGTTGCCGACCCGGGACAGCTGCCCTGGACGTTCACCTACGACCAGGTCGGCACCGCCGCCACCGCCGGCCCCGGCATGCTGGTCTCGGCCTCGCGGCCGACCCTGGCGCCGGGCACCGCGAGTACGACCAACGGCACCGCGACCACCAGCCTCGTCTACAACGTGCTTCTGTCCGGCTCGGGCGCGCCCAATTCCATGACGTCCAACGATGTCAGGACCTGGGGGCAGACGGACGTCCCCGCGGATGCCACCGCGGTCATCCCGCCCGCCGTGGGCACCGAGACGGCACCCGCCTCGCACGACGGCGGCACCCTGTCCGCCGCAGAGTACCTGCGGGCGACCGTCACCTACACCGACGCCTCCGGGCGTGAGGTCAACACCGCCACCCCGGGTGGGCACATCACCACCACCGAGTACGACCAGTACGGCAACACCGTCCGGGAACTGACCGCGGCCAACCGCGAACTCACCCTGGCCGCCGGTGGTGCGGGACTGGCCGAGCAGCGGCAGCTCGAGATCCAGGACAAGACCCCTGCCGAGCGCGCGGAGCTGCTGTCCACCACCTCGACCTACAACACCACCAGCGTCGCGGCGGACGCGGGAACGGACAAGGACACCGACCCCGCCAACGCAGGTCAGCGAGAGCTGGAGGAGTACGGGCCGCTGCACACCGTCGTCCTCGCCTCCACCGCCCACGCGGCAGCCGGCGGCACCGACGCAACAGCCGGAACTCCCGTCCCCGCCCGCCAGCACACCGTGACTGCCTACGACCAGGGCCGTCCCACCGACGGCACCGCCACCGCCTCCAACCAGGCCACCACCGTCACCACGGGGGCCCGCGTCTTCCAGAACGGCGACGACGACGCCTACCCCACCGACACCGACCAGCGGACCTCCACCACCGGCTACGACTGGGTGAAGGGTCTGCCCACCAGGACGGTGACCGACCCGTCGGGGCTGGATCTGGTCAAGACCACCGCCTACGACTCGCAGGGCCGCGTCACCAAGACCACGCTGCCCAAGTCCACCGGCACCGACGCGGGCGCCACGGTGACCACGTACTGGTCCGCGACCGGCACCGGAGCCTGCAACGGCCGCCCCGAATGGGCCGACCTGGTCTGCTCCACCGGCCCCGCGGGCGCCATCACCGGTGGCGGCTCCAACCCGACCCAGCTGCCCACCTCGACCACCACCTACGACGTGTGGGGCAACACCGCCACCGTCACCGACACCGCGAACGGTGTCACCCGCACCACGACCACCACCTACGACGGCGCCGGGCGCGCCCTCACCACCTCGGTGACCGGCGGAACGGGCACCGCCGTCCCCGACACCAGCACCACCTACGACCAGACCAACGGCCAGGTCGCCACCACCACCTCCGGCGGCCACACCATCACCCAGGCCTACGACGCCCTGGGCCGCCAGATCAGCTACAACGACGGCGCCGGCAACACCGCCACCACCACCTACGACGCGCTGAACCGGCCCACCAGGACCGCCGACTCCGCGCCGTCGACCACCACCTA
>NZ_FMCH01000081.1 GCF_900091855.1 Streptomyces sp. DvalAA-14
CGGAACCCGCGGCACCCGCGCCCGCTCAGTAGCTCGTAGCTCCGAAGGCCCGGGTCACCGACCTGGGCCTTCTCTCATCTCGGTCCTCGGTCGTCGTCCCTCATCGGGCGGTGGACCGGCAGCCGCCGAGTCTCGCCCACACCGCGTTGCCCCCGGTGAAGACCGATCGGGCGACGCCCCAGCGGTCGGCGAGGTGCTGGACGAGTAACAGGCCGCGCCCGCCCTCGTCGTCCAGGCCCGGTCGGCGCGGTATCAGGCTGTGCGGCGCCGGGTCGTGATCGTGAACTTCCAGGTGGACCAGGCCGTCCGTGGTGAGCCCGACGCAGCACAGGAACTGCGCGCTGGGGGTGTGGCGTACGGCGTTGGTGGCCAGCTCGGACAGGACCAGGACCGTGTCCTGCCCGGTCTCCTCCGGCAGTTCCCAGGCGCGCAGCAATTCGGCCGTAGCGGCGCGGGCGGCCCCCACGCTCTCCCGTCTCGCCGGGAGTTCGAGCCAGTGGACCCGGTCCGGGGCGGCGGTGCGCAGGAGTTGGGGGGAGGGGTACGACGCGGCAAGGGGCACGGTTCGCCTTCCGTCAGCGGACGGGCGTGCTGGGCGTGGGGAGTTCAGTGGTGCGGGGGGCGGTCGGCCGGTTGGGGGGCCGGACCGATACGTGGGGACGCCTGTGGTGAGTGGTGGGAAAGTCCACCGGTGGGGCCAGCGGGATCTATCACGTTGACACTATGCTAGCTGTCCTCTTCATGCCGCAAGCATCTCTCTGATAATTTCAGCTCGTCCATAGCTGCCTGTTGCGATACCTCAACTCCCCTATGGTTCTGTTTTGCTGACAGACACTCAGGAGGTAGGTCGTGAGCGAAGCCCGTCCGGCCGGCGGCACCAGCGCTCCCACCGTGCTCCGCATGATCCTCGGCAAACGGCTGAAGGATCTGCGGGAGAGCGCCGGGGTGTCCCTGGAGGCTGCGGCCAAGGCCCTGCGGGTGACGCCCCTGACGATCCGCCGGATGGAGAAGGCCGAAGTCGGCCTCAAGATCCTCTATGTCGAGAAGCTCCTGGAGGACTACGGGGCGGGCCCGCAGGAGATCGCCGAGTTCCTCGACATGGCCGAACAGGCCAACGAGCCCGGCTGGTGGCACCGGTACCGCGATGTGGTGCCCGGCTGGTTCACCGCGTATGTGAGCCTGGAGAGCGACGCCCGCACCATCCGCACCTACGAGCCGCACTACGTCACGGGACTGCTGCAGACCCACGCGTACGCCCGGGGCATCCTGCGCGCCGGATTCCCCAACGATTCCGACGACGAACTCGAACGGCGGGTGGAGTTACGACTGCGCCGACAGGGTCTGCTGGACCGGCCGGACGCGCCCACCTTGTGGGTGGTGATGGAAGAAGCGGTGCTGCACCGGGTGATAGGCGGTGCGGAGGTGATGCGGGCACAGATCGACCGGCTCCTGGAAGCGACGGAGCTGCCCAACGTCACCATCGACATCGCACCCTTCAGCGCGGGCGCCCATGTGGGCGCGTTCGCCTCCTTCACCTACTTCCGCTTCGACGCCCCCGAGTTGCCCGACGTCGTCTACACCGAGCTGCTGTCCGGATCCATCTATCTCGACCAGCGGCCCGATGTCGTCGCCCACCTCGAAGCGCACAACCGGATGTCCCTGCTGACCTCGTCAAGTGACAGCAAGACGCTCTTGAACCGCATGCGGAAGGAGTACACATGACGATCACCGACGACGGTGTCTACAACGGAATGCCCGCCTCCGAACTCGGCGAGGCCGGATGGGAACGTCCCTGGAGCGGGACCAGCGGCGGACAGTGCGTGGAGATGAAGCGGCTGGCCGACGGCCGGGTCGCGGTGCGGCAGTCGACGGACCCGGCCGGACCCGCGCTGATCTACACGCCCGAGGAGATGGGCGCGTTCGTGGCGGGGGTCAAGAACGGCCTGGCCGACCACATCACGGCTCCCCAGCCGTGCGGCAGCAGAGCGGCCAAGCGCAGACCGCCGCACCGCCAGACGCCGCAAGCGGCGAGACCGACCCCCAGCATCACGTAGCGCGAGCGGTCGCGCACCACGTCGGGCAGCCCGCAGCGGCCCGCACCGGCGCGGTCCGCGGCAGCGCTCGGCAGCGCTCGGCAACGCGCACCGCCGCCACCCGGCACCAGCAGCTCCCGGCACGATCGACGCACAGGACTGGAGGGACACGATGACCGGCTCCCACGCCCCACGGGACATCGACACCAGCAAGCCGCACTCGGCCCGCATGTACGACTACTACCTCGGCGGCAAGGACCACTTCGACGTCGACAAGCAGGCGGCCGAGCGGGTGGCGTCGGTGTATCCGGGCATCTTCGTGTGCGCCCGGGAGAACCGGGCGTTCATGCACCGGGCCACCAGGGTCCTGGCCCGGGAGCACGGCATCCGGCAGTGGCTCGACATCGGCACCGGCATCCCGACCGAGCCCAACCTGCACCAGGTGGCCCAAGCCGTCGTCCCCCAGGCCCGGGTCGTCTACGCCGACAACGACCCCCTCGTGCTGAAGTACGCCGAGACGCTGATGCGCAGCACACCCGAGGGCCGCACCACCTACATAGAGGCGGACGCCAACGATCCCGATGTGCTGCTGAACTCGCCCGAGTTGGGGGAGGTGCTGGACCTGGCCCAGCCGGTGGCGCTCTCCCTCAACGCGCTGCTGCACTTCATCACCGACGCCCAGGATCCGTACGGGCTCGTCCGCCGCCTGATGGACTTCCTGCCCTCGGGCAGCGCGCTGGCCATCAGCCACTGCACGCCCGACTTCGATCCTGCGACCTGGGAGAAGGTCACCCAGATCTACAACAACGGCGGCACACCCGTTCAGTTCCGGTCGAAGGCGGAGGTCGAGCGTTTCTTCGAGGGCCTCGACCTGCTGGAACCCGGCATAACGGTGGGGCACCGCTGGCGCCCCGATGCCGCGCAGGACACGGTCGACGAGGACGTCAGCGATGCGACGGTCAGCGTGTGGTCCGGGGTGGGCATCAAGCCGTAACCGGCCCCGGACGCCCGACGCGCACCGCGGCCCGCCTCACCCGAGGGTGACCGTCGCCGAGGCGGTCAGGCCGCCGGACGTCACGGTGACGGTGACCTGCCCGCGCCGCACCGCGCTCAGCGTCGCGGACGACAGGTCGAGCACGGCCAGCGTCCTGGCGCGCCGCCGGGCGGCCCGCGCCTGCGCCGCGCCGTTCACGACCGCGAGTCCGGCGCCGCCGCGCCAGGTGACGCTGGCCGGGAAGCGCAGCGGGAAGCGGAGGCCGAACTCGCTGGTGACGCCGGTCGCGGCGACCGCCGCCGAAGCGCCCACGCCGATTTGCCCGGGCGCCGCCAGCTCGATCCCGTCGATCAGCGGCCGGCTCTCGGCGCGCAGCCACTCGCGGGTCTGCGGACTGGGCTGTCCCGGCCGGATGCGGGCGGGTCGCGGGTCGACGCCGATGTGCATCCAGCCGAAGAACCCGCCCTGGTCGGGGGAGCTGTACGGCGTCTTGCCGACCGCCGGGGTGGTGACCTCCAGCACGCCGTCGGAGCGGGTGACCGCCGCGGTGTGCGCGTGGCCGGTGAACAGGGCGATCGGCTTGCCGGACTCCTCCCGGAAGTCGGCCAGCCAGCGCTTGAGGAGGTCGGCCGCCAACTGATCGGTCAGCTGGGAGGCGCCGGCCCCGGACGGGTCCTGCAGCGGGTGGTGGAAGGAGACGACGACGCCGTGCACGGTGGCGTCCCGCGCCGCCTTCGCCAACTCCGACTGCAACAGCGGGACTTGGGACCAGTCCGAGGTCCGCATGTCGCCGGTGTGGGAGTCCAGCAGGATGAAGCGGGTGCTCTTGTGGTCGAACACCTGCCGGTTCGGCCGACCGGTCACGTCGAGGAAGGCGTCGAGCCCGCCGGTCGCCGACAGGCCGGCCTCGTGATTGCCCGGGGTCCAGTAGACCGGCAGGGTGTCCGGGACGTGGTCGCGCAGCAGGCCGTCGGCCAGTTCGAAGTCGGCGGGGTTGTTGTTGTCCACGAAATCGCCGTTGATCAGCACGAAGTCGGGCCTGCTCGCGACGACTTGGCCGAGCGCGGCCACGGCCTGCCGCCCCGAGAAGGAGTCCAGGCCGGCTGCCGCGCTGACATGCAGGTCGGACAGCACCGCGAACGTCCAGCGCCGGCCCGGCAGTTCGCCCTGTTCGACGACATACGGATCCGGCTGCGGCGGCTGCGCGGCGGCCGGCTGCTGCCCGACCTGCGCGACCAGCCCGTCGAACTGCAGCAGTCCCGCGTTCTTGTTGGTCTGTGACGTCTCGGCGAGGTAGATCCGCGACAGCGTGACCGGGTCCGAGAAGCCGGTGGGAAGATCGCCGACGACCCGGCGCCAGCCCGTCCAGTCGACGGTGGTGGCGAAGGTGAACGGTACATTGGTGGTGCCCTGCGAGGCCAGCATGGCCCGCAGCCAGTGGTTCCGGCCGTCACCGCTGACCCACAGCGCGAGCTTCTTCGTTCCGACCGGCAGGGTGATCGGACCCGGACCGGCCACCGCGTACGCGGCCGAGGTGCTGGACTGCCCGGTGAAGTCGTAGCCGAGGCTCAGCGCGTGGTTGTCGGCGCCGGCGCCGGGCCGGTCCGGGGCGGCCACGAAGGCGACCGACGCCGTACCCCGCGCGGCGGCCGCGGTCCAGCTCTCGCCCGGTTCGAACGCGGCCAGCGCCACATCGACCAGGCCGACCGTGACCGGCAGTTCCGCTGTCACGCCCTGCACGGTCGCGGTGATCGTCGCCGAGCGGCCGCCGGCGTCCGCGCCGCCGGTCAGCCGGAAGCCGCCGTCGGACCCGGCCGCCACGGTGATGACGGTCCGGTCGTAGGCGAGGGTCACATCGCGCGGCGCCACGGGGGCGTCGAAGCCGTCCGCGTCGATCCCGGTGAGGCCGACGGCCGCGGTCGCCCCCGGGTCGAGCGTGACCGCCCGCGGGGTGAAGGCCAGCCGGTGCAGCTCGCCCAGGACGCGCAGCTCGTGCTCGCCGCGGGCCGCGCCGGCGCGGGCGCGCAGCACACCCGATCCGGGCCGCCCGGCGCGGAAGACGCCGTCGCTCGCCCGGCCCAGCGAGCCCGGCTCGGCGGTCCAGGTCACCGGGTGCCCGTCGATCGCCGCGGGCGCCCAGCTCTCGTCGTAGCCGGCCACCGCGAGGTCCATGGTGAGACCGGGCACCACCCGGTCGGCCTGCGAGCGGACATCCAGGCCGCGCAGCCGTCCCGAGCCGGCCCGGCCGAACAGGCCGACGCCGTTGGGCACCGGCCGCTCGCTGCCGTCCGACGGCGTGTTGACGACGCCGACCGCGGCGTCGCCGGGCCGGCGGGCGACCAGTTCGGTGGATCCGCCGCCGTCGAGCATGAACGCCTCGTCGGCGCCGAGGCGCACCAGCAGCGCGGCCATGTCGTCGAAACCGAGCCCGGGGGAGAAGGTGGCGGAGCCGTCCACCGCCACGAGCAGCAGCCGGTGGCCGCCGGCCGGCCAGCCGATCGCGGTGCGAGGCTTGGGCGCGTCGTTGCCCGTACTGGGCGGGAAGTCGATCGCCGTACCGTTCCGGACCAGTACCGACCCGCTGCCCAGCGCCATGCTCAGCCGCGCCGGCGCGTCGCTCTGCGGTGCGAACGTGACGCTGACGGTGTCGCCCACCCGGGCGGCGGCGAGCCCGGCCGCCGCGGCGCCGCGCCCGAGGACCACCAAGCCGTCGTCCGGTACGCCCGCGGCGGTGATCCGCCCGTTGACCGCGGTGATCCGGCCGCCCGACACGACAAGTTCGGTGTACGGGCCCGTGTCCTGGATGAGCGTGCGGTCCCCGGATCCCCACAGCGGGGTGAACACGGCGATGCCGTCGGCGGGCACCGAAGGGGAGTTGAGCGCGGCCAGCGGGCGCTGGGCACCGGCCACCGCGACCGTGCCGGTGATCATCAGATCGGCGAGCCGGGCGACCCGGTCGGCGCCGACCGCGGCCACCGTCGAGGACTGGTTGGTGCCCTTGCGCAGCCGCCCGCCCTGGATCTCCGGCCCCTCGGCCGCGAAGGTCTCCGTGATGTCGAAGTAGTCGCCGTTGACCGCGGCGACCGCGCCCCGCGCCTGTGCCGCCTGTGCCAGCGGACGCGCCTGGCTCACCTTGTCGGCGATCAGGTCCACGCCGACGGACGCGTCGCCCAGGTCGGCGTTGAGCACGTGCACCCGTGTCCAGCCCGTCCGTCCGAAGGTGTCGAACGAGGTGAGGACGATCCCGGGCGCCACGGGACGGTCCACCCGGTCGCTCAGGACCGACTCCCCGGCGACGGTCACCTGGTACGTCGGCGG
>NZ_FMCH01000093.1 GCF_900091855.1 Streptomyces sp. DvalAA-14
GGCCGAGGTGGCGGTCGCCGTCGGGGGCGCCGTCGGGGGCGCCGTCAGGGGCGGCGTCGTCGCGCTCGGCGACGGCAGGGGTACGGCGGCGGCCGGATAGTCCGAGGCCTGCGTCGTGGTCGTCACCGGAAGCGGCTGCGCGGTGCGGGCGGCCGACGGGCGCGATCCGGCCCGCGCCAGCGGCGATTCCACGATCGTCACCAGCGTCACGGTGGCCATCAGTGCCAGCGCGGCCACCGACGCCACGAGCTGGCGGCTCCACCACGGGCCCACGCTCCCCGGCAGGCCCTCCCCGAGGGATATCTCGTCCTCGCCGTCCTCCGACGACCGTTCCTGACTCATGCGGTGAACCGTACGAATGTTTCCTTTGGATCGGCTGAGATCCCGGTTCCAATCGTGTGAATCCGCCCCGAGGCCGCCATCTGGGCACTTCTTGCAGTTCTTCTGTCAATTATTTCGCCTTACGTTCGATCTATTGCGCAGGCGTAACCACGTCGTTACGATCCCCGGCACCAGACTTCCGATCCGCTGCCGATCCCCATCAGCCGCGCAACGGCGGAGGTCGACGCCGATCGGAGGAGAGTCCAGATGGGTGTGTCACGTCGTACGTTCCTGGGCACGGCGGCCGGAGGGTCGGCCGCGGCCGGGCTGGCCGCGCTCGGTATGGCCGGGTCCGCGACCGCGGCCACCGCCGCCCCCGCGGCCAGCGGCCCCGGTGATGTGGTCGGCAAGGTCACCGTCGGCTACCAGGGCTGGTTCGCCTGTATCGGCGACGGAGCCCCGATCAACGCCTGGTGGCACTACAGCGCCAACGGGAGTCAGCCGCCGTCCCCGTCCAACACCACGATCGTGGCCTGGCCGGACGTCCGCGACTACACCAGGACGTACCAGACCGCGTACGCGAACCTCGGCAACGGCCAGCCGGCCACCCTGTTCTCGTCCTACGACCAGCAGACGGTCGACACCCACTTCCTGTGGCTGCAGCAGAACAACATCGACACCGCCGCGCTGCAGCGCTTCAACCCCAACGGCAGCGAGGGCCCGACCCGCGACGCGATGGCCGCCAAGGTGCGCAGTTCCGCCGAGACGCACGGCCGGAAGTTCTACATCATGTACGACGTCTCGGACTGGACGAACATGCAGTCCGAGATCAAGACCGACTGGACCAGCAAGATGAAGGCGCACACCGCCTCATCGGCCTACGCGACCCAGAACGGCAAGCCCGTCGTCTGCATCTGGGGCTTCGGCTTCGCCGACAACCAGCGCCCCTTCGACGCGGCGTCCTGCCTGGACGTCGTCAACTGGTTCAAGGACCAGGGCTGCTACGTCATCGGCGGCGTGCCGACCTGGTGGCGCACCGGCGACCGCGACTCGCGGCCCGGCTTCAGCGACGTCTACCACGCCTTCCACATGCTCTCGCCGTGGATGGTCGGCCGGATCGGGAACGTCGCCGACGCCGACAACTTCTACAACGTCGCCACCGTCCCGGACCTCGCCGAATGCGCCACGTACGGCATCGACTACCAGCCCTGCGTGCTGCCCGGCGCGGTCCTGCTGCGCCAGCGCGCGCACGGCGACTTCATGTGGCGGCAGTTCTACAACATGAAACGGGCCGGAGTGGCGAGCGTCTACATCTCCATGTTCGACGAGTTCAACGAGGGCAACCAGATCGCCAAGACCGCCGAGACCCAGGCATGGGTACCCACCAACTCCGGTTTCCTGGCCCTGGACGAGGACGGCACCGCCTGCTCCTCGGACTACTACCTGCGGCTGACCGGCGACGGCGGCAAGATGCTCAAGGGCCAGATCGCCCTGACCGCCACCCGGCCCACCCCGCCGGTGGTGGGCGGCGGCGGCGACACCGTCCCGCCGACCGCACCCGGCAATCTGCAGGTCACCGCGCACACCAGCACCTCCGTGACGCTGGCCTGGACCGCCGCCACCGACAACGTCGGTGTCACCGGCTACCGCGTCCTGTCGGTCACCGGCTCCGCCACCAGCCCCGTGGGCAGCACCGCGGGCAATGTCACCGGCTTCACCGTCACCGGACTGACCCCGTCCACCGCCTACACCTTCGACGTCCAGGCTCTCGACGCGGCCGGGGACATCTCGCAGCCCTCCAACCAGGTCACCGTCACCACCGACGCGGGCAGTACGCCCACCGGCAACCTCGCGCTCGCCAAAGTCATCTCGGCCAGCAGCCAGACCCAGGTCTACTACCCGAGCAACGCCAACGACGGCAACGCCAACACCTACTGGGAGTCGGCCAACAACGCCTTCCCGCAGTGGCTCCAGGTGGACCTCGGCTCCGTCCCGAGCCAGGTCAAGCGCCTGGTGCTCAAGCTGCCGCCGGCCACCGCCTGGGCCACCCGCACCCAGACCATCTCGGTGCAGACCGGTGCCAGCCTGCCGCTCACCACCCAACTGGCGGCCCTCAACTACACGTTCAACCCGGCGACCGGCAACGCCGTGACGATCACCCTGCCCGCCGCGGTCACCGCCCGCTACGTGCGGCTCAACTTCACCGCCAACACCGGCTGGCCGGCCGGACAGCTCTCCGAACTCGAGGTCTACAGCGCCTGACCCGAGGACCGGTCACGGCCCCCACACCCCGGCCACGCGCTGGGCGGCGCCACGCGTCGTCGTCGCACAGTGCGTGGTCGGTCCATGTCCGCGACCCGCGGGCCCGGCAGCGGGCCGGTCCGCACCCGGCCGGTCCACTCGTCCGGCTGCCCGTGCGCCGGTCCGCCCCTGATCAGGCGGTGCCGGAGCCGCCCCCCGACGCCGAAGCGGGAACAGCCGGCCCGGCCTCCTTCAGCAGGCTCACCCGGCCCTTGGCCAGGCTGACCTGAAGGCCGCCCCGCGGGCCGCCGGGGCCGGGGCCGCCGGTGGTGGCGGCCGTGGAGGCGATGCCGGCCAGCCGCTCCTGCTCGGCCGCCACGACCAGCCGGGCCAGCGACTGCTCGGATATGTCCAGCGCCTCCGGAGCGGAGTCGGCGGTGTCGCTGGGCCGCGCGTAGGCGTCGAAGGCGCGGGACTTCCCCGCCAGGATCTCCAGCATCCGCTGGTCCACACTGTCCACGCCGAGCAGCCGGTGCACCTGCACCCGGCGGATCTGGCCCATCCGGTGCGCGCGGGCGATCGCCTGCTCCTCCGTGGTCGGTTTGACCTGCGGCTCGCACAGCACCACCACCGAGGCGGCCTGGAGATTGAGGCCGACCCCGCCGGCCTGGATCTGGGCCAGCAGCACCGCGTGGCCGGCCGCGGCGGTGAACTCGTCCACCAGCCGCTGCCGATCGGCCGCCGGCGTGCTGCCCGTGATGGCGCCCACCACCGGGGCACGGGCGCCGGCCAGCGCCTCGCCCACGGTGTCCAGCACCTGGCGGAAATAGGAAAAGATCACGACCTTCAGCTCATGCTCCGCGGCCTCCCGGACCACCTCCCGCAACCGCTGCAGCTTCGCCGAGCGGGGCGGATCGGCGTAGGCCGCCCGGCGCATCGCCATGAAGTTCCCGGCCGCCACCGCCGCCCGGTAGGCGGCCAGATCCGTCCGGGACAGCTCCTCCCACTCGTCCACCCGGACCAACTCCGGCAACTCGCTCAGCACATCGGCCTGATTGCGCCGCAGATACGCCGGCCCGACCGCCTTGCGGAACGCCTGCGGCCCGGCCGCCGCCAGACTGCGGCGCACCTGCGGCAGCAACTCCGGGCGGACCTGGCCCACCAGATTGCGGAACTCCTCGACCCGGTTCTCCATCGGGGTGCCGGTCATCAGCAGCACCCGGTCGGCCCGCGCCGTCCAGGCGGCCAGTGCCTTGGACCGGCCCGCCTGCGGGTTCTTCACGTAATGCGCCTCGTCGGCGACCAGCATGCCGAGCGGCTCGGCGGGGCAGTCCCGTACCGGATCCAGCCCGCGCAGGGCGTCATAGGTGGTGACCGCGACATCGCCGGCGGCCAGCCACTCCTTCAGCGCCAGGGCGCGGTCCGGTCCGTGCACCCGGTAGGCAGTCAGGGTGCTGCGGGTCTCGATCTCCCGCAGCCAACTGACCAGCACGCTCGCCGGGCACACCACCAGGAAGTGCGTGCCGCCCTCCGCCTTGAGATGCGCCAGCGCCGCGATGGCCTGCACGGTCTTGCCCAGGCCCATCTCGTCGCCGAGCACCACCCGCTTCTGCGCCAGTGCGAAGCGGGCGCCGAACGCCTGGTACCCGCGCAGTGACACCCGGCGGTGGCGGTCGTCGAGCGGCTGGGCCCGTACCCGGTCGGCCAGCTCGGTCGGCAAAAAGCCCTGCGCCGCCGCGGAATCCGGCGCCGGGCCGCCGAACTCACCGAGCAGAGCGTGGTAATCGGCCGCCCGCAGTTCGAAGTCGAGCCAGGCCGAAGCCACCGCGTCCGGCCCGGTGCCCGGCGCCCGCAGCAGATCCACCGACGCCTGGGTGAGCATCAGACCGGTGCCCTCCGCCGCCGCTGCCCGCAGCTCCTCGTCCAGCCGCGCCAGCGCCGCCCGGGCGGCCTCCCGGCGCTGCCGGCCGGCCAGCAGCATCGCCACCCGCCCGCGCGCCGGTCGCGCCGCCGCCATCAGCTCGGACAGCTCCGCCTCCACCCGCGCCGCGACCTTCCTGGCCCGCGCCGCCTGCGGCCCGGCCGCCACCAGCCGGTGCAACGCCACCACCAGGGCTCCGCTCCGAGGGTCGCCGCGCTGCCCGGCGTCCAGCGGGACCGCCACGGTCTCCTCGACCGCCGACGCGAGCTGGGCGGCGGCGGCCTGGGCCTGGGCGACCGTGGTCCGGCCCACGCCCGGCGCCTGGCCCAGCTCGTAGGCGCTCGCCCCGTACACCCGCCCGACGGTGTCGTAACCCGCCTTCTCCAGTGCGCCGATGCGCAGCCGTCCCTCGGTGGCGTCGGCCAGCCGCGCGACCGGCATGGCGGCCAACTCCCGCCGCACCAGCCCGTCCCGGATCGGCCCGAGCGCCTCGGTCACGGCCGCACGGGCCGTGTCGTAGTCCCGGGCGAGCTCCCGGGCCGCAGCCCGCAGCCGCTCGGCCCGCGCCAGCACCGCGGTGGCCGCGCGCCCCACCCCGACGCCTTCGTCCGCTGCTGCCACGCTGCCCCCCTCGGCCGGATCCGGATCGCCCCAGCGTAAGGCCACCCCCCGACACCGCGCGTACCAAGGCGCCGGCTCCGTCCGGGGGCGAGGACGGATGCGGCTCAGGACGGCCGGCAGAGCACCGGGTTGGCCAGCTCCGCGCACGGCCGGTCGCCGTGCGAGCGGACGATGTCCTGGCCGACCCCGCTGGTGAGGTAGCGCAGGAAGCTGGCGGTCAGCGCGGTGGCGCGCGGCTCGCCGTAGGTGTTGGCGTACTCGGTGGCCCAGAAGGGGTACGCGTTGTTGTCCGCCGCCTCCAACGTGGCCTGCTGTCCGTCGATACGGACCGGCAGCAGGTCGTGGCGGGCGGTGGCGCTGCCCAGTTCGCTGTAGCCCAGGGCCCCGGGGGTGGCGGCCACCGTGTCCAGTAGGTCGCCGGTGCTGCTGCGGCGGCATCGGATCACGCCGGTGGTGCCGATCCCGGAGCGCGACTGGCAGTCGGTGGAGTTCTCACCGGGCTCGGTGTGCCGGTCCAGGACGCGCTCCTCGAAGGCGTGCCGGGTGCCGGAGCCCGAGTCGCGGCTGACCAGCTTGATCGGCACATCGTTGCCGTGCAGCTGCCGCCAGTTGGTGTACTGGCCGGCGTAGAGCTTCCGGATCTCGTCCAGCGTGAGGTCCTGCACGCCGGCGTCCTTGTTGATGACGAGGGTGAACAGCAGGAAGGCGATGGGCCGTTGCAGCACCTCGGGGTGCCCGGGGTCCTTGGGCCCGTCGGAGAACGCGATCTCCGGCGTCGTGCCCAGCCCCTGCTCGCGTCCGGTCCGCTCCAGATCCTCGATGCCGACGCCGCTGGTGTCGGAGCGGATCACGAACGTGGTGCCGGGGCAACTGCGCCGGTACGTCGCCGAGGCCTCTTGCAGCACCGGTGCGAAGGCGGTCGACCCGGACAGCGTCACCTTTCCGCCGGCGCAGTCCAGCGACGCCGCCGTGGTGTCCTTGTTCAGCGAGACCAGCAGCTGCGCCACGATCACCCCGGCCAGGAAGAGCACCATCGCGGCGGCGCGCCAGGAGATGCCGGTACGGCTCCTGGTCTCCTGGATCTGACCGCTGCCGACGCCGCCCTTGACACCGCCGTTGACCTGGGGATCCGGGAACTCCTCCCGGTCGCCGCCGGTGGCCGGCGCCAGGCTCTCCAGCGCGGCCAGCACCTTGTAGTGCGCCGAGCGGTTCATCGGCACCCGGGGCAGGAAGATCCGGCTGTCGTCGTAGCCCAGCCCCGAATCGGCGCCGAACGAGCCCTGCATATGGGCGGCGCTGAGCTCCGTTATGACGAGCCCGGCGACCCTGCGGCCGGGGAACTCCACCGTGATGCCGACCCGGTCGTGGTCGAGGGTCGCGTAGTCGCCGGTGTCGATGTTGGTGACGCCGTTGTTTTCGATCCGCAGCAGCACGAAGGACGGCCGGACCAGCGCCCGGCCGTCGCGCAGCCGCAGCTGCTGGAGCGCGCCCGCGTACTCGGAGTGCACCAGGTCGGTGACGGTGGTGTCCATCTGCACCCGGTAACCGAGCCGTTTGCGGCCGTTGAACGCGAATTCGTAGAGCGCGGCCACGATCGGTACCACGAGGCCGAGTACGGCGAGTGAGATCTCCCAGGGGACGTCCACGACCGCCAAATTATGTTTCTGACGCGGAGTCAGCGGCGGGTGTACCCACGCTTCGGGAGCTGTTCACCGGGTGTTGGGGGGCGGGGCGGGCGCGGCGGCTGTGGCAAGCTGAGAGCTCCGTCGGCGCCGGCCGACCGGCCGCCGACGGTACGACCGTACGTGCCGGACGACGGTCCGAGCGCACGCCGGTCCGCGTCCATGTTCGTCCCCCCACGACCCTGTCCGCATCGCGAGAAGCACGGAGCCCACCCATGAGCACCATCGCCGTCACCGGAGCCAGCGGCAAGACCGGACGGGTCGTCGTGGCGGACCTGCTGGCGCACGGCCACGACGTCGTCGCCGTGGACATCGTGGCCGGCCCCGCCGACCGGGAGCGGATGGCCGTCCTCGGCGCGCCGCTGCTGTGCGCCGACCTGACCGACTACGGCCAGGCGGTCGACGCGCTGCGGGACGTCGACGCGGTGGTGCACCTGGCCAACATCCCGGCGCCCGGCCTCTTCCCGGCCGCGCACACGCTCAACACCAACCTGGCGATGAACAACAACGTCTTCCTGGCGGCCGCCCACAACAAGCTGTCCCGGGTGGTGTGGGCCTCCAGCGAGACCACCCTCGGCCTCCCCTTCGACACCCCGCCCCGCTACGCGCCGGTGGACGAGGACCACTACCCCTACCCCACCTCGACCTACGCGCTGTCCAAGACCGCCAGCGAGACCACCGCCGGGCACATCGCCGGCTGGTCCGGTATCCCCTTCGTCGCGCTGCGGCTGTCCAACGTCCACGTCGAGGCGGACTACCGGCTGATCCCCGGCTACTGGTCCGACCCGCACGCCCGCAAGTGGAATCTGTGGGGGTACGTGGACGCCCGCGATGTCGCGCTGGCCTGCCGCCTCGCCCTGACCGCGGACATCGGCGGCGCCCCGTCCTTCGTGGTCGCCGCCGCCGACACGATCATGAACCGCCCGTCCGCCGACCTGCTCGCCGAGGTCTTCCCCGGCGTGCGGCTCACCCGCGAACTGGGCACCTACGAAACGCTGCTGAGCATCGACCGCGCCCGCGACGCCCTCGGCTACATCCCGGCGCACTCCTGGCGCGGCGTCCTGGAACACGACGCCTGACCGCGCGGGCGGCGGGTGCGGCGGGTGCGGCGGCTGCGGGCGGCGGCGCGGGCCGCCCGGCGGGCCAGGTGCGGTGTGCCGGACACCGCCTAAGGTGGCGGCATGCAGTCGTACACCATCGGGCAGGCCGCCCGCCTGCTGGGCGTCAGCCCGGACACCGCCCGTCGCTGGGCCGACGCCGGCCGTGTGGCCACCCATCGGGACGACGCGGGGCGCCGGCTCATCGACGGCCGCGACCTGGCCGCCTTCTCGGTCGAACTGGCCCAGGGCGGTGGGGAAGCCGCGTCCGAGGTGTCCTTCACCTCGGTCCGCAACGCCTTCCCGGGCATCGTGACCGCCGTCAAGCTCGGCGATGTCGCCGCCCAGGTCGAGATCCAGGCCGGCCCGCACCGCCTGGTCTCCCTGGTGACGCGCGAGGCGGTGGAGGAACTGGGCCTGGAGGTGGGCGCGGAGGCGATCGCGCGGGTCAAGTCGACGAATGTGCATATCGACCGGGTGTGAGGCGGGCCCGGCGGGGTTCGCCCGCGGCCCGCACGCCGGCCGGCCGCACCTGGGCCGCCCCGCGGCTTCCGACCGGCCGGGCTACTTCAGCAGCCGGGACAGCCGCCGGTCCGCCAGCGGTTTGCCGCCCGTCTGGCAGCTGGGGCAGTACTGGAGCGCGGAGTCGCTGAAGGACACCTCGCGGATGGTGTCCCCGCACACCGGACAGGTCTCCCCTTTGCGCCCGTGAACCCGCAGCCCGCTCTTCTTCTCCGCCTTCAGCTCCCGCAGCGGCAGCCCCCGGGACCGCTCCACGGCGTCGGCCAGCGTGGTGCCGATCGCCTCGTAGAGCCGGCCGACCTCCTCCTGGTCGAGCTTGGCGGCCAGCTTGAACGGCGACATCCGGGCGGCGTGCAGGATCTCGTCGGAGTACGCGTTCCCTATGCCGGCGATCACGCTCTGATCGCGCAGCACGCCCTTGATCTGCCGCCGCTCCCCGGTGAGCAGCGCGGCGAAGACCGCCGGGCTGAACGCCGGGTCGAACGGGTCCGGCCCCAGCCGCGCCACCCCCGGCACCTCCTGCGGGTCCCGGACCACGTACACCGCCAGCTTCTTCTGCGTACCGGCCTCGGTCACGTCGAAGCCGCTGTTCGCCGGCTCGGCCAGCCGCACCCGCAGCGCCAGCGGCCCCTTGCCCGGCCGCGGCGGCGCGTCCGCCAGCTTCTCGCTCCACCGCACCCACCCGGCCCGGGCCAGGTGCATCACCAGATGCAGATCCCCGGCCCGCAGGTCGAGGAACTTCCCGTGCCGCTCCACCCCGTCGAAGGCCCGCCCCTCGAAGGCGGTCACCGCCGGGTCGTACGTCTTGAGCGCGTGCACGGCCACCGGATACACCCGCTCGACCGTCTTTCCCACCAGCTCGTCGCCGAGGAATCGGCTCAGCGCCTCGACTTCCGGCAATTCAGGCATACCACCAGTCTGCACCCACGCCCCGGCTGTCCGTCCCGATCCGTTGGGTCATGTGTCCCTCCTCACCCCCTGCGGCTGGGTGCGGGCGCCACGGGTGTCCGGGCGAGGGCCGGGAGCGGAAGGGTGCGGGTCGGAATGCACCGCACGGCGGCCGGAACCCGGGGCGCCGGGATGCTTCCGGTGGAGGTCGAGCCGTTGCGCGTTTTCCGGAAGCACCCCGGCGCTGTGATCCTGTCCACGATCCGCCGAATCACCCCTCCGGATAACGAAAAGATCTCGCGCAGCACGGCGGGCGGCGCCCACCCGGATGGGTGGGCGCCGCCCGCCGCTGCCGTTACCGCCGGGGCCTACCAGCGGTACCAGCGATTTCTGCCGCCGCTGGAATGCGTGCCGCGCATGACGAAGCCCAGCACCCACACGATCAGCACGATGACGGCGACCCACCACAGAATCTTGAGCGCGAATCCCGCACCGAAGAGAATCAGCGCGAGCAGAAGAACGAGAAGCAACGGTCCCATGATTATCTACCTCCAGGAATCCGGTTTCCCCCACGTGAACCCGTCATGCAGTCGGGTTCCGCTCCGACCAGCGGTCGCGGGCGGATCACGGTCAGTGATCCGTGTCCTTCCGTCGAGGAACGCTTCGACGGTGGGCGGCGCAGGATCCAGTGGGCAGGGAGGCGACGGAAGGACGACGCCGGCCGTGGTCCTCCGCTGGGGAGGGCCACGGCCGGCGGCACGCGCAGGGTCCGGGGGAGCGGGGGAGCGCTCGGGCCCGGGGTTCGGCTAGATGTCGAAGTAGAGCTCGAACTCGTGCGGGTGCGGGCGGAGCTGGATGGGGGCGATTTCGGCGGTGCGCTTGAAATCGATCCAGGTCTCGATCAGGTCGGCGGTGAAGACGCCGCCGGCCTGGAGGTAGTCGTTGTCGCCCTCGAGGGCGGTGAGGACCGCGGGGAGGGAGGTCGGGACCTGGGGGACGCTCGCGTGCTCTTCCGGGGCGAGCTCGTAGAGGTCCTTGTCGATCGGCTCGGCGGGCTCGATCTTGTTCTTGACGCCGTCCAGGCCGGCCAGCAGCAGGGCCGAGAAGGCCAGGTACGGGTTGGAGGACGGGTCCGGGGCGCGGAACTCGACCCGCTTGGCCTTCGGGTTGGAGCCGGTGATCGGGATCCGCATCGCGGCCGAGCGGTTGCGCTGCGAGTAGACCAGGTTGACCGGGGCCTCGAAGCCGGGGACCAGCCGGTGGTACGAGTTCACCGTCGGGTTGGTGAAGGCCAGCAGCGACGGCGCGTGCTTGAGGATGCCGCCGATGTAGTAGCGGGCGGTGTCGGACAGGCCCGCGTAGCCGGCCTCGTCGTAGAAGAGCGGGTTGCCGCCCTGCCAGAGCGACTGGTGGACGTGCATACCGGAGCCGTTGTCACCGAAGATCGGCTTGGGCATGAAGGTCGCGGTCTTGCCGTTGCGCCAGGCGACGTTCTTCACGATGTACTTGAAGAGCATCAGGTCGTCGGCGGCGGCCAGCAGCGTGTTGAACTTGTAGTTGATCTCCGCCTGGCCGGCGGTGCCCACCTCGTGGTGCTGGCGCTCGACCTGGAGGCCGGACGCCTCGAGCTGCAGGGAGATCTCGGCGCGCAGGTCGGCGAAGTGGTCGACCGGCGGGGCGGGGAAGTAGCCGCCCTTGTAACGGACCTTGTAGCCGCGGTTGTTCTCGACGGCGCCGGTGTTCCACGCGGCCGCTTCGGAGTCGATGTGGTAGAAGGACTCGTTCGCGGAGGTCTGGAAGCGGACGTTGTCGAAGACGTAGAACTCGGCCTCGGGGCCGAAGTACGCGGTGTCGGCGATGCCGGTCGACTTCAGGTACGCCTCGGCCTTCTTCGCCACGTTCCGCGGGTCACGGCTGTACTGCTCGCCGGTGATCGGGTCGTGGATGAAGAAGTTGATGTTGAGCGTCTTGTCCTTGCGGAACGGGTCGACGCGGGCGGTGGAGAGGTCGGCCCGCAGCGCCATGTCCGACTCGTGGATCGCCTGGAAGCCACGGATGGACGACCCGTCGAAGGCAAGCTCATCGGTCGGGTCGAACGAGGACACCGGGACCGTGAAGTGCTGCATGACGCCGGGCAGGTCACAGAACCGGACGTCGACGAACTTGACGTCCTCGTCCGAAATGAACTTGTTGACGTCGTCGGCGTTCTGGAACATCCAACTCCTCCTAGGCCCGGCCCCGGGGGTCGGGTTGGCGATCGAGGTGCGGCCAGTGCGGTGGCGCACACTGCCCCGACCATAGAGATCAGGGATTTCTCCAGCATGACCCATTTGTTTCTGAGGTGTTAACCGCCCTGCCGGGACACCGGTACCCGGGCACCGGGACCCCTCTTACGGGGGGTTACCGTGGACGCGTGGACAACAGGGAAGTAATCGGATCGTGGCTTTCGGGGCCCCGCGCGGCCGCCGAAGAGATGGGCGTCGAATTCGGCTACCGCGGCGAGCGGCTCGGCCTGCCCCAGGAGGGCCCCGGTTCGATCGCGCCGGTCGGCCGCCGCCTCGCCGCCGTCTTCATCGACTGGATCCTGTGCGTGCTGATCGCATACGGCCTGATCGCGCACCGTGACTACAACGCGTCCAACCCCTGGGCCCTGGGGGTCTTCGGCGCGCTGAGCCTGGTGAGCCTGTCGCTGATCGGCAGCACCCCGGGGAAGCGGCTGCTGGGGCTGCGGGTGGTCCGCCTCGACGGCGGCCGGCTGAAGCCGCCGGCGGTGCTGGTGCGTACGGTGCTGCTGCTGCTCGTCGTCCCCGCCGCCGTCTGGGACCGCGACACCCGCGGTCTGCACGACAAGGCGGCCGGGGCGGTGGAGGTCCGGATCTAGCCCGGGCACGGCACGGACAAGCCGCCACGGCACCCGCGGTGACGAAGAAAGGGGCCCGGACGCCAGCAGGCGTCCGAACCCCTCGTCCGTCAGTAGGGACGGAACCGCTCAGCGGCCCCGCGGCATCCGCATGCCCCGCGGCATCGGACCCTTCGGAATCGGCATGTTGCTCATCAGATCGCCGAGCGCGCGCAGCCGGTCGTTGACCTCGGTGGTCTTCGGGCCGCTCAGCGAGCGCGGCAGCCGCATCAGCGTGCTGCGGATCTTCTTCAGCGGGAGTTCGCCCTCGCCGTTGCCGACGATGAAGTCGTGCACCGGCACGTCGTACACCACCCGCGTGACCTTGCGCTTCTCAGCCGCGAGCAGGCCCTTGACCCGGTTCGGGTTGCCCTCGCCGACCAGCACCACACCGGCCTTGCCGACCGCCCGGTGCACCACGTCCTGGCTCTTGTTCATCGTCACCGCGGGGGTGACGGTCCAGCCGCGGACGTTCTGCAGCACCGCTGCCGCGGCGCCCGGCTTGCCCTCCAACTGCCCGAAGGCGGCTCCCTCGGCGCGGCGGCCGAAGACCACCGCCATGGCCAGTACGGCCAGCAGGACGCCGAGGATGGCGGCGTAGACGGGATGGCTGATCAAGAAGCCGATGGCGAGGATGACACCGAAGGTGACGATTCCCACAGCCGCAATGACAAGCCCGATCTTGGAATCGGCCTGCCTGGTCATCTTGTAGGTCTGGACGATCTGCTTCAGACGTCCAGGGTTCTCGGATGTTTCCTTCCTCGCCATACAGAAAAGGATACGTGGCCTGTCGGTACGCCGTCACCGCGGGCCGATGACCCCGCTCATCAGTGCGGCCATCTCGTGCTCGGCCTCCCGGCGGTCCCGCGCGCGCTGCCGGTCGGCGACGACGGCGGCCCAGGCGTTCCGGCGGGCGGTCTGCTGACCGCCGCTCAGCAGGAACGCCTCGACGGCCCGCAGCGCGCCCGCCACCGGGGCGTGCGGGCGGACGACCCGGAGCTGGGCGCGGAGCGGCGAGCCGAGGGGAGCCCGGAAGGGAGTGCGGGGACGGGCAACGTACAGGGGCCTGGACGGCATGGCGTCCCCTTCAAAAGTCAGCTGATATGGCAATGCGATTAAAGCCAGCATCACCACACTGTGTTACCAGCCAGTGACCAGTCGGTCAAACTCATATCAAAAGCCCCGGGCGGCCGTCGCCTCGCGGCCGGACCGCCGGGGGCACCGCCCGTACGGCCACGGGCACCCACCCGGGGCGCCCGCGGCCGCCCCGCTCAGACCGCTGCCTGCGCGCGCCGGTCCACTGCCTGCTGGAACAGCCGGCCGGCCCGGTACGACGAACGCACCAGCGGCCCGGACATCACCCCGGCGAAGCCGATCTCCTCGGCCTCCTCCTTCAGCTCCACGAACTCCGCGGGCTTCACCCAGCGCTCCACCGGGTGGTGCCGCACCGTCGGCCGCAGGTACTGGGTGATGGTGATCAGCTCGCACCCGGCGTCGTACAGGTCCTGCAGCGCCTGGCTGATCTCGGCGCGCTCCTCGCCCATGCCCAGGATCAGGTTGGACTTGGTGACCAGACCGGCCTCGCGGGCCCGGGTGATCACCTCCAGCGAGCGCTCGTAGCGGAAGGCCGGGCGGATCCGCTTGAAGATCCGCGGCACCGTCTCGACGTTGTGCGCGAGCACCTCGGGGCGGGAGCCGAAGACCTCGGCGAGCTGGGCCGGCTCGGCGTTGAAGTCGGGGATGAGCAGTTCGACCTTGGTCCGGCCGTCGGCCCGCTGCCCGGTCATCGCGTGGATCTGCCGGACCGTCTCGGCGTACAGCCACGAGCCGCCGTCCGGCAGGTCGTCGCGGGCGACACCGGTGATGGTGGCGTAGTTGAGGTCCATGGTGACGACCGACTCACCCACCCGGCGCGGCTCGTCGCGGTCGAGGGCGGCGGGCCTGCCGGTGTCGATCTGGCAGAAGTCGCAGCGCCGGGTGCACTGGTCGCCGCCGATCAGGAAGGTGGCCTCGCGGTCTTCCCAGCACTCGTAGATGTTGGGGCATCCGGCTTCCTGGCACACGGTGTGCAGACCCTCGCTCTTGACGAGTTTCTGCATCTGCGTGTACTCGGGGCCCATCTTCGCCCGGGTCTTGATCCACTCGGGCTTGCGCTCGATGGGGGTCTGGCTGTTGCGGACCTCGAGGCGCAGCATCTTGCGTCCGTCGGGTGCGACTGCGGACACGACCGGCTCCCTAAAGCTTCGATTCTTCGGCGAACACCAGCGTACGCCCATGATTCCTACGGCTCCCTTTCGAGCCAACCAGCGGCCTCGTGGGTGCATTCCCGGTGCCGCCATCGCTCCCGCCCGGCGGCCGCGGCGCGTCGGCCGGGCCGCGGCCGCTTCAGACCGCCCGGGGCAGCGGCAGCGCCGAGGCCAGCACGCCGGCCAGGTGCTTCTCCACCACCGGCACCACCTCGGTGACCGCGATGTCGCGGCCCAGCTCCGCCGACAGCGAGGTCACCCCCGCGTCCCGGATGCCGCACGGCACGATCCGGTCGAACCAGGTGTTGTCCGGGTTGCAGTTGATGGCGAAGCCGTGCATCGTCACGCCCTTGGCGACGCGGATGCCGATCGCGGCGAGCTTGCGGTCCTCGCGGCGCTGGCCGGCGTTGGAGGGGGCGTACTCCGGGCCGTTCAGCCGGGGGTCGAACTCCTCGTCGGCGAGCCGGGGGTCGAAGTCCAGGGTCAGGCCGCCGGTACGGGCCGCCACCGGGTCCCCGAGGACCCACACCCCGCTGCGGCCCTCCACCCGGCTGGTCTCCAGACCGAACTCGGCGGCGGTGCGGATCAGCGCCTCCTCCAGCCGCCGTACGTGGGCGACCACGTCGACCGGGCGGGGCAGCTTCAGGATCGGGTAGCCGACCAGCTGGCCCGGGCCGTGCCAGGTGATCTTGCCGCCGCGGTCCACGTCCACCACGGGGGTGCCGTCCAGCGGGCGCTCGTTGTCGGCGGTACGGCGGCCGGCGGTGTACACCGCCGGGTGCTCGAGCAGCAGGCAGGTGTCCGGGATCTCGTCGGCGAAGCGCGCCGCGTGCACACGCCGCTGCTCCTGCCATGCCTCCCGGTACTCGACGGCGCCCGCGCCGAACCCCAGGTGAACGAAGTCCAGCTCACTCACGACGACTCCTCTGCTGTGCCCTCGGCGCCGGATGTGGGTCTCACAAGGCGCTCCGTTCACTGTACGGCGAGGCCGGCGGCGGACCGCGGGCCGGTCGGCCGGGGTTGTGGACAACCCCGGTCGTGGCTGTGGACAACCGGCCCGGCGGACGGCTGCGAGTGCCGCCGGCGGATGCCCCGACGCGAACCCCCGCAGGTGGGGTCGGTCGGCCCGTCGGCGGGCCCGGGATCACCCGCCACGAGCGTCCGTTGTCCCCCATTCGGGCGAATATGCCGTTCTTACGGTGAACTTCCCGGCACTGACCGTTACATTCGCGCCGATCCTGAGATTCCGAGCGGAAGTGGACCGCACTGCCGATGACGGACCATGCCACGCAGCGAACGCCCGACCGCCCGGACCGCCCCATCACCCCGGCCGTCCGGCCGCGGGGGCCGGCCGAGCCGGCCCGCCCGAACCGTACGACCGGCCCGGACACCACCGACAGCCCGGCCGGCCCGAACAGCTCGAACAGCTCGAAAGGCCCGACAGCAATGAGCAGCGACGGCGGTTCGACGCCCGCCAACAGCCGGCTCGCCGCACTCATCGCCGAGGCCGGCTTCTCCAACGCCGGCCTCGCCCGCCGGGTCGACCAGCTCGGCACCGAACACGGCCTCGACCTGCGCTACGACAAGACCTCCGTGACCCGCTGGCTGCGCGGCCAGCAACCCCGGGGCACCACGCCCGCGCTGATCGCCGAGGTGTTCACCCAGCGGCTCGGACGGCGGCTGTCGGCCCAGGACCTCGGCCTCGACGCGTGCGCGCCGGTCTACGCCGGGCTGGAGTACGCGGCCACGCCCGGCGAGGCGGTGGACATCGTCAGCGGGCTCTGGCGCAAGGACACCGGCAATCACACCGAGCTGCGGAAGATCGCCTTCACCCCGGCCGGCCTGGTCGTCCCCAGCCGGGACTGGCTGATCGGGCGGGCGGACGACTCCGTGGCGTCCCCGGGAGCCGGCCAGGCCCCCGCCGCCCGGGTACCGGCCCAGAGCAGGGTCGAGGGCCTGCCGGCAGCCCCGGAACCGGCGGCCGACCCGGCCCCGCCGGTACGCGGCCGGCCCGGCCGGTCCGAGACCGCCCGGCAGCGGATCACCGCCGGCGACATCGCCGCGGTCCGCGCGGTCGGCGACCTCTTCCGCAGCCTCGACGACGCCTACGGGGGCGGCCACGCCCGCCAGGCTCTGGTCCGCTACCTGGAGCACGAGGCCGAGCCGATGCTCCGCGGCAGCTACGGCGAGGCGCTGGGCCGCCGCCTGTTCGGGTCCGTCGCGGACCTGACCCGGCTGGCCGGCTGGACGTCGTACGACATCGGCGCGCACGGCCTCGCCCAGCGCTACTTCGTCCAGGCGCTCCGGCTGGCGCAGGCCGCGGGGGACCGGGTCTACGGCGGCTATGTGCTGGTCACCATGAGCCGACAGGCCGTCTACCTCGGGCACGGGCGGGAGGCGGTCCAACTGGCCCGGGTGGCCCAGCAGGGCGTCGGTACGGGCGCGCCGCCCGTGGTCCTGGCCCTGCTGCACGCCGCCGAGGGCCGCGGCCACGGCCTGCTCGGCGAGTCCCGCGCCTGCGCGGCCGCGCTCGCCCGGTCCGAGCGCGCGCTGTCGGTGGCCCGGGGCGGCGACGACACCCCGGGGTGGGCCCGCTTCTTCGACGAGGCCCAGCTCGCCGACGAGTTCGGGCACTGCCACCGCGACCTCCAGCAGTGGCGGGCCGCCGCGCAGCACGCCGAGCGCTCCCTCCAACTGCGGTCCCCGGCCTACGCCCGCAGCCGCCTGTTCTCCCGCACCGTGCTGGCCTGCGCCCGGCTGGGCCTCGGCGAACTCGATGTGGCCTGCGCGCACGGCATCGAGGCGGCCAAGCAGGCGGCCGACATGCGGTCACTGCGGGCGGCGGAGTACGTCCGCGATTTCGGACGGCGGTTGGAGCCGTTCCGGGACACGGCGGCGGCGCGGGCGTTCTACGACCGGGTCGCCGCACTGCCGCACTGAGGCGGAGCGGCGGCGCGGGCGCCCCCGGCCTGGCCGGGGCCGGCCGCCGCCACCAGGGCGTCGTAGACCCGGGTGGTGTCCGCCTGCGTCGTACGCCAGTTGGAGAAGGCCGCGCGCAGGGCCGGGACGCCCGCGTGGACCGTGGGGGTGAGGAAGGTCTCACCGGAGGCGGTCAGCGCGGTGGTGAACGCGGCCAGCGGCCCCGCGCCGGGACGGCCGGTGAGGGTGAAGCAGACGACGTTGAGGCGGGCTGGCGCGAGCAGTTCGAAGGCCGGGTGCGCGTCGAGCAGCGCGGCCAACGCGCCGGCGGAGGCCGCGTTGCGGGTGACGATCTCGCGGTGGCCGGCGGCGCCGTAGGCACTGAGGGTGAGCCAGGCCGGCAGGGCCCGCAGGCGGCGGGAGTTCTCCGGGGTGAGATGGAGGAAATCCGGGGTCGACGGGTCCGGGGGCCCCCAGGTACGGGGAGGAGTTGTGGAAGACCGCGGTCTGGAGATCCCGGCGGCGGGTGAACTGGACCGCCGAGTCGTAGGGGACGTTCAGCCACTTGTGCAGGTCCACGCACACCGAGTCGGCCAGGTCGAGGCCGTCCGTCAGGTGTGCGTGCGCCGGGGAGAGGGCCGCGAAGCCGCCGAACGCGGCGTCGACGTGCAGCCAGAAGGGGAAGCGGTCCCGGAGCGCCGCGATCGCCCGCAGATCGTCGAAGTCGACCGTGTTGACCGTGCCGGCGTTGGCGACGACGATCGCGGGCCGGCCGTCCAGCGCGGCCAGCGCGGCGGCCAGCGCGTCCACGTCCACCGCCTCCCGCCCCGGCAGCGTCGCCACCGTACGCAGCCGCTCGCGCCCCATCCCGAGCATCGACAGCGCCTTGCCGATGCTGGAGTGCGGGGTCCCGGACAGGACGTCCACCGGGCCGAGCGCGGCGGCGCCGGCCTCCGAGACCCGCACGCCGAGCCGGCTGCCCACCCACTCGCGGGCCACGGCCAGCCCGACGGTGTTGGACACGGTGGCGCCGCTGACGAAGGCGCCGGAATGCGCCTCGCTCAGCCCGAACAACTCCCGCAGCCAGCCCAGGGTCTCCTTCTCCAGCGCGGCGGCACAGGAATCGCCGCCGGAGGCGGCGTTCTGGTCGTACGCGGCGGTGAGCCAGTCGCCGGCCAGGCCCGCCGGGGTGGCGCCACCGGTCACGAAGCCGAGATAGCGCGGGCCGGCCGCACCCGACAGGCCGGCCTCCCAGCGCGCGCCGAACGCGGCCAGCGCCGCTTCCAGCCCGCGCCCCTCCGCGGGCAGCGCCTCCGCCTCCCCGTCGACCCCCCACCCCGCGCGGACAACGGGCCGCTCGGCGAGCCCGGCCAGAAAGCGGGACGCGTACTCCCGCGTCATCCCGAGCAGCTCGGGCAGCCGGGCAAGGTCACCGGCAAGCAGAGGATCCATGGCAGGAACCCTAGGCATCAAGGAGGGCGCGGTCGCGGGCATTCTTTTTTGCTGCGCCCTCGCCTCCGGCCGCTTAGACCCGGTCTCGACGGTCGATCGTGTCTCGCTCCCTGTGCGCGTTCTTCCCCCAGCTAACGCTGGGAGGTGCCCCCACTTTCGAAACCGGCGCGGCCTTTGGCTCGGTCGCTACACGGTGAGCCGTCGGGCGCAGGGTGCGGCCACCGGTGGACCGTCGGGCGTATTGCGGAGGCGGAAGCGGGCCCCTTTGGCTCACCCTGCGCTGGAGGGCACGCTTGACCGGTCACTTGGCGCCGTGGGGTTCGCCGGTAGCCAGCGAGCCGAAGGGCGCGCCGGTTTCGAAAGAGACGAACGACGAGCGAGGAACGAGCGCAGGAGAGAGGAACGTCGAGACCGGGTCTAAGCGCCCGGAGGCGAGAGGGCGGCAAAAAAGGGAAAAGGGCGGCACCCTCACGCCGGACGGCACCCACCCCACGGCACCCTCGCGCTGCTACGGCTCCCACCCGGCGGCACCCACCCACGGCACCCTCACGCCGCTACCTCCCCCACCCCCCGGCAGCCTCGCGCCCCACGTCCCCACCCCGACGGCTCCCCTGCCGCACCCCCGCCCCGGCCGGAGGCGAGGGCGCGGCAATAAGGGGGGCGCGGGGCTCAGGCCGCTCTGTTGGCGCCGTCGGGCGGGTCCTCCCGGGATTGGGTCGGGTGGCCGGGGGGCCAGGTCGCGGAGGACGCTGTGGGCGGCTCTGCGGCCGGAGAGCAGGGCGCCCTGGACCGTGCTGGTGTCGCGGTGGTCGCCGCACACGTACAGGCCCGCCAGCAGGCGTACCGGGCGGCGCAGGTCGTGCGGGGCGGGCATGGCGGGGATCGCGTCGGGGTCGGTGTGGTGGGCCAGCAGTTCCCAGTGGTCGGTGCCGGTGTCGTAGAGCTCGGCGAGGTGGGCCCGGACGGCCTTGTCGTTGTCGCCGTCCGGGGGCGGGCCGAGGACGACAGAGGTGATCAGGGTCCGGCCGGCCGGGGCCCTGCCGGGGTCGATCGTGCCGGCCGGCAGGGTGTGGGAGACGGGGCCGAGCCGGTCGGCGTCCAGCACGAGTACGGGCTCGCGCCGCGCGGTCGCCGGCGCCGCGTGGTGGAACACCGTGACCTGGTGGAAGGACGGGACCCGCAGGCCCGGCAGCAGCTTCCCCGCGGCGCGCGCGTCGGTGGCCACCACCACCGCCCGGCAGGGGAGTTCGGTGCCGTCCTCGGTGAGCACCGCGTCGACCGCGATGTGGGCGACGCGGGTGCCGAACCGTATCGTCCCGGGCGGCAGGTGCGCCGCCAGCAGTTCGGGCAGCCGGGCCGCGCCGCCGGCCGGCAGGCAGGTGCGGCCGCGGGCGAACCCGCGCAGCACCAGGTCCGCGACCCGGCTGGACGTACTGAGTTCCGGGTCGCACAGCAGCGCCGCCAGCAGTGGCCGCACGAATCCCTCGACGGTGCGCGGTGCGAAGCCGCGGGCGGACAGCGAGTTCGCCGCGGTGGTCTCGGCGCGCACCGCCAGGAGTGAAGTGGGCGTGTCCGCCAGGCGGTTGAAGATCGCGCCGAGCCTGGCCCGGTCGAGGGTGGAGCCGATCGGCGCGC
>NZ_FMCH01000527.1 GCF_900091855.1 Streptomyces sp. DvalAA-14
TTTGTCAGACACGGCCTAGTCCGCCACGTCGTAGGCCTCCCGCCAGCGCTTGTCCAGGCGCGGCACCAGCTGGCCGAGCAGCAGGCCGGTGAAGTGCGGCGTCTGCTGGTGCTCCGCGAACGCCTCGGCCGAGGCGTAGCGCTCCAGGATGACGACGCTGCGCTCGGCCCCCACCTGGCGGTACACCTCGAAGGAGACATTCCCCGGTTCGGCGCGGCTGGCCTCGGTGAGCCGGGCGTACAGCGCGAAGATCTCCTCCAGGTCCTCGCCGGCGGCGATGTGGTGGTGGGCGATTACCTGCAGCTGCGGCATGGATTTTCCTTTCCGGAAGGTGCCGGCCGGCTCGGCGGCGGCTCGTTCGGCGGCAGTCCGGGCCCGGTCACCAGTCGGCCGCGGGCACGTAGGCGCGGGTCCAGAGCGTGACATGGAGCATCACGGACTTGGTGAAGGCCGCGTGCATGCGGTCCAGCTCGGCCCCCTCGGCGCCGCCGGCCGCGAGATGGTCGCGCGCCGTGGTGATGACCACCGCGGTGAAGGCCAGCAGGAAGCGCATCGGAATGTGGTCCAGGGAGTCGGCGTGGTCGGTCGCGTTCTTCTTCGCCCGGGTGTGGCGCAGCCCGATCTCCTGCTGGTAGTTCAGCCAGTCCTGGTCCAACGGGCGGACGCAGGCGTCGATGATCCAGCGGTCGAAGCGCGGTTTGCTGGCGGCGCTGTAGGCCGGGTTGGGCGTCCCGTCCGGGTGGCCGGAGTACCCGGCCAGCCACGGCTGCTCGCGCAGCTGCGCCCGCCAGGCGGTCACCATGTCGCCGGCCCGCTCGGCGAGGATCCGGCCGGCCCGGTGCAGGGCGGCGGTGTCCTCCTCGGTGAAGCCCACCGCGGCCTTGAGCCGGCTGAGGTCCTCCAGGGTGAGCGGGGAGCGGGCGGCCTCGGGACCGCCGTAGGTGTAGCCGGGGATCTGCTCCGGGTGCTCGACGACCGTCTCGGGGGTGTGTCCGTACTCGTTCATGGTGATCTATGTCCCCACTCTCACCGAAAACGCATCACCCCGGCGCCGCGCGCCACCCTGAGCGACCCGTCCCGGCGGTGACGGCGGCCGGCGCCGACGGCAGCAGCGGCCCGGCGGCCCGGCGGTCCGGGGACCAGGGGAGGGGGGATCAGCCGGGAGCCGTCGGCGGGCGGTCCCGCCCGGCGCCGGGCGCGGTCACAGCTCCGCCAGCATCGGCAGCAGCTCCGCCGCCGCGGCCACGTCCGCGCTCAGCGGGCGGTCCTCGGCCAGCGGGGCCGGCCCCGCGTCGAGGGCGGCGAAGACGGGCGCGGCCGGGACCGGTCCCGGGT
>NZ_FMCH01000021.1 GCF_900091855.1 Streptomyces sp. DvalAA-14
GCCGGGCCGCCCCCTGACCGGGCGCGGCGAGCGTGCCCCGCTGTCGCCGGCCGGCAGCCGCCGGCCGCCGCTGGACCGGTCGGCCCGGCCCGTGAGCCCGCTGGTGCACCAGCAGGGGCGCGGCGGGGGCACCCCGAACTGACCCGGTCGGCCGGGCGCCCCAACCTCCGGGTCCGGATGCCCTGTCGACCGGAAAGCCGGTCGGCAGGGCGGTAGCGAGCTGTTCGGTCCGGCCCGGAGTGATCGCCGGTCAGCCGGAGAGCCCGGAGGGATCGCCGGTCAGCCGAGCCAGCAGCGCCGGACCCGGCCGCCGTCCACCAGGAAGTTCAGCCGGCCGGCCTGGTACTCCATCGTGACGACCGCGCCGGGCGGCAGGACCCGTACCGTCGTCCAGCCGCGCTCCGCGGCCCGGCCTTCGGCCGCCGCCCGCTCGAGATCCAGGTAGGCGTCCAGGTCGTCGTGCGGATTTCCGCCGGAGAAGTTCTCTTGCTGCTCCATGGAGCCACCGTATGCGGGAACGGGGCGCCGGGTGCGCGGAATGGCGCCGAGTGCTCCATTCCGCGTGCACACAGCTTCCTCACATATTCTTTGCGGAATCCGCCGTATTTCGTGGTTATCCCTTGACCGCCCCGCGCCGGACTTTGCGCGCCGCGGCGCCCGCCGTGTCCGTCAGGGACAAAAAGGCGCCCAGTCCGCGGCCGGTGCCCGCCCGCAGGACGGCCCGGGCCCGGTGCCCGGGCCCGGCCCGGTCGGCCAGCAACGCGTGGAAGAGCCGCAGGTGGCGTTCGGCGATGACGGCCGGGTCGTACCGTTCGGCCGACTCCAGCGCCGCGCGGCCCATCGCGCGGCGGCGGCCGTCGTCCTCGATCAGGGCGAGCAGCGCGGCCGCGATGGCCGCGACGTCGCGGGGCGGCACCAGCAGGCCGGTCACACCGTCGCGCACTATCTCCCGCGGGCCGAGGGGGCAGTCGGTGGCGACCACGGGCAGGCCGGCCCGCATCGCCTCGACGATGGTCATACCGAAGGACTCCATGCTGGAGGTGACCGCCAGCAGCGATGCCTTGGCGAACTCGGGTTCCAGCGGGGCCACCGGCCCCATCAGCGTGACATGGCCGTCCAGACCCAGTTCGGCGATCAGCGCCGCCAGCGCGGCCCGCTGCTCGCCGCTGCCGTAGAGCTTCAGGGACCAGTCGGGGCGGGCGGCGCTGACGACGGCGAAGGCGCGGATCAGGTCGTCGTAGCGCTTGGCCTCGGCGAGCCGTCCGGCGGCGACCACGACCGGGGCGGTGCCGTCCGACGGGGCGACGGTGGCCGGCGGCACACTGTTGGGCACCGCGGTGACGCGGACCGCGGGCATCCGGCGACGGTAGACGGCCGCGTCCGCCTCGGTGGTGGTGGTCACCGCGTCCAGGCCGGGGTAGTGGCGCCGCAGGGCCAGCACGAGCCGGGTGGAGTGGGTGTCGAGGGTCAGGTGCTCCTGGGCGACCCGGACCAGGCGGCGCGGCGCCTGCCGGGCGAGGTGCACATTGAGGCCCGGCCGGGTGCCGACCACCACGTCGGCGTCCAGGGTGGCGAGGCACTCGCCGATCAGCTCGTCGGTGAGCGCGCTGTACATCGCGTGCCGGCGGTCGGACGACGGGAAGACCGACGAGGGCCGCTGCCGGCGCGGGTCGTCGCGCAGGCCGCCCGGGCTGTCGGTGCGCAGGTCGAGCAGGGGGCGCAGCCGGACGCGGGGATCGAAGGCGAAGGCCGGCTCGTCGCGGTCCCGGAGCACCGAGACGATCTCCACCTGGTGCTCGGCGGCGAGCTGGCTGGCCAGGTTGCAGGTGGTGCGGATGGTGCCGCCGATGCCGTAGGCGTTGTTCATCAGAAAGGCGATGCGCATGTGTGTCCGAGCCCCCGACTCCGGCCTTCCCGCCCGCACACCGCGTGCCGCGGGCCGGTGGGATCAGCCACCGACCCTAGCAACAGCGCCTGGTCCGGCCGGGGCGCCCCCGGCCGCACACGGAACGGATGGTGTGCCAGATCCTACCGAATACTCTCATATCCGGTCGAATCTGCTCTGATTCCATCAGGGAAGGGCGAGGGCGGCGCCGATCTGCAGCAGGTTCGGATTTCCGCCGATCACCGCCCGGTTCTTCTGGTACAGCCGCGTCCAGCCGCCGGCCACGTCGAGGTCGTGCGCGATACCGGAGAGCGTCTCGCCGCTGCGCACGATGTGCACCAGGTGCGTGCGGTCGGACAGGTCGAGCCCGTGGGAGCAGACCGGCCAGGCGCCCCAGCCCTGGACCCGGACGACAGCCTCGGCGACGGCGATCTGCTCCTCGGGGGTGGCGAGGTCGGCGCGCGGGGCGTACTTGAGGCCGCCGAACGCCTCCCAGGTGCTCTGGATGAACTGCAGCCCGCCGTAGAAGCCGTTGCCGGTGTTGATGTGCCAGTCGCCGCTGCTCTCGCACTGGGCGATGTCGTCCCAGACCGAGCGCTGCGCGGCGACGGCCTCGCCGCCCGTCGAGCGC
>NZ_FMCH01000056.1 GCF_900091855.1 Streptomyces sp. DvalAA-14
GCCCGTGCCCGCGTCGGGCTCGGTGCGCGGGACGGTCCCAGTGCCGGCCCCCGAGGCGGCTTCCGTGATCGCGCCGGGCGCCGGGCCCGCCCCCGGGGACCCGGCCTGCGTACTGCCGTCGAGCATGCCGCGGGCCCGGACCAGATCGGTGTCGGTCCTGGCCAGTGCGGCGTTCAGCGCGGCGTCGGCCGCCCGGAGTTCACGCTCCCGGCGGGGCACGGAGTCGGCGAGGACGGTCGCCTGGTCCAGGGCGCTCTCGGCGGCGCGGACGAAGGCCGCGACCCTGCCGCGGTCGGCGCCGAGCACCGACCGGGCCTGGTCGAGGCTGGTGCGGGCGAATTCCAGCCGGTCGCGGGCCTCGGCCGGCTGCCCGGCCACCGCTTCCAGCGCGGCGTCGGCGTAACGCGCGGCCAGCGGGCCGAGCGCGGACTGCGCGGCGGCGATCCGGCCCGGCAGGGCGGCGGCGGTGGCCTCGGCGTGTTCCAGCAGCTGGGACGCGTGCTCCGCCATCGCCCGCAACCGGTCGAACGCCTCCGACTCGGCGTCGAGCCGCCGGTTGGCCTGGGTGCAGCGGGAGAGGATCTCGTCCAGTATCTGGCGCCGCGTCTCGTCGTCCTCCGGGAAGGCGTCGTCCAGGCTCTGGCGCAGCCGGAAGGCGGCGGTCAGCTCGCTCTGCGCGTACTCGACCGCCTCCCCGAAGGGCCGCGCCGCCTGCTCGCCGAACTGGGCGGCGGCGAAGCCGACGTCCTCCTGGCTGGTGCGGACCGCGTCGTCGGTGGCGACCAGCAGCTGCCGGGCCTGGGCGTCCAGCTCCGGCAGCGCGGTCAGCGGGGTGGGCCGTTTGGGGCGGGGCCGGGCCCCGTGCCACACGACGGGGCGTGGCGAGCGGCGGGGCAGCGGCTTCCTGCCGCGGCGCCGGCGGTAGACGAACAGGGCGGTGCCCGCCGCCACCGCGACCGCGGCGGCCGGGATCCAGAATTCGGCGGCACTGGTGCCGTTGCCGACGTCTCCGGGGTCGGGGGAGCCCGGGGTGATGGCGGGTGCCACCACCGGACGGCCGGCCAGCACCGCCGCATAGCCGTCGGACGCGCCGATCGAGGCGCCGGCCCAGTCGTCCAGCCGCAGCGCGGGCTCGATCGCCGCGTCGCCGACCTCGTTGAGCTGGTTCTGGGTCAGGCCCGAGTCCTGGTCGGCGGAGACCGCGTACTGCCGGTCGCGGGTCGCCACCGCCAGCAGCAGGTCCTGCCGGCCGAGGCCGTTCTTCACGGCGGTGGCGTTCGCCCAGTCCTGCGGGCCGGCGCCGGAGAAGCTGCCGACGTACACGACGAACAGCCGGATGCGCCGGGCGTCGTACAGCCCGTCCAGCGCGGACCGTACGGCCGGCGCGCGGCCGCCCAGCGCCCCCACCGTGTCGGTGATCCGCCCGCCGCGGGACAGCCGGACCGGATCATCGGCCCGCGCCTCGCCGGCCGGCGGCCCCGCCCAGAGGGCCACGGCGCCGACAGCCGCGAGGAACGCTGGGACCACCCGACGTCTCGTGCGCACCGCGCCGCCTCCCACAACCGCGCCACGACCCAGCGCGTGGCTCCTTTGGGGAGGCTATGTCGCTATCGCCCGCTTCGCGACCGCTGACCCGGCCCGGGGTCGGCGGCCGCCCGGGCCGGGTCCTTCGCGTCCTTCGCGTGCGTCGCGTCCTTCGTGTCCCGCGTGCGGCCCGTCCTTCGCGTCCGCCGGGCCGGCTACTTGCCGCGGCGGGTGATCTTGGCGCCCAGCCAGACCAGCGGGTCGTACTTGCGGTCGACCGCCCGCTCCTTCAGCGGGATCAGCGCGTTGTCGGTGATCTTGATGTGCTCCGGGCACACCTCGGTGCAGCACTTGGTGATGTTGCAGTAGCCGAGGCCGTGGTCCTCCTGGGCGGAGGAAGCCCGGTTCAGACCGGTCTCGGCGGCCGCGTCCAAGGGGTGCATGTCGAGTTCGGCGATCCGCATCAAGAAGCGCGGGCCGGCGAAGGAGGTCTTGTTCTCCTCGTGGTCGCGCACCACATGGCAGGTGTCCTGGCACAGGAAGCACTCGATGCACTTGCGGAACTCCTGCGAGCGCTCGACGTCGACCTGCTGCATCCGGTACTCGCCGGCCGCCACCCCCTTCGGCGGCACGAAGGCCGGGACCTCACGGGCCTTGGCGTAGTTGAAGGACACATCCGTCACCAGGTCCCGGATCACCGGGAAGGTGCGCAGCGGGGTGACCGTGACCGTCTCGTCCCGGTCGAAGACCGACATCCGGGTCATGCACATCAGCCGCGGCCGGCCGTTGACCTCCGCGCTGCACGAGCCGCACTTGCCGGCCTTGCAGTTCCACCGCACCGCCAGATCCGCCGCCTGGGTGGCCTGCAGCCGGTGGATGATGTCCAGGACGACCTCGCCGTCGTTCACCTCGATGTCGTAGTCGCGCAGCTCGCCGCCCGCCGCGTCGCCCCGCCACACCTTGAACCGCGCCGTGTAGCCACTCACCGGTCGAGCTCCTCGTCCGTCAGGTATTTGACCAGCTCGTCCCGTTCGAACAGGGCGAGCAGATCCGGCCGTATCGGGTCCATCGGACGCTGCCGCAAGGTGATCCCGCCGTCCTCGATGCCGGGCAGCGATCCGGCGGCGCCGGCTCCGCCCCGGGCCGCGGGCAGCTCGCAGACCAGGTTGACCTTGCGCCAGCCGCGGTCCATGCCCGGGTGGTCGTCGCGGGTGTGGCCGCCGCGGCTCTCGGTGCGCTCCAGCGCGGCCCGCGCCACGCACTCGCTGACCAGCAGCATGTTCCGCAGGTCGATCGCCAGGTGCCAGCCCGGGTTGAACTGCCGGTGGCCTTCCACGCCCGCCCGCCGGGCCCGCTGCTTCAGCACCGCCAGCCGGTCCAGCGCCTGTTCCATCTCCGGCCCGCGCCGGATGATGCCCACCAGGTCGTTCATCACCTGCTGGAGCTCCTGGTGCAGGGTGTAGGGGTTCTCGGGGGGTTGCGCCCCGGCCTCGGCCTCGGCCTCCGCGCTGAACGGCCGCAGCGCCTCCGCCGCCGCCGCGTCGATCTGCTCCTGCGGGGCGACCGGCCGGGCGGCGCGGCCACCGGGGCCCGCACCCGCGGCACCGGCCCGGGCGGAACCGGCCGCTACCTCGGCCGCCGGTTCGTCCGCCGCCGGTACGTCGCCCGCCGCTGCTTCACCGGGCGGTGCGTCGCCGGCCCACGCCCCCGGCGCCAGCCCGGCCGCGTACTCCGCCGCGAACAGCCCGGCCCGCCGCCCGAACACCAGCAGGTCGGACAGCGAGTTGCCGCCGAGCCGATTGGAGCCGTGCATACCGCCGGCCACCTCGCCCGCCGCGAACAGCCCCGGCACCCCGACCGCCGCCGCGGTGTCCGGCTCCACGTCGACGCCGCCCATCATGTAGTGGCAGGTCGGGCCGACCTCCATCGCCTCGGCGGTGATGTCCACGTCCGCCAGTTCCTTGAACTGGTGGTGCATCGACGGCAGCCGCCGCCTGATCTCCTCGGCCGGCAGCCGGGTCGACACATCGAGGAAGACCCCGCCGTGCGGGGTGCCGCGGCCCTCCTTGACCTCGGAGTTGATCGCCCGGGCCACCTCGTCGCGCGGCAGCAGTTCGGGGGGCCGCCGGTTGTGGTCCGGGTCGCTGTACCAGCCGTCCGCCTCGGCCTCGTCCTGGGCGTACTTCTCCTTGAAGACGTCCGGGATGTAGCCGAACATGAACCGCTCGCCGTCGCTGTTGCGCAGCACCCCGCCGTCGCCGCGCACCGACTCGGTGACGAGGATCCCCTTGACCGACGGGGGCCAGACCATGCCGGTGGGGTGGAACTGGATGAACTCCATGTTGATCAGCGGCGCCCCGGCCAGCAGCGCCAGCGCGTGTCCGTCGCCGGTGTACTCCCAGGAGTTGGAGGTCACCTTGAAGGACTTGCCGATGCCGCCGGTGGCCAGCACGACGGCCGGCGCGTCGATCACGAACAGCCGCCCCGACTCGCGGACGTAGCCGAAGACGCCCGCCACCCGGGCCTGCTCGGTGTCCTCCTTGAGGATCCTGGTGACCGTGCACTCCTGGAAGACCTTCAGCCGGGCCTCGTAGTCGCCGGTCTCGGCGAAGTCCTCCTGCTGGAGCGAGACGATCTTCTGCTGGAGGGTGCGGATCAGCTCCAGGCCGGTCCGGTCGCCGACATGCGCCAGCCGCGGGTACTCGTGGCCGCCGAAGTTGCGCTGCGAGATCTTGCCGTCCGGGGTGCGGTCGAACAGCGCGCCCCAGGTCTCCAGCTCCCAGACCCGGTCCGGGGCCTCTTTCGCGTGCAGCTCGGCCATGCGCCAGTGGTTGAGGAACTTGCCGCCGCGCAGGGTGTCGCGGAAGTGCACCTGCCAGTTGTCGCCGGCGTTGACGTTGCCCATGCTGGCCGCGATGCCGCCCTCGGCCATCACCGTATGGGCCTTGCCGAACAGCGACTTGCAGATCACGGCGGTCCGCATGCCCCGCTCCCGTGCCTCGATCGCTGCCCGCAGCCCGGCACCGCCCGCGCCGACCACGACCACGTCGTACGCGTGCCGTTCCACATTCGTCATCTAGAAGAACCTCGGATCGTCGAATACGCCGCTGGCCACCAGGTACACGTAGAAGTCCGCGACGGCGACGCTGATCAGCGAGGACCAGGCGAGCAGCATGTGGCGGGAGTTGAGCACCCCGACCCAGCCCCACAGCCGGTAGCGCACCGGGTGGGCGGAGAAGTGCCGCAGCTTGCCGCCGATGATGTGCCGGCAGGAGTGGCAGGACAGGGTGTACGCCCAGATCAGCGCGATGTTGATGACCATGACCAGGGTGCCCAGGCCCGCGTGGCCCCAGGCGCCGTCGGGGTTCCGGAACGCGAGCACCGTGTCGTAGGTGAGGATGCCCGCCACCGGCAGGGCCAGGTAGAAGAAGTAGCGGTGGATGTTCTGCAGGATCAGCGGCAGCCGGGTCTCGCCGGTGTACTTCGCATGCGGCTCGGCGACCGCGCAGGCCGGCGGCGACGCCCAGAAGCCGCGGTAGTAGGCCTTGCGGTAGTAGTAGCAGGTCAGCCGGAAGCCGAGCGGGAAGATCAGCACCAGCAGCGCCGGGGACAGGCCCCACCAGTCGCCGAACAGGTGCCAGTCCGCGCCGGCCTTCATGTCCGCGCAGTTGGACGCCAGGCACGGGGAGTAGAAGGGCGAGACGTACGGGGCCGAGTAGTAGTGCGCGCCCGCGAAGGCCCGCCAGGTGGAGTAGGCGACGAAGGCCGCCAGGCCCAGCGCGGTGACCAGCGGCGGCACCCACCAGCGGTCGGTGCGCAGATGGGGGGCGGTGATCGCGGCGCGGCCGGGCGTGCGGACGCCGCGGGCGGCTTTCGGTGGGCTGGGGGAGGTCGAGGGGGTCGTTCCGGTGGCCAAAGGGGACTCCGAAGGAGCGGGGGTGAGGGGTGGCGCGCGGCTGGGGGCGCGCGGTCAGGGCGCGTGCCGGTGGGGCGAGCCCAGCCCCTCGTCCTCGGCGTCCGTCCACAGACCGCGGTCGTAGGGCGCGTCGGGGATGGACACCATCTCGACGGTGCGGTTGCCGGCCGCGAGCGGCACCGAGTCCTGCAGCAGGTTGAGGCTTTCGCGCAGATGACCGGCGTCCGCCCGTACCCGGCGCATGTCCAGGCTGTCGCCCGTGTGCTCGTCCAGCCGGGCGACGCAGCGCATCAGATCGTCGAGCCGGCGCTGAACCGAGGTCAGGTCGTCGTGCAGGGACATGGAGGTGCCCTCACCATCTGCCGCCGTGCGGTGGGTGACGCGTGATCCGCGCCGCGCATTGGAGTGTCGCGCGTCACACCGCGTCTTGTGAAGACGGCTGCGTGGATTGCGGCCGCCCAGTCGATCGATGGGCCGCCCGGGTGGTCTCGGCGGCGCGGGTCGGCGCGGCGGCAGCCCGGCGGGGTACGGGTGCGATGGCATATGTCCATAAATCTTCCTATAAACGGCAGATGAGAACAGCTGATCATGTCCCCGGCGCATGGCGTACGCAGGCCGTACGGGCCGCCGCCGGGGCCGCGGAGGTGTCACCCCGATGAACCGCAGCCCCCTGAGCAGCCCCGTGACCGGCGGCGCGCAACCGGCCCTCCCCGTCCCGGCGCCACGGCGCCGGGCGGTGCGGATCGCCGTGGCGCTCGCCGCGGGGGCCGCGCTGACCTTGACCGCCTGCTCCTCCGGGAGCACCAAGGCGGCCGGCACCGCCGGGACCGATGTGGCGGCCGTCGCCCGGAGCGGGGTCCGCACCGGCGGCACCCTGCGCTGGGCGGTGGACGCCATGCCGCGCACCCTCAACGCCTTCCAGGCCGACGCGGACTCCGACACCGCGACGGTGGCCGGCGCCACCTTGCCGCTGATGTTCCGGCTCGACGGGCACGGCGAACCGAAGACCGACCCCGACTACGTCGCCAAGGCGGAGGTCAGCAAGCAGAGCCCCCGGCAGGTGGTCACCTACCAGCTGAACCCCCGGGCCAGGTGGAGCGACGGCAAGGCGATCGGCGCGGCTGACTTCATCGCCCAGTGGAAGGCGCTGGGCGGCCGCAACTCCGCCTTCTGGACCGCCCGCAACGCCGGCTACGACCGGATCTCCGGCATCCGGCAGGGGGCGACCGCCCAGCAGGTCGAGGTCACCTTCGGCACCCCCTACGCGGACTGGCGGTCGTTGTTCAGCCCGCTCTACCCGACCGGCGTCACCGCCACCCCGGACGCGTTCAACGAGGGCGCCCGCACCGAACTGCCGGTGGCCGCCGGGCCGTTCGCGCTCAAGGCGGTGGACGCCAAGGCCAAGACGGTCACCCTCGTGCGCAACCCCTCCTGGTGGGGCAAGCCCGCCAAGCTCGACCGGATCGTGCTGACCGCGGTGCCGCGCGCACAGCGGCCCGCCCAGCTCGCCGCGGGCAAGCTGGACCTCGCCGAGATCGACCCGGCCATGCTGGCCTCGGTCCGCCGGTCCCCGGGCGTGGCGGTCCGCAAGGCACCGGACGCGGCCTACGCGCAGCTGACCATGAACGGCAGCAGCGGACCGCTGGCCGACGAGCGGGTGCGGCACGCGGTGGCCCGGGCCATCGACCGCAAGAAGATCGCCGCGGCGGTGCTCAAACCGCTGGGGCTGCCGGCGGTGCCGCTCGGCAACCACCTGGTGCTGCCCTCGCAGCGCGGATACGCCGACCACAGCTCGGCCCTGGGCGCCTCCGACCTGCAGCAGGCCCAGGCACTGCTGGGCGACGCCGGCTGGCAGCGTTCCTCGGCCAAGACCGGTGAGAAGGCAGCCGGACCGGGCCGGGCGGCGGCCAACGGTTCGCTCACCGTCGTGGAGCCGAACCGGGTGGTGACCAAGGGCGGCAAGCAGCTCTCGCTGCGCTTCGTCCTGCCGGCCGACTCGCCGACGCTGGACGACGTGGGCGGGCGGATCGCCCGGATGCTGTCCGGCATCGGGATCCGCACCGAGATCAGCAAGGTGAGCGGGTCCAGCTACTTCCCGGACCACATCGCCTCGGGCGCCTTCGACCTGGCCCTGTGGTCCTGGCCGGGCAGCGCCTACCCCGCCACCGACGACGCACCGATCTTCGCCAAGCCGATCCCGGCCGCCGACGGCTCGCTGACCGTCGCCCAGAACTACTCCCGGGTCGGCACCGACCAGATCGACCAGCTCCTCACCCAGGCCGGCACCGAGCTCGACGCGGGCGCCGCCCGCGACCTCACCGCCAAGGCCGACGCCCGCATCTGGGCCGCGGCCGGCTCCATCCCCCTCTACCAGCGCCCCCAGGTCGTGGCCCTGCGCACCTCGGTGGCCAACGCCGGCGCCTTCGGCTTCCAGACCCCCTCCTACCAGGACCTCGGCTTCCGCAAGTAGCCCCGCGGGCAGCTGATCCCCCGCACGGCGGGGGGAGCCGGGCCGACGCCCCGCTCCCCCCGCCGTGCGCCTTTCCGTGCGCCGCCGCGCCCGATCGGCCCCGGCCGCGCCGGGCG
>NZ_FMCH01000059.1 GCF_900091855.1 Streptomyces sp. DvalAA-14
CCGCCGCCGGAGCGCCCGGCCGCGAGCTGGGCGAAGGGGTTCGAGCGGCTGCCGCCGCCCAGGTGGTTCTTCTCCACCAGCGCCCCGCCGGCGAAGGCACCGGCCGCCACGATGCACGCCGACAGCGCCAGCGTCAGCCAGGGCAGCTTGCGCCGGGGCGGCGCGGCCAGTTCGGCCGAGATGTCCCGGGCGTCCGGCGGCTCGGCCAGGATGTCCTCCGGCCGCTCGACCGGCGGGCCGCCGGGGCCCTGCATGATCTCGCCCCGCTCCAGGATCCCGATCCCGGAGTCGTCCCGCTCGGGGACCATCGGCAGCAGCTCGGTGGCCTCCTCGCCGGTGTCCCGCTCGACCAACTTGCCGGTGTCCGTCCTGACCAGCTCGCCGCCTCGGCGTCGCGCCATGCCCGCCACTCCCTTGTCTGTCTTCGTCCGCTCACTCATGCCGCAGCGCCTCGATGGGCCGCAGGCTCGCCGCGCGGTTGGCCGGGTAGCTGCCGAAGAACAGCCCGATGGCGACGGCGATGGCGAAGGCGCCCCACACCGAGTCCGGGATGATCACCGGTTTGATACCGACGATGGTGAAGCGCGAGCCGATCAGTCCGGCCAGCACTCCCAGGCCGCCGCCGATCAGCGACAGCAGCGTGGACTCGGCCAGGAACTGCCCGAGGATGACGCCCTTGGGCGCGCCGATCGCCTTGCGGATACCGATCTCCCGGGTCCGCTCGGTGACCGTCACCAGCATGATGTTGGTGATGCCGATCCCGCCGACCAGCAGCGAGATCGCCGCTACCGCGCCCAGCAGCACCGTGAAGGTCTTGTTGGTGTCCGACTGGGTGCTCAGCAGGGATGCCTGGCTGCTGACCCGGAAGTCCAGCGCGTTGGCGTTCTTGATGCCGTGCGTGCCCATCAGGATCGTGGTGATCTCGTTCTGCGCGGGCGTGGTGGCGTCCGCCGACTTCGCCTCGACCAGGATCTGGCTGACCGGGCCGAAACCGCTGAACGCGTTCTGCACCGTCGGCAGTGGCGCGATCACCGTGTCGTCGGGGTCCTGGAAGCCGGTGCCGCCCTTGGTCTCCAGCACACCGACCACGGTGAAGGGGGTGCCGCCGAGGACCATCTTCTTGCCGACCGGGTCGGCCGTGCCGAACAGGTCGGTGGCGGTGGTCGAGCCGATGACCGCGACCTTGCGGGAGTTGAGCACGTCGTCGGCGCTGAAGTAGTCGCCCCTGCCCTTCGCGACCTTGCTGTTGGACGCCTTGAAGTACGCGGGGTAGGTGCCGACGATCTGGCTGACGGTGTGCGAGGTGCCCTGGTAGATCGCGGTCTGCGAGGTGGTCACCTCGGGCGCGACCGAGTCGATGTCGGGGGCGTCGGCCGGATTGGCCAGCGCCCGCGCGTCGTCCACGGTCAGCGGCTTGGTCGTGGTCGCCCCCGTCCCGCCGGCGCCGAAGCCGCCGCCGGAGGAGACGGTGAGCGAGTTGGTGCCGAGCTTCTCGATGGAGTCCTTGACGGACTGCGAGGAGCCGTTGCCGACCGCCAGCAGGATGATCACCGCCGCCACACCGATGAGCACGCCGAGCATGGTCAGCCCGGAGCGCACCTTGTTGGCGGACAGCCCGCCGACGGCGAACCGCAGTGTCTCGAAGGGGTTCATACGATGCCCCCCGCGAGGGCCTGCGGGTGGTGGGTGGCGAACTCGGCCGGATCGCGCAGGGCGGGCGGCGGCCCCTCGGCCGGCCCCTGCCGTACGTCGGCGACGACCTGCCCGTCCACCAGCCGGATCACCCGCTTGGCGTGCCGGGCCACTTCGTCCTCGTGGGTGATCAGGACCACCGTGCGCCCGGAGGCGTTCAGCCGGTCGATGATGGCCAGGACGTCCTCGGTGCTGTGGCTGTCGAGGTTGCCGGTCGGTTCGTCGGCCAGCAGCATCGCCGGGGCGGTGACCAGCGCGCGGGCCACCGCCACCCGCTGCTGCTGGCCGCCGGACAGTTCGTTGGGCCGGTGGTCCACCCGGTCGGCCAGCCCGACCAGGGACAACGCGGCCAGCGCGCGGCGGCGCCGCTCGGCGGTCCGCACCCCGGCGTAGGCGAGCGGGAGTTCGACCTGGGCCAGCGCGGGGGTGCGCGGCACCAGGTTGAAGGACTGGAAGACGAAGCCGATCTTGCGGTTGCGGACCAGGGAGAGCTGGTGCTCGTCCAGGCCGCCGACATCGATGCCGTCCAGCAGATAGCGGCCGGAGGTCGGCACGTCGAGGCAGCCGAGGATGTTCATCAAGGTGGACTTGCCGGAGCCGGAACTGCCCATCACGGCCACCATGTCGCCCTGTTCGACGACCAGGTCGACGCCGGGGGACTCGCCGGTCCGCGGGTCGACCGGGCCGCCGAGCGCGCGGACGGCCGCGTCACCGTGGCCGTACGTCTTGAGCAGCGAGCGGACCTCGATGACGGGTGCCTTGCCCCAGGGGCCGTCCTCGCCGGGGACGGCCGGGCCGGCGCCGATGGCCCGATCGGCCCCGCCGGTCGGGTCGGCCCGGCGGCCCCGGCGGCCTGTCGGCGGTGGAGGCCGGGCG
>NZ_FMCH01000481.1 GCF_900091855.1 Streptomyces sp. DvalAA-14
CCCGCCAGGCGGGGGCCGCAGGGGAGGGATCAGCGGCGGCGGCGGAGGGTGGCGCGGCGGTGGTGGCCCGGGGCCGGCGGCAGCCCCGTGCGGGGGTCGCGGGCCAGCCAGACCCGGATCTCGGCGCCGCCCAGGACACTGCGGCCAATGGCCACGTCCCCGCCGGTCGACTCCGCCACCCGGCGGACGATGTCCAGGCCGAGCCCGGTGGAACCCTGCCCACCGTCCCCGTGCCCGCGCCGCACCGCCGCGACCGGATCGCTCACCCCGGGCCCCGCGTCGGACACCAGGACGATCACCGCCTCGTCCGAGCTGTGCACGTCCACCGCGAACGCGGTCCCCTCCGGCGTGTGCCGGAACACATTGCCCAGCATCGCGTCCAGCGCCGCGGTGAGTTCGGCGCGGGCCACCGGCACCCGCACCGGCCGGTCCGCGCCGGCCGTCCGGACCTCGCGCGCCTCGTCCTCCGCGAGCGCGGACCAGAACGCCATCCGCTCCCGGATGACTTCGGCGGCGTCGCAGCCGGCCGGCACCGCGCCGGGGGTGCGGTGTTCGCGGGCCGCCCGGATGATCTGGTCGACCTCGCCCTCCAGTTGGGCGACCGCCGCCCGGGTCTGGTCGGCGGCGGCCCCGTCGCCGAGGGACGCGGTGTTCAACCGCAGCACGGTCAGCGGGGTCCGCAGCCGGTGGCTGAGGTCCGCCGCCAACTCGCGCTCAGATGCCAGCAGTTGGACGACCTGGTCGGCCATCGCGTTGAACGCGGCGGCGGCCGCCCGCAGTTCGCCCGGCCCGGCCTCCGGCACCCGTACGCCCAGGTCGCCCTCCCCCAGCCGGTGGGCGGCGCCGGCCAGCCGGACGGCCGGCCCGATCATCCGGCTGCCGAGGCGGTCCGCGATCCCGACCGACGTGATGATCAGGCCGAGTCCGACACCGGACAGCACCAGCCAGGCGGTGGTCACGCCACGGGTGAGATCGCCGTCGGGCACGAACACCTCGACCACCGCGATCGTGCCCGAACTGACCGCGGTGGGCCGCAGCAGCGCCAGCCCGCCGGGGACCCGGACGGTGACCGCCTCGCCGTTCGCGGAAGCGCTGTCCAGGGCGGCGGACGACACCCGGTGGGTGCCGAGGTCCACTGCCGGGGAGGACACCGTGCCCGGGATGCGCAGCGCGATCCGGTCCTGGCCGCCGGCCTGCGTGGTGGCCAGCGCGCGGGCCAACTGCGAGCGGTCGGAGGTGATCGCCAGCGCCGGCGCCACCGCCGCCGCCTGCCGCTCGGCGTTGGTCAGCGCCCGGTCGCGGGCCAACTCCTTGACGACCAGGCCCAGGGGGACCGCGAACGCGATCACCACCATCGCGGTCACCGCCAGGCACACCCGTACCAGCGCCCACCTCATGCCGGCGGCTCCAGCTTCACGCCCACCCCGCGCAGCGTGTGCAGATAGCGGGGCCGGGCCGCCGTCTCGCCCAACTTCCGCCGCAGCCAAGACAGATGCACGTCGATCGTCTGGTCGTCGCCGTAGGACTGCTGCCAGACCTCGGCGAGCAGTTCGCGCCGCGCCACCACCTCGCCGGGCCGGGCGGCCAGGAAGGTCAACAGGTCGAACTCCCGCCGCGTCAGGTCGAGTCCGACCCCGTCGAGCGCCGCCAGCCGCCGCCGTACGTCGATCTCCAGACCGCCGACCCGGATCAGCGCCTCCGCGCCCGCGCTGCCGCCCCGCCCGTTGGCCCGCCGCAGCACCGCGGCCAGCCGCGCCGACAGGTGTTCCACCGAGAAAGGCTTCACCAGGTAGTCGTCCGCGCCGGCGTTGAGCAGCCGGACGACCTCCGTCTCGTCGTCGCGCGCGGTCGCCACGATCACCGGCACATCGCTCAGCCCGCGCAGCATCTTCAGCGCCTCGGACCCGTCCAGATCGGGCAGCCCCAAGTCCAGGATCACCACGTCGAAGCCCACTTGGGCGACTTCCCGCAGCGCCTCCAGCGCGGTCCCCACACTCCGCACGGTGTGCGACGCCTCCGTCAGATGCCGGATCAGCGCCGACCGCACGAACTGGTCGTCCTCCACGACGAGCACACTTGCCATGCGCGGCAACCTAGCGCGTCCGGCGCGCGGCGCCCGCGGCGGTGCGCCCCGCCTGCTCCCGGCGGCTCCGGGCCGCTCCCAGCCGCGCGGTGGCAGCCGGACCCCACCGGGCGGTGGCAAGATGGCGCGCGTGTACAGAGGGCTCCTCCATGCCGCCGCCTGGACGCTGACCACCGCGGTGGCGGTCGCCCTGTCCTGGTTCGGCGTGCACTCCGTCCTGCGCAGCACCGCCTACGACCTGCCCCGGGCCCTGCCGATCAGCACCACGTCGGGGATCCTGGTCCCCGCCACGTCCAAACCCCCCGCGGCCTCCGCCGCGCCGACCCCGCGCCGGTCCGCTCCCCCGCCGCCGCATCCGAGGCCGAGCGCCACGGTGACCCGCACCCTCACCCCCATCCCGGCCGCCCCGCCGAAGACGCCGCCCGGCACCCCCCACCCGGCGCCTTCCGCCACCGCGACCGCCGGTGACGTGCACAGCTACACGCTCCAGGGCGGGCGGGTCGTCCTCACCCTCACCGCAACCGAGGCCTCCCTGGTCACCGCCACCCCGGCCGCCGACTGGAAGATGCAGGTCTGGACCCAGCCGGGCTGGCTCCGGGTGACCTTCACCTCGGCCGACGGCGCCCAGGCGTCCTCGCTGTTCTGCACCTGGAACGGCCACCCGCCGCAGGTCCAGACGTACGACGACTAGGTACGACGACCGGGCGGGCCGACCGGACAGCGGCGACCGGACACCGCCCGCCGGACAGCACCCGCCGACCACCGCCCGCCGGCCGATCAGCCGAAGGCGTGCTCCGGGGGCTCCGGGGAAGCCGTCGCGGTCGCGTCGGTGACCGCGGCCGCCCCGGCGGTGAAGGCGGTCAGGGCCGGCCCGTGCACGGTGCGCGACTGGTGGGGGTCGGTGGCGAGCAGCCGGGTGAAGGCGGGCAGCGGCAGCGGCTGGGCGGCGGCCCAGAGCATGAGGTTGCCGAAGCGCTTGCCGCGCAGGACGGCCGGCTCGGCGGCGAGGACGACCTCCGCGAAGGCCGCGCCGACGGTGGCGCTCTGGCCCCGGGCGAAGCCGAGGGGGCCGCCGTCGGTGAGGTTGACGGCGTAGTGGCCGTCCGGGCGCAGCACCCGCCGGACCTCGTGGAGGAATTCCAGCGTGGTCAGGTGCGCCGGGGTGCGCGCACCGGTGAAGGCGTCGGCGATCACCAGGTGGGCCGAGGCATCCGGCAGCTTCGCCAGCCCGGCCCGCGCGTCACCGCCGCGGACCTTGATCCGCCAGTTGCGGTCCCAGGGCAGCTCGCGGCGGACGAGTTCGGTCAGCGCGGTGTCCAGTTCCACCACGGTCTGGGTGGAGCGCGGCCGGGTGTGGGCGGTGTAGCGGGCCATGGTCAGGGCGCCGCCGCCCAGATGGACGACCTGGACCGGGGCTCCGGCGGGCGCGACCAGATCCACCACGTGTCCGAGCCTGCGCTGGTAGGAGAAGCCGAGGTACGCCGGATCGGCCAGGTCCACGAGTGACTGCGGCGCGCCGTCCACCAGCAGCGTCCACGCCTGGGCGCGGTCCGGGTCGGCCTGCAGTTCGGCCAGGCCGCTGTCCACGGGGGCGGTACGGGTTTCGGGGGCACGACGCGTCCTGGCCATCCTCCGATTATCGGTCCGCCGGACGCACGCCGCCGCACCCGCCTTCGCCGGCTCCCGAGTGACAGCCCTCGGCGGCCGCCGGGTGCCAGCCGTCGGCCAGTCGCAGCATCCGGGCCGCCTCGCCGAGCGCGGCCTCCAGCACCGCCGGATCGGTCACGGCGGTGTCCGTGTGCGGCGGGACGAGCCAGCCCGCGCCCGCCGTCTCACCGTCCTCCGTACGGCCCGCGCAGGAGCTGCCGGGGACGTTCCACGCGTCGGCGGTGCCGGGCGGCACCAGGAAGGAGAGGCTGTCGCCCGTGCGGTCGTGCAGTACAGGTCCCACGCCGCCTGCGCTGAAGCGGAGGATGTCCACGGCCTCCAGCCCCTGGCGGGAGGGCACCCGCACCAGGTCGCAGTGCGGGGAGACCCCGGTATCCGGTTCCGAACTGTGCGGGAGTTTCTGTGTGTCCACCACGCGAACCTTCCTCACCATCGCCTTCGGCGCCCGCCCTGCGGCCGGGCGCCCCCACTCCATACAACGGCTTCGGAGCGTCAACGGCTACGGACCTTTCATGCCTCAAGGGGTGGCGTTTGTTGGCGAATTCCCCCGGCGGGCGGCAGTCGGGCCGTCCGAGGTTGCCGCGGGAGTCACCGGCCGGGCAGGAGGCCGGCCGGCTCAGCCCAGGTGCCCGGTGTCGTTCCACCGCTCCAGCGCGGGTTCGCCGTACGCCCAGCCGAGGATCGACAAGGAGGCGGGGTCCAGCCGGAGGGCCGCCGCGAAGGAGGGTTCGAGGCCGAGCCAGCGGGCGCCGAGCACCCGCAGGAAGTGGCCGTGGGCGAACACCAGGACGTCTTCGGAGCCGCCGCGGGCCCAGGACACCACCTCGTCGGCGCGGGCGGCGACCGCGGCCAGCGGCTCGCCGCCGGCCGCGCCGTCCCGCCAGATGTTGAAGCCGGGGCGCAGGTCCTGGAGTTGGGCGGGGGTGAGGCCCTCGTAGTCGCCGTAGTCCCATTCCAGCAGCGCGTCCCATTCCTTGACGCGGGCGCCGAAGCCGGCCAGCTCGGCGGTCTCGGCGGCCCGCAGCAGCGGGCTGGTGCGGATCTCGACGCCGGGCAGGCCGTTCCAGGGCGCGGACGCGAACCGCTCGCGCAGGACCCGTGCGGTGCGGCGCCCCTCCTCGGTCAGCGGGATGTCGGTGCGACCGGTGTGCCGTCCGGACAGCGACCACTCCGTCTGTCCGTGGCGGACCAGGAGGATGCGCGGAGCCATGCAGAAGGCCCTTCGTACGAGTGGGGGTCAGCGGGAAAGCATCCATCATCACCCACGCCCCACCCGACGCGGCACCGCGCCCGCCGCGCGTCCGTCCCGGGCCCGCGCCGTGCCCTAGCGGCGGGGCGGCAGCAGCCCGCGCAGCATCGCGTCCAGCCCCACCTCGTACAGCGCGGACCCCTCGCCCTGCGCGCACATCAGTTCGGGGGCCAGCGCGGCCAGGCTCGGGTAGCGTTCGGCGGACAGGGAGTCCAGCCGGGCGCGCAGCCGGTCCCGGGCGCCCTCCTCGCACAGCGCCCGCTCGCGGCGGGTGCACCACAGCGCGGAGCCGATGGTGTATTGCATCAGCGCGATGTGGGCGCGCGCCGCCTCGTCCGGCGGCAGTCCGGCCCGGCGCAGCAGTCCCAGCATCCGGTCGATGACGGCGATCGCGTCGTCCCCGCGGACCGCGCGCAACGTCAGCAGCTGAAGCGCGGAAGGGTGCTCGGTGAACAGTCGGTAGACCCCACGGCACACTTCACGCAGTTCGCAGCCGGGATCGGGCGAACCGCCGGGCGGAAGTTCTATCGTGTCGAGCAGACGGCGCGCCACCGCGTCGTTGATCTCGTCCTTCCCCTTGAAGTAGGAGTAGACGGCCATGGTGCCGACGCCGAGCTGCTGGGCGAGCGCGCGCATGGTGAATGCCTCGGGGCCGTCCCGGTCGAGCAGGGAGACGGCGGCGTCGAGGATACGATCCGGGTTGAGCGAGTTACGGGGTGCGCGGCGCCGAAGGGGACGGACCGGCTGACTGACGGACATCGGATTCTCTTGTTTTCTCGTCCTGCGAAGGATCCATCGGAACTCACGGAGTGGAACCAGTGGAACTCATGGGAGTCCCCGAACTCGCGGCAGGCAACCCGGCTCTGGGGCGCGGGCGTCCTCCTGCGTGCATACCCTGCCACGGAAGGTTGAACACCGTACGAACCGCGGATGGCACCGGAATTTCCGGGCCGGTGGCAGTACGGTCTAACGTACGTCGTACGGTAGAGGGTACGCCACACGTCCATGACCGCCGCCTGCGGCCTTCGTTCGGAGAACCTGGAGAGACGTCCGCATGACGATCACCGCCACTGCGCCGCGGGCCGCCGCGTACCGGGGCAAGCTGCGCTGGTGGACCGAGCTGCCGCTGGTTGCCGTGATATACGCCCTCTACTCCGCCGCGCGACTGATGGTCCGGGGCGATGTGGACGACGCGGTCCAGCACGGCGCGGACATCCTGCACTTCGAGCAGTGGACGCACCTCGACCCCGAGCGCTTCTTCAACAGCCTCTTCACCCACCACGCCTTCCTCGGCGTGCCGGCCGACTTCGCCTACGCCTCCCTGCACTACGTGATCACGCCGTCGATCCTCGTCTGGCTGTGGCTGCGCCGCCCCACCCACTACCGGGTCGCCCGCACCTGGCTGCTGACCTCCACGCTGATAGGCCTGGTGGGCTTCACCACGGTGCCCACCGCGCCGCCGCGGCTGCTGCCCGGCGCGCACGGCTTCTTCGACACGATGGCGCAGTACGGCAATTACGGCTGGTGGGGCACCGACGCCAGCGCGCCGCGCGGTCTCGGGCACCTCACCAACCAGTACGCGGCGATGCCGAGCCTGCACGTCGGCTGGTCGCTGTGGTGCGGGATCATCCTGTGGCGCTACGCCCGGCACCGCGTGGTGCGGGTGCTCGGCCTGCTCTACCCGACGGTCACCGCGCTGGTCGTGATGGGCACCGCCAACCACTACCTGATGGACGCGCTGGCCGGCGCGGCCACCATGGGCGTCGGCTTCCTGCTCTCCAAGCCGGCCCTGCGGCTCACCGACCTGGCGGTGGCCCGGGTGCTGCGCGCCTTCGGACGGACCCCGCGGGTGCACGCCGAGAGCCGGATGGTCGCGGCCTCGACGGACGCGGTTCCGCCGGCCGAAGCCGCCGTCGGGGAACCCCTCGGTCCCTCGGCCGGACCGTCGGCCGGACACCCCGTCGGGCAGACGGCCGAGGACGGCAAGCCCGCGGCGGACGCGCCGTCCCCCGCCACCGCACTCCCAACCCCTGCCCCGGCGCCCGCCTCGGCCGCCGCCGCCACCGTGCCGCGCCAGGTCTCCGTCCCCCTGGGGCGGGTCCTGCCGACCGACGACAAGGCCGATCCGACCCGGTTCGCCGGTGGGGAACACGCCGGTCGCACCCGGATGTCGTAGGCGGATGCCACACTTTCGCGGGTGAGTACTACGCACGACCACTCCCTGCGCGAGCGGTTGGCCGCGCTGCGCGGCCCCGGCACCACCGCCCGCCCGCTGGACGCGCGGGCACTGGCCGCGCTCGCCGCCAATCCCGGCTGCCGCCGCCGGGCCCTGCTGGACGCCGCGGGGGTCGACAAGGGCGCCGTCGCCGAGACGCTGGGCGCCCCGGCCCGCTTCGGCCAGTCGCGGTTCGCCTTCTCCCGCGGCCACGCCTTCGAGGCGCGGGTCAAGCGGGACGGCTGCGTCGAGCTGCTCCGCCTGCTCGGCGTGGACGCGGCCGCCGCCGAGGGATCCGAGCCGGGCGCCCCGGCGGTCACCGCCGAGGTGCCGGACCTGTCCGCGCCCGGCCCCGAGGGCCGCGTCGCCCGCACCCGGCTGGCGCTGGCCGAGGCCGCGCCGGGCGTCTGGACACTGCTCGACCACCCGCTGCTCGCACTCGACGTGGCCGGTTCCACGGCCTATCTGGAGCCGGACGCGGTGGCGATAGCGCCCGACGGCCGCTGGACCGTGGTCGAGATCAAGTCCTTCCCGATCCTGGACGGTGGCGCCGACGCGATGAAGGTGGGCGCGGCGGCCCGCCAGTCGGCGGTGTACGTCCTGGCCCTGGACGCGGTGGAGGCCGGCCGCGCCCGGTCCGACGTGCTGCTGGTCTGCCCCAAGGACTTCTCCAATCTGCCCACCGCCGAGTGGGTCGACGTCCGCAAGCAAGTCGCGGTCACGCGTCGGCAGTTGGGTCGGCTGACCCGGATCGAGGAGATCGCCGCGAGCCTCCCGGCGGGCACCACCTTCGACTTGGCGTACAGCGCCGACGGCCGTACCGCGCGCCGCCCGGCCGCCGAGTTGTTCGCGGCGGTGGAGGCGGTGCCGGCCGCCTACGCCCCGGAGTGCCTGTCCACCTGCGAGCTGGCCTTCCACTGCCGGGACCGCTCCCGCGAAGACGGCTGCGTGGACGCGCTGGGCCGCGGACTGCGCGGCGAGCTGGGCGAGTTGACGACCGTGGAGTCCGTGCTGGCCGCGGCCGGCGGGCTGGCCGGGGACCCGGACGACCCGGCGGTCTCCGCCCTGCGGCGGGCG
>NZ_FMCH01000437.1 GCF_900091855.1 Streptomyces sp. DvalAA-14
TGCAGCGGATGTGTCAACACCTGTGCGGTGGGGCCCTGTTCGACCAGCCGCCCGCGGTAGAGCACCGCGATGCGGTCGGCGACGCCGGCCAGTGAGCCGAGGTCGTGCGAGATCACGACGATCGCCACCCCGAGGTCGCGGCGCAATGCGTCCAGCAGCCGCAGCACATGGTTGCGGTTGGAGGCGTCCAGCGCGCTCACCGGCTCGTCGGCCAGCAGCAGCGCCGGCCGGGTGACGATGGCCCGGGCCAGCGAGACCCGCTGGCGCTGCCCGCCGGACAGCTGGGCCGGGATCCGGTCGCCCAGCGCGGCGGGGTCCAGGCCGACCCGGTGGAGCGCTTCGGCGGCCCGCGCGCGGCGCTCCCTCCGGTCCACCGCGGCCACCGCCAGCGGCTCGCTCACCAGCTCGGTCACGGTCAGATCCGGGTCCAGCGAGCGCAGCGGATCCTGGAACATGTACTGCACCCGGCCCGACCTGCGGTGCTCCCGCAGCGCTCGGCCGCGCAGCGCGCCCACCGGCGCCCCTTCGACCTCGATCCGCCCGGCGGTCACCGGGGCCGCACCGACCACGGCCCGGGCCAGCGTGGTCTTGCCGGAGCCGGTCTCGCCGATCACGCCGAGTATCCGGCCGCCCGTCACCTCCAGGTCCACGCCGGCCAGTACCGGCACGGCGCCGCCGCGGACACCGCGGCGCGGATAGGACACCCCGAGCCCGGAGATCCGCAGCACCACCTGCCCCCGGTGGTCCGGGTCCTCGGGGCGCGCCGCGGGGGCGGGTGCCGGGCCGGAGTCCGGGTCCGGCCGGGCGGTCGCGGCGGTGCGGTCCGGAGTCGTGGCCCCGGCGGCGGAGACGCTCATGCGGGCACCTCCTCGAAGGCGGCGGGACGGGCGAGGGTTTCGGCGAGTTCGGCGGCGCGCACGCAGCGCACGCGGCGCCCGTCACCGGTCGTGGTGAGCGGCACCCGCGCGGTGCGGCAGCGGTCCTCGGCGAAGGTGCAGCGGTCGGCGAAGCGGCAGCCGGGGAGGTCGGCGCCGGCCTCGGGCGGGCGGCCCGGGATGACGGCCAGCTCGCGCCGGTGCCAGTCGCCGCCCGAGGCGACGCTCAGCAGCGCCGCGGTGTAGGGGTGCGCCGGTCGGGCCACCACGTCGGCGGTGGGGCCGTCCTCGACGATCTCGCCCGCGTAGAAGACCAGCACCCGGTCGGTGACCTCGGCGACCACGGCGAGGTCGTGGGTGACCAGCAGCAGCGCGAGGCCGAGTTCGTCGCGCAACCGGGCCAGCAGGTCGAGGACTTCGGCCTGCACCACGGTGTCCAGCGCGGTGGTCGCCTCGTCCGCGACCAGCAGGCGCGGCTCGCAGGCGACCGCGACGGCGATCAGCACCCGCTGGAGCATGCCGCCGGACAGTTCGTGCGGGTAGCGGTGGTAGATCTCGGCGGGCTGCCGCAGCCCGACCGAGCCGAAGAGTTCGACCGCCCGCCGGTGGGCGTCGGTCCGGCTCAACCCGAGCCGGACCCGCAGCGGTTCGGCAAGCTGGCGGCCGACGGTCAGCGACGGGTTGAGATACGACGCCGGGTCCTGGAAGACCGCGCCGAGCTGAACGCCGCGCAGCCGCTCCCAGGCGCGGGCGGTCAGCGAGGTCAGTTCGGTGCCGTCGAGCCGCGCGCTGCCGGCCGACACCGCGCAGCCGGGCGGCAGCACCCCCAGCAGCGAGCGGCAGGTCAGCGTCTTGCCGCTGCCCGATTCGCCGACCACGCCGACCGCCTCGCCGGCCCGGACGCCGAAGGAGACATCGCGTACCGCCTCCGACCGGCCGCCGGCGACGGTGATGTGCAGGCCCTCGACGGTGAGTACGGGCTGCCCCGACTCGCCCGCCCAGGCGGGCTGTTCAGACCGTGACCGGTTCATCGGTCCTCCTGTCCGGGGTCGGTGCGTCCAGGAGCCCCGACGGCTCCGGCTCGCCGGGCAGCCGCTCGGCCGGGGACGGTCCGCGCT
>NZ_FMCH01000060.1 GCF_900091855.1 Streptomyces sp. DvalAA-14
GCCGGACCGGGCCATGGCGCTAGGCCTGCTGCCCGGACCGGGCGGCCGCCGCCGCGGGCGTGGCCGGCACGGCGACCGCGCACCCGGCCGCCGGAGCCGCGGCCGCCCGGGTCCGGATCCCGTCGATCATCACCGCGAGCAGGCGGCCGAACAGCCCCTGGTCCTCGGTGTTCTTCTCCGCGGTCACCACGATCGCGTAGGTCAGCTTCAGCAGGTCGCCGATGGTCACATCGGTCCTGATCGTCCCGGCCTGCTGGGCCCGCCACAGCAGTGAGCCGCCGGTGGTCGGCATCTTCGTCCGGCAGGCCGGCATCTTCGCGTCCGTGGCCACCATGATCGCCGCGGCCAGCCCGCGGTAGACCGTGGAGTGCGCCGCCACCGCGTGCAGCCAGGTGATGAGGGCTTCGGCCGCGTCGTCCTCGGTGAGCAGTTCGCGGCCCCGGGCGGCGAGCGCCTCCACCTCCTCCTCGAACACGGCGTTCATCAGGGCGTACCGGTCGGGGAAGTGGCGGTAGAGGGTGCCGACACCGACTCCGGCGTGGCGGGCGATGTCCTCCAGCGCGACCTCGGTCCCGTGCGTGATGAACGCCTGCCGGGCCTCGCCGAGCAGTTTGTCGTAGTTGCGCTGCGCGTCCGCCCGCATGCCGTCCTGCCTCCTGAAGTGGCTGTCTCCGCCGGGTTTCCCGAACCGATGGTAGAACCGGAGGTTCCCTCCGTATAGTTAGCGGAGGCGACCTCCGCTTACCGCTTCCGCTGGAGGCTTATTTCCCATGTCCAGCCCCACCACGCGTGATCTGACCTCGACCGACACCTCCGGCCTGCCGTCCCCTGCCCGCAGGCATCCATTCTTGGCCCTCGCGGCCATTATCGGCACCCAGTTGATGCTGCTGCTCGACGCCACCGTGGTGAACGTGGCGCTGCCCAAACTCAGCCTCGACCTCGGCTTCACGCCCACCGGCATGTCCTGGGTGCTCAACGTCTACACGCTCGCCTTCGGCGGACTGCTGCTGCTCGGCAGCCGGATCGGCGACCTGATCGGCCGCCGTACCGCGCTGGTCTGGGGCGTGGCCGCTTTCACCCTGGCATCGGTGGCGGGCGGCCTGGCCACCGGCGCCACCGTGCTGCTGATCGCCCGCGGACT
>NZ_FMCH01000037.1 GCF_900091855.1 Streptomyces sp. DvalAA-14
TGCCCGGCTGATCCGCGGCCGCCGCCGCTCGGACCGGCCGCGGCCGTCGTCCCGTGGCGGCCCGCCTACCGGACGGGTGAATTCCGGATGCCGCCGGGCCGCCCGGCTGCGCCCGGCGCCGGCCGCCGGCGGGCGCGATCCGGATCCGCGCACAGGGCAGGCGCGACAAGGGGATTGCCGCCGCCCGCGCGGGCGGGCAGGGGTACCCGCGGGAGGTGAACACCAACGGGGCACCGGCAGGAAGCTTGGGTGTCCGATGTATTGTCTTGCGGGTCGTCGGGACGCCCGCCGCAAGAGCATCGCGCCCCGCGCGCGGGCCGTCAGGCGCCGGCGCCGAACAGCCGTGAGCCATGAACCGTGCGAGGAGGGGAGCGTTTGTGACCGCGACGCGCCCGGTCGAGACCGTGGCGGAGAGTTCCGCGCAACCAGCAACCGGACGGAAGTTGGGACCCCTGCTGCCGGACCGGCTGCGACGCACCGGCCGGCCCCATCTGCTGATCGAGCTGGTCTTCACGGTGGGGCTGTACCTGGCCTACAGCCGGACCCGCCGCTACGTGCCCTCCCACCGCACCGCCGCCCTGCACCGGGCACGGGAGATCTGGCACGCCGAGCGACTGCTGCACATCAACTTCGAACTGACGCTGAACCACGCGGTGGACAAGGTCTCGTGGCTGGTCGTCGGTATGAACTACTACTACGCCACGCTGCACTTCATCGTGACGCCGGTGGTGCTGATCTGGCTCTACACCTTCCGGCCCGACCGCTACCGGGCCGGGCGCACCGCCTTGTTCACGGCGACCCTGCTGGCCCTGTTCGGCTTCGCCTTCTTCGCGCTGGCCCCGCCCCGCTTCCTGCCGGACGAGGGCTTCATCGACACCGTGGTCACCCACCACACCTGGGGCTCATGGGGCTCGGGGCACGTCTCGACGGTGTCCAACCTGTACGCGGCCATGCCGTCGGTCCACATCGTCTGGGCCGCGTGGAGCGGGCTCACGGTGGCCTTCCTCGCCCGGCACACCTGGGTCAGGGTGGTGGGCGCGCTCTATCCGGTGGCCACCTTCACCGTGATCCTCTCCACCGGCAACCACTTCATCGCCGACGCGGCGGGCGGCGCGCTCACCTTGACGCTGGGCTTCGCCATCCAGCGGCTGCTGAGCGGCAAGCCCGCGTACCGCACCCCGCGACCGCGGCACGAACCGGTGGAGCCGGCCGAGCCGCTCGGACCCG
>NZ_FMCH01000065.1 GCF_900091855.1 Streptomyces sp. DvalAA-14
CGGCCCGCTCGCGTACCTCGGCCGCCGCGGCACCGAGCACCACGTGCACCGGAGCGCAGCCGCCCGCCCGCAGCACCCGGACCGCGTGCTCCACCAGCGGCCGGCCGCCGAAGGGCAGCAGCGCCTTCGGCCGGCCGCCGAGCCGCCGCCCTCCGCCGGCCGCCAGCAGCAGACCGGCCACTTCGCCGTGCGCCGTCCCGTCCCGCGCCACCTCGCCTCGCCTCTGCATGACTCCTGCATACGCCTGCCGCCCGGTGCCGGAACAGGCCCCGGGCGGTGTGGCGCGTACGGGTATCGTCAAACCCCCCTCGCCGGCGGGCGCGCGGACCGCCGGGACCGCCGAGAGTGACCGGCCGGACACCGAGCGCCCGCGGCGCGGATGGAATTCGGCGCAAATTTCTACGGTCCTGTAGCGCAATGGCGCGCGGTCGCGTTTACTGATCCGCCCCGGGGGGCGAGGGTCCGGGCCCCGGGAGCCAGGACAACTCAATGGGGCAGGTAGTACGTGGTGGTGGGGGAGACTCAGGTGCTCGACGACGACCGCAGCGGCAGGTCCGCGCGGCCGGGCGGCGGCGGAGCGCAGCGGGGCGCGGCGGCGGGCCTGCACGATGCGGTGGCCTGGCTGCGGCGTGAACTCGCGGCGTACCGGCCGCTGTTACCGGACCGCGCGGTCGCCGAGGACGAACTGGACGAGCTGGCGGGGCAGGCCGCCCGGGCCGGCCGGGCCGGCATGCTGCCCGATTCCGAAAGCCTGCGGCACTCCTTGCTGCTGGTGGCCGCGGCGCTGGGCTCGGTCAGCGCGCTGACCGCCCCGCTGGACGCGTTACGGGAGGCGGTGGAGATCCTGGCGCCGCCGTACCGGGGGCGCGAAGGAGCATGATCCGGCCGTTCCCGCGACGGCGCGCGGCCGGCGTCACCCGACCGGCGTCCCGGCGCCGCGCAGCGCCAGCGCCAACTGGCGGGCCACATCGCGCAGGACGGGCACGATCTTCTCCGTGGCGGCCTCCGTGACCCGGCCCGAGGGTCCGCACACCGAGATGGCCGCGGCCGTGGGGGAGTCCGGCACGGTGACCGCGAGGCACCGCACGCCGACTTCCTGCTCGTTGTCGTCCACCGCGTAGCCGACCGCGCGGATACGCTCCAACTCGGCCAGGAGCGCCTCCGGTTCGGTGATGGTGCGGTCGGTGGCGGCCGGCATGCCGGTACGGGCCAGCAGCGCGCGCACCTCCTCGGGCGGCAGTTCGGCGAGCAGCGCCTTGCCGACCCCGGTGGAGTGCGGCAGGTCCCGCCGGCCCACCTCGGTGAACATCCGCATCGAGTACCGCGACGGCACTTGGGCCACGTACACCACCTCGTCGCCGTCCAGCAGCGCCATGTTCGCGGTCTCGCCGGTCGCCTCGACCAGTTCCGCGAGGTGCGGCCGGGCCCAGCCGCCCAGCAGCCGCGAGGCGCTCTCGCCGAGCCGGATCAGCCGGGGCCCGAGCGCGTAGCGCCGGTTGGGCTGCTGCCGGACGTAACCGCGGTCCAGCAGGGTGCGGATCAGCCGGTGGATGGTGGGCAGGGGCAGCCCGCTGGTCGAGGCCAGCTCGCTGAGCCCGACCTCGCCGCCGGCGTCGGCCATCCGCTCCAGCAGGTCGAAGGCCCGTTCGAGCGACTGGACGCCTCCGGCGCGGTCAGCAGGCACGTGCGTTCCCCTCGGTCGGTCGGGTCGGGTCGGTGCGGTCGGGTCGGTCGGGTGCGCGCCGCCCGGCTCGGCGCTACGGCCGGCGCCAGGTTGGCGGAAGATCTCTTTCGCCCTGCGGAATCCTACCGTCCTTGACGTTCCCGCCGACGCTCCCCACCATGGCCGTCAACGAAACGTTGAAGTAGCCGCTGACCGGAGGCCGTAGGGTGCGGGAGCCGCTGATCGACCAGGACCCGACGGACCGGCTGCTGCTGCGGTCCACCCGCGTGGTGACCCCCGACGGCGAACGCCCGGCCGCGGTCGCCGTCGAGGGCGGCGTCATCACCGCGGTACTGCGCCACGACGCCCCGGTCCCGGCCGGCGCCCGGCTGACCGACCTCGGGGACGACGTCCTGCTGCCGGGCCTGGTCGACACCCATGTGCACATCAACGACCCGGGCCGCACCGAGTGGGAGGGCTTCGCCACCGCCACCGCCGCCGCGGTGGCCGGCGGCGTCACCACGGTCGTCGACATGCCGCTGAACAGCATCCCGCCCACCACCGCAACCGCCCACCTCGACGTCAAGCGGGACGCCGCCCGCGGCCGGGTGCACGCCGACACCGGCTTCTGGGGCGGCGCCGTCCCGGGCAACACCGCGGACCTGCGGCCCCTGCACGACGCGGGTGTCTTCGGCTTCAAGTGCTTCCTGCTGCCCTCCGGCGTGGACGAGTTCCCGCCGCTGGACCCGGCCGGACTGCACGCGGCCCTGGCCGAGTTGACGCGCTTCGACGGGCTGCTGATCGCGCACGCGGAGGACCCCGGGATCATCGGCGCCGCCCCGCAGCGGTCCGGCCGCAGCTACGCCGACTTCCTCGCCTCGCGCCCCCGGGCCGCCGAGGACCGGGCCGTCGCGGATCTGATCGCGCTGGCCCGGCGGCTCGGCGCCCGGGTGCACATCCTGCATCTGTCCTCGGCCGGCGCGCTGCCGCTGCTGGCGGCCGCGCGCCGCGAAGGCGTCCGGATCACCGTGGAGACCTGCCCGCACTTCCTCACCCTGACCGCTGAGGAAGTGCCCGACGGCGCCACGGAGTTCAAGTGCTGCCCGCCGATCCGGGAGGCCGAGAACCAGGACGCGCTCTGGCAGGCCCTGGCCGGCGGGCTGATCGACTGCGTGGTCTCGGACCACTCGCCCTCGACGGTCGACCTCAAGCACCGGGAGACCGGTGACTTCGCCGCCGCCTGGGGCGGGATCTCCTCGCTCCAGCTGGGCCTGCCCGCGGTGTGGACCGAGGCCCGCCGCCGGGGGCACACCCTTGCCGACGTCGCCCGCTGGATGTCCGCCGGTCCGGCCCGCCTCGCCGGACTCGCCGCCACCAAGGGCGCCATCGCCGAGGGCCGCGACGCGGACTTCGCGGTGCTCGCCCCCGAGCAGACCTTCACCGTGGACCCGGCCCTGCTGCGCCACCGCAATCCCGTCACCGCCTACGCCGGCCGCACCCTGTACGGGGTGGTCCGCGCGACCTGGCTGCGCGGCCGGGTGGTGGCGCGCGGCGGCGCGGTGACCGGCGAGCCCGCCGGCCGGCTCATCGAACGGCCGGCCGGCGGGAGGTGAGCTCAGGCCGCGCGGCGCACCCGGCGGCGGTGTGCCGCGATGAGGTCGGCGTAACGCCGTCCGCTGCCCTTGATGGTGCGCTTCTGGGTGGCGTAGTCGACGTGCACCATGCCGAAGCGCTTGTCATAGCCGTACGCCCACTCGAAGTTGTCCAGCAGCGACCAGGCGTAGTAGCCGGCCAGCGGGACCCCGCGCCGGATCGCGCGGGCGCAGGCGGCCAGGTGCTCCTCCAGGTACTGGGCCCGCTCCGGGTCGTCCACCTGACCGTCCGCGCCCACCGTGTCGTGGTAGGCCGAACCGTTCTCGGTGACGATGATGCGGCGGGCGCCGTACTCCTCGGAGAGCCGGACCAGCAGCTGCTCCAGGCCGTCGGCGTTGACCTCCCAGTCCATCGCGGTGCGGCGGACGCCCGGCAGGTACACCGACTTGGCGTGCGGCGCCGGGCCGGTCGGGTCGTCCGTGATGATCTGCCGGAAGTAGTAGTTCAGACCCAGCCAGTCCAGCGGAGCCGCGATCGACTCCAGGTCGCCGTCCTTGATGGGCAGGTCCACTCCGTACAGGTCCAGCATGTCCTGCGGGTAGCCGCGCCCGTGGATCGGGTCCAGCCACCAGCGGTTGGTGTGTCCGTCGGCCCGCCGGGCCGCCGCGATGTCGGCCTCCCGGTCGGTGGCCGGCTCGCAGGGGCTGAGGTTGTTGACGATGCCGATCCGCAGGTCCGGATGGGCCGCCCGCAGCGCCTGCATGGCCAGACCGTGCCCGACGTGCAGGTGGTACGAGGCGCGCACCGCCGCGGTCAGATCGGTCCAGCCCGGAGCCATGGTGCCCTCCAGGTGGCCGATCCACGCCGAGCACAGCGGCTCGTTGAGGGTCGCCCAGTCCTTCACCCGGTCGCCGAGTGCCTGGCCGACCACGGCGGCGTACTCGCCGAACCGCTCGGCGGTCTCCCGCTCCGGCCAGCCGCCGCGGTCCTGCTGGGCCTGCGGCAGATCCCAGTGGTACAAGGTGGCGTTGGGCGTGATGCCCGCCTCCAGCAGGGAGTCGACCAGCCGGTCGTAGAAGGCGAGTCCGGCCGCGTTGACCGCGCCCCCGCCCTGCGGGACGATCCGCGGCCAGGCGATGGAGAACCGGTAGGAGTCCAGGCCCAGAGCCTTCATCAGCTCCAGGTCCTCGGCCGTGCGGTGGTAGTGGTCACAGGCGACGTCGCCGGTGTCGCCGCCCGCGACCTTGCCGGGGGTGTGGGAGAAGGTGTCCCAGATGGACGGGGCCCGGCCGTCCTCGTCCACCGCGCCCTCGATCTGGTAGGCGGCGGTGGCCGCGCCCCAGATGAAATCGGCGGGAAGAGCGCTCAGGTCGTTCACAAGTTACCTTTCGGTGGGGTTACTTGACGGCGCCGGCGGTCAGTCCGGCGACGAGGTAACGCTGCAGGGCAAGGAATCCGGCGACCACCGGCAAGCTCACCACGAGCGAGGCGGCCATGACCTGGTTCCAGTACACGTCGTTCTGAGTGGCGTAACTGCGCAGGCCCACGGCCAGCGTTCGGGTGCTGTCGTTGGTCATGATGGAGGCGAAGAGCACTTCGCCCCAGGCCGTCATGAACGCGTAGACGGACACCGCGACGATGCCGGGGATGGCAGCCGGTACGACGACCCGGAACAGCGCGCCGAACGGGCCGCAGCCGTCGACCTTCGCGGCCTCGTCCAGGTCGCGCGGGATGGAGTCGAAGTAGCCGACCAGCATCCAGATGGAGAAGGGGAGCGAGAAGGTCAGATACGTGATGATCAGGCCGAGCCGGCTGCCGTAGAGCTGGATGCCGGTGGAGTTCCCGATGTTGACGAAGATGATGAACAGCGGCAGCAGGAAGAGGATGCCGGGGAACATCTGCGTCGACAGCACGGTCACCGTGAACAGCCGGCGGCCCGCGAAGCGGTAGCGGCTCACCCCGTAGGCCGCGAAGATCGCCACCGCGACGGACAGCAGTGTCGCGCTGACCGAGACGATCAGCGAGTTCATGAAGTAGTGCGCCAGCGGCACGGTCGACCAGATGTCGATGTACGGCCGGATGGTGAGGTGGCTGGGGATCCACTTGAAGGACCCCTGGACGTCCTGGAGGTTCTTCAGCGACGAGCTGAGCATCACGTACACGGGGATGAGTACGAACAGCAGCAGCAGCGTCAGCAGGATCCGCCGGGTCCACAGAAAGGACTTCGGCGCCGCCATGGGGGACTGCTCGGCAGGCATCCTAGACATCGGAGTCACCCCGCTTCCTGGACGTGAGCAGCAGGTAGATCGCGGTGACCAGCAGCAGGAAGAGCAGCAGCAGCACGGACATGGCCGAGCCGGAGCCGAAGTTCCAGGTGATGAACGACGACTGGTAGATGTGGATGGAGATCAAGTCGGCCGCGTGCGGCGCCGATTGACCGAACATCACAAATGGTGTGTTGAAGTCGTTGAACGTCCACAGGAAGAGCACCAGCACCAGCACCTGGTTCACCGGCCGCAGCGACGGCATGGTGATCTTCCTGATCTGCTGCCAGATACCGGCGCCGTCCATCGCGGCGGCCTCGTAGAGCTCACGCGGGATGTTCTGCAGACCCGCCATGATGCACAGGAAGGCGAACGGCCAGCCCTTCCAGACCGAGACGATGACCAGCGCCCAGAAGCTGTTGGGGCCGATCAGCCAGAACGGCTTGTCGGAGGTGATGTGCAGCTGGTCGTGCAGCACGTGGTTCACCAGGCCGGTGTCCTGCTGGAACATGAACGTCCAGGTGATGACCGCCGTGTAGACCGGCAGCGCGTACGGCACCAGGAAGATCGCGCGCAGCAGGGCGCGGCCGCGGAAGGCGTCCTGCAGCAAGATGGCCGCGACGGTGCCGAACAGCCAGCAGAAGGCGACCGACAGCACGGTGAAGCCGCAGGTCACCCAGAACGAGTGCAGCAGCGCCTCACCGACGGGCTGGTTGAACTTCACCGCCAGGCGGTAGTTGTCCAGCCCGTTCCAGGGCGCGCTGCCCCAGTCGCGGATGAAGAACTGGGTCAGACCTTTGAAGCTGATGACGATGCCGAACACCATGGGGATGAGGTGGATCAGCAGTTCGAGGATCAGCGCGGGGAACAGCAGCAGATACGGCAGGCCGATCTGGCGCAGCCGGACGGGGATGCGCGGCCGGAGCCGGCCCCCGGCAGCGGACTTGCCGCTGGGGGGACCGGCCTCGGGGGCGCTCCGGGGAGGGGCGGTGGCAGTCATGAAGAGCCGATCCTTACGATGCGGGCATCTGCTGCTGAGCCTTGGTCAGCTCGGTCTTCACGGACGAGTCCGTGACGGCCTTGCCGGCGGCGGCGTCGGCGAACAGGTTCTTGACCGCGGTACCGACCAGCGTCTCGAACTGGCTCTCGTTCGGGACCTGCGGCAGGGGAGCGGCGGAGCTGCCGAGCACACCGGCGAGGACCTTGAGATCGGGCGTCTGGAAGGCGGGGTCGCTCTGCGCCTCCTTGACCGGCGGCAGCGAGCCGTAGGTGCCGTTGAGGATCTTCTGCTCCGGGGTGCTGGTCAGGAACTTGACCAGCTGGACGGCGGCGTCCTGGTGCTTGCTGTTCTTGAACACCGCGACGTTGATGCCGGCCACCATCGACGTCACACCGGCGTCGCCGGTGGCGCCCTCGGTCTGGGTCGGGACGGGCACCACGCCGTACTGATCGGGCGTCATGCCGTGCGCCTTGATGGAGGTGGCGGCGGACTGCCACATCATCATCGCGGCCTTGCCGGTGGCGAAGTCGGTGATGGTCTGGTTCTGCGCGTACTCGGCGTCGCCCTTGGCGGCGATCTTGTCGCTGGCGATGAAGTCGACGTACTGCTTGACCGCCGCGACGTTCTGCGGGGTGTCGAAGGTCGCCTTGCCCGACGCGTCGAACCAGCTGGAGCCCCGCTGCTTGGCCAGCACGAAGGCGTGGTGGATGTTCTCCGAACCGTTGCCGCCCTCGACCGCGAGGCCGTAGTGGCCGTCCTTGGTCAGCGCCTTGCCGTCGGAGACCAGCTGGTCCCAGGTCTTCGGCGGGGTCAGACCCGCGTCGGCGAACATCTTCTTGTTGTAGTACAGACCGTAGGCCATCGAGTAGATCGGCACCGCGGCGGGGTCCTGGCCGGCCGCGCCGGCGGAGGCTATCGCGGCGGGCGCGAAGCGGTCCTTGCCGCCGATCTTGGCGAAGTTGGCGGCGTCCCACGGCAGCAGCGCGCCGGTCGCCTGCAGCGACGCGGACCAGGTGTTGCCGATGTTCAGGACGTCGGGGCCCTGGCCGGACGTGGTGGCCGCCAGGATCCGGTTGAGCAGGTCCGCCCAGCCGACGACCTCCAGCTTGACCTTGATGCCGGTCTGTTGGGTGAACTTGTTCAGCTCCGGGGTGAGCACCTGCTTGTCGTTGTCCAGGCTGGTGCCCTGGTTGCTGGCCCAGTACGTGATCGTCTGGCCCTTGAGGCTGCCGGGGTCACTGGAGGACTTGTCACTGCTCTTGTCGGAGCCGCCGCCGCAGGCGGACAGGGTCAGACCGAGCGCGGCCACGAGGGCAGTGGCCGCGAGGAGTCTGCTGGACGTGCTGGAGGTGCGCATACCGGTTCCCTCTCAGGGGGTGGGATCGCTTCAGGAAGTGAACAGCGTCTGTGCCTTAATTCAGGCCGTGATTTAACTTGTGAGAAAAGGTGGCGTCAAGACCCCGTGCAGCGATAGATTTCCGCCGGACGGTGTGGGAGGGAGACTTGATGGCAGAGCGCGGCAAGCGGACCGTGCGTGACCTGCGGCGGGGCAACCGTGCATCGCTTCTGCGTCATTTGTATTTCGAAGGCCCCCTCAGCCGTCAGGAGTTGGGCCGGGACACCGGCCTGAGCGCCGGGTCCATCAGCAACGTCGTCGGCGAGCTGATCGCCGACGGCATGGTCGAGGAGGCCGGGGCCGTCGAGTCCGACGGCGGCCGTCCCAGGATCCTGCTCCAAGTCGCGGCCGGCTTCGGCCATGTCGTCGGTGTGGACGTCGGCGAGACCCGGGTCCGGGTCGAGCTGTTCGACCTCGCGCTGACCGAACTGGCCTCCGCCGACCTGCCGCTGTCCGACAGCGGCCACGACGTGGACCACGTGGTCCGGCTCGCGCTCGAAGGCATCGCCACCGTGGTCCGCGAGGCGGGCATCGACGACAGCGAGGTGCTCGGCGTCGGCATCGGCGTGCCCGGCATCGTCGAACAGGGCGACCCCGACGGCAGCGCCCCCGGCGAGGGCAGCGGCATCGTCGTGCACGGCCAGACCATCGGCTGGGACGCGGTCCCGCTCGGCCGGCTGCTGCGGGCCGGCACCGCCCTGCCGCTGTACATCGACAACGGCGCCAAGACCCTCGGCCAGGCCGAGATGTGGTTCGGCGGCGGCCGCGGCTCCGGCAACGTCGTCATCGCGCTGATCGGCTCCGGGGTCGGCGCGGCCGTCGTCGCCGACGGCAGCCCGTACCACGGCGCCAGCAGCAGCGCCGGCGAATGGGGCCACACCACCTTGCGGGTCGGCGGACGCACCTGCCGCTGCGGCTCCCGCGGCTGCCTGGAGGCCTACGTCGGCGCCGAGGCGCTGCTCGGCCGCTGGCCGGCCGCGCCCGAGGCAGTCAGCGAGGAGATCGGCCTGGCGGCCCTGCTGGCCGCCGCCGACCACGACCCCGAGGCCGCCGCGCTGCTCGCCGAGGCCGCCGAGTACCTCGGCGCCGGCATCGCCGACCTGATCAACCTCTTCAACCCGCAGCGCATCGTGATCGGCGGCTGGGCCGGCCTGCTGCTCGGCCCCCGGCTGCTGCCCGCCGTCCGCGAGGTCGCCGCCGCCTACGCGCTGCACCACCCCTGCGCGCAGACCTCCATCGAGCTGGGGCGGCTCGGCGCCGACGCGGTCACCGTGGGCGCCGCCACCCTCCCGCTGGCCCGCTTCCTGGACACCGGCGGCGAGCGCACGCCGCGGGTCCCGGCCGACCGGAGCGGCGGCCACGACGACGGCGACCGGACCGAGCGCCCCGAAACCCTGCGGAACCGAATCGCGCGCGCGGTACGTTGATCCGGCGGTGCACCCCGGTTCCGTGCACGCCGGCCGGCGTGGCCCGGCGTCGCTTCACGGGGGGCCGGCCTCATCCCCGAGCACGCCTTAGGAGCCCGCTGTGACCCTGCAGCAGCAGATCGTCGGCAACGCCATGCAGATGGCCATCTGCACCCTCAGCCCGGGTCAGACCGTCTACTGCGAGGCGGGCAAGTTCCTCTTCAAGACCTCCAACGTCGCGATGGAGACCCGTCTGGGCGGTCCCGGCACCCGGGCCGGCGGCGGCGCCCCCGGCCAGCAGGGCGGCGGCATGGGCGGGCTGCTGCGGCAGGCCATGGGCACCGCCATGCAGGTCGGCCAGCGCGCGCTGGCCGGCGAATCCCTGGCCTTCCAGTACTTCACCGCCTCCGGCGGCGAGGGCACCGTCGGCTTCGCCGGGGTGCTGCCCGGCGAGATGCGGGCCCTGGAGCTGACCGGCTCACGGGCCTGGTTCGCCGAGAAGGACGCCTTCGTGGCGGCCGAGTCCAGCGTGCAGTTCGGCATCGCCTTCGCCGGCGCCCGGCAGGGCATGAGCGGCGGCGAGGGCTTCATCCTGGAGAAGTTCACCGGCCACGGCACCGTGATCATCGCCGGCGCGGGCAACTTCATCGACCTCAACCCGGCCGACTTCGGCGGCCGGATCGAGGTGGACACCGGCTGCATCGTGGCCTTCGAGGAGGGCATCCAGTACGGCGTCCAGCGCATCGGCGGCCTCAACCGGCAGGGCATCATGAACGCCGTCTTCGGCGGCGAAGGACTCTCCCTCGCCACTCTGGAGGGTGATGGCCGGGTCATCCTGCAATCCATGACACTGGAAGGGCTCGCCAACGCGCTCAAGAAGGCGCAAGGTGGGGACAAGCAGGGCCCGACGGGCGGAATGTTCTCCACCCACGTGGGGTGACACCCGCCTCCGTCGGCGCGAACGACCACGACGGGGTGAGCGATGTCACACGGTTGGTGCCGGCGACGATCTACGCGGGATGACCCGACGGCCCCAGCGGTCTCATGCTCCTCTCATGTCACGGTGCGGTGACGCTGCGGCTTCACCGCCTGTCAGGGCCGCCCACTACGGGTAGCGTGCAGACCCCGTGCACCGCGACGCCGCGCTGCACCCCCGCCGTGCAGACCCCGAGGAAGGTGGGCGAATCGCCGTGTACCGCTGGGAGATCACCCGGGCCGCACTCGACCAGCGGGTATTCGCCACCATCCGCAGCGAGAGCTACGACCAGGCCGCCGCGACCGCCGACACCCTGCTGTCGGCGGGGCTGACCACCCTGGAGATCTCCCTCACCACGCCCTTCGCGCTGGAGGCCGTCACCACCCTGGTGCGCGAGGTCGGCGACGACGCGGTGATAGGCGCCGGCACCGTCCTGGACGAGGTGTCCGCCCGGATGGCGATCGAGGCCGGCGCCCGCTTCCTGCTCTCGCCCAACCTGGACGAGCAGGTGCTGCGCACCGGCCACCGCTACGGCATACCCGTCTTCCCCGGTGTTTCCACGCCCACCGAAGCCGTCCACGCCATGGAATTGGGCGCCGACGCGCTCACCCTCTACCCGGCCACCGCCTACACGCCGGACTGGGTGATCGACGTCCGCGCGATCATTCCCCAGGCCGCGCTGCTGCCCATCGGCGGCATCACCGTGGCGGACGCCCCGCACTGGGTCGCCGCGGGCGCCGTGGCCGTCGGGATGGGTTCCTCGCTGACCGACGGCGACCGGGAGACGGTCACCAAGCGGCTCACCGAACTGCTGGAGCGCCTCGCCGACGTGCGGTGAGGGCCATTGCGTACCGAGGGGATGCCGATGAGCATCATCGAGACCATCGATCTGGCCGGATACGGCGAGGAGTTCATCGCCGACCCGTACCCGGTTTACGCCCGACTGCGCGAACAGGGTCCGCTGCACCACGTCAACACGCCGTCCGGCGGCGAGATGTGGCTGGTCGTCGGCTACGAGGAGGGCCGCGCCGTGCTCGCGGACCCGCGGCTGAGCAAGGACTGGCGGACGCTGCTCGACGACCCGGACGACCTCTACGTCATCAGCGCCAACATGCTGGAGTCCGACGCCCCGCAGCACAGCAGGCTGCGCAAGCTGGTGGCCGGCGAGTTCACCTCCCGGCGGATCGAGGCGCTGCGGCCCCGCGTCCAGGACATCACCGACCGGCTGCTCGACGCGCTGCCGCCGAGCGGCAGCGCCGACCTGATCGAGGCGTTCGCCTTCCCGCTGCCGATCACCGTCATCTGCGAACTGCTGGGCGTACCCGACCTGGACCGCGGCATGTTCAGCGCCCTGTCCCGCAAGGTCATAGGGGAGAACACCGGTTACGACGAGGAGGCCGCCGCCGCGGCCGACCTCGGCGGCTACCTCACCAGCCTGATCGAGGACAAGCGGCGCGGCGGGCCGCAGGCCGACCTGCTGAGCGCCCTGATCCAGGCCCGCGACGAGGAGGGCGACCAACTCTCCGCCGAGGAACTCGTCGGAATGGCTTTCCTGTTGCTGGTGGCCGGCCACGAGACGACCGTCAACCTCATCGCCAACGGCGTCCTGGCGCTGCTGCGCCACCCCGACCAACTCGCCGCGCTGCGCGCCGATCCCGGGCTGATGGACGGCGCCGTCGAGGAAATGCTGCGCTACGAAGGGCCGTTGGAGAACGCGACCTACCGCTTCACCCGCGAGCCGACCGAGATCGCCGGCCGGCTGGTACCGGCCGGGCAGGTGGTCACCGTCGTCCTCGCGGCCGGCAACCGCGACCCCGGCCGCTACCCGGCGCCCGACACCTTCGACATCCGCCGCGACCCCCGGGGCCACCTCGCCTTCGGCCACGGGGTCCACTACTGCCTGGGCGCGCCGCTGGCCCGGATGGAGGGCCGGATCGCCATCACCTCGCTGCTGGCCCGCTGCCCCGACCTGACGCTGGACGCCCCGGCCGCCGAGCTGCTGTGGCGGCCGAGTTCGCTGATCCGGGGAGTGCACCGGCTGCCGGTGCGGTTCTGAGCGGCGGCCGGCCCTGCCCGGCCCACCCCCGCCCGGCCCCCCGCCCGGTGCGGGGCCGCCGGCCGTCCGACC
>NZ_FMCH01000185.1 GCF_900091855.1 Streptomyces sp. DvalAA-14
GGAGCGGCGCGACCGCGACTCAGAGCGTGCTCCAGTCGTGGTCGGGGTAGCGGTGCAAAGGCGCCGAGACATCGTCCAGCGCCAGGCAGATCTCTTCCGGAAGCGTAAGGGTCTCCACCGACAGCGCCTGGGTGAGCTGCGCGGCGTTGCGGGCGCCGAGCACCGGGGCGGCGACACCGGGGCGGTCGCGGACCCAGGCGAGGGCGACATGCAGCGGGGACACGGCCAGGCCGTCCGCCGCTATGGCCAGCGCGTCCACGATCAGCCGGGCCGTCTCGTCCAGATAGGGGGCCACGAATCCGGCCATGTCGGCGGAGCCGCCCCGGGAGTCGGGCGGGGTGCTGAGCCGGTACTTCCCGGTGAGCACCCCGCGGCCGAGCGGTGAGGAGGGCAGCAGCCCCACGCCGAGGTCCAGCGCGGCCGGCAGCACCTCGCGTTCGACCCCGCGCTGCAGCAGGGAGTACTCCATCTGGGTGCTGGCCAGCGGAGTCCGGCCGGGGGCGGCGAGCTGCCAGGCGGCGGCCTTGGCCAGCTGCCAGCCGCAGAAGTTCGACACACCCACGTAGCGGGCCCGGCCGGAGCTGACGGCGATGTCCAGGGCCTGGAGGGTCTCCTCCAGCGGCGTGCCGGGGTCGTAGGCGTGCACCTGCCACAGGTCGACGTAGTCGGTGCCGAGGCGCTGGAGGGAGGCGTCCAGCGCGGACAGCAGGTGCCCGCGCGAGGTGTTGAACCTCCGGTACGGGTCGGGCACGCTGCCGGCCTTGGTGGCGATCACCAGGTCGGCCCGCGGCACCAGGTCCTCCAGCAGCCGCCCGAGGAGGTACTCGGCGCCCCCGTCGGCGTACACGTCGGCCGTGTCGATCAGGGTGCCGCCGGCGTCCCAGAACGCCTTCAGCTGATCGGCGGCGTCGCGTTCGCCGGTGTTGCGCCCCCAGGTGAGCGTGCCGAGCCCCAGCCGGGACACGCGCAACCCGGTGCGGCCGAGGTGCCTTTGCTCCATGGACGCTGAGGCTAGCGCCCGCACGCCCGGAATGGGCAGCAGTGACGTACCCGACAGGCACCCGGGCCGCGTCAGGGCGCTACAGTCCGTGGGGACAAGGACGTTACTCACCAGTACATCACCACGGCCGCACGGGTACGTCGGTGAACGGGCAAAGGGGAGCGGTATGCGGCTCGGGATCAACCTCGGCTACTGGGGCGCCGGCATGGACGCGGACAACCTCGCCGTCGCGCAGGAGGCGGACCGGCTCGGCTACACGGTCTGCTGGGCCGCGGAGGCCTACGGATCCGACGCCCCCACCGTGCTCTCCTGGGTCGCCGCGCACACCGAGCGGATCGACGTCGGCTCGGCGATCTTCCAGATCCCGGCGCGCACCCCGGCGATGACCGCGATGACCGCCGCGACCCTGGACTCGCTGTCCGGCGGCCGGTTCCGGCTGGGCCTGGGCGTCTCCGGTCCGCAGGTGTCCGAGGGCTGGTACGGCGTCAGGTTCGACAAGCCGCTGGCCCGGACCCGCGAATACGTCGAGATCGTCCGCAAGGCGCTGAGCCGGGAGCGGCTCAGCTACGACGGCGAGCACTGGACGCTGCCGCTGCCCGGCGGACCCGGCAAGCCGATCAAGCTGACCGTGCACCCGCAGCGCGAGCAGATCCCGCTCTACATCGCCGCGATCGGCCCGAAGAACCTGGAGCAGACCGGCGAGATCGCCGACGGCGCGCTGCTGCTCTTCCCGTCCGCCGCCCAGCTGGAGGAGACCGCGCTGCGCCACCTGCGGGCCGGCCGGGTGAAGGCCGGCCTGACGATGGACGGCTTCGACGTCAGCCCGACGCTGCCGCTGGCCGTGGGCGACGACGTGGCCGCGCTCGCCGACGTCTTCCGCCCCTACACCGCGCTCTACGTCGGCGGCATGGGCAGCCGCAAGCAGAACTTCTACAACCGGCTCGCGGCGCGGATGGGCTACGAGCAGCAGGCCGCGGAGATCCAGGACAAGTACCTGTCCGGCGACAAGCAGGGCGCGGCTGCCGCGGTGCCGCAGGAACTCATCGACTCCACCAGCCTGCTGGGCCCGGTGGCCCGGATCGCGGACCGGATGGCGGAGTACGCGGCGGCCGGCGTGGACACCCTCAACCTGAGCCCGGCCGGCTTCACGCTGGACGAGCGCCTGGCGGGACTGCGGGCCGGTGTCGAGGCGCTGGAGCGCGCGGGCCTGGCCTGAGCCGCCCCGTGGGCCCGGCCTGCGGCTGCCCCGCAGCAGGCCGCGGCCCGGCGGGGACCACGGGCCGGGATTCCCGCCCGGCGCGGCCGTCAGCCCGGCACCAACCGCCCGAGCAGGCGGCCGAACGCGATGAGCCGCGCTATCTGGCCGGCTCCGCCGTCGTCCAGCGACTTGCTGAAGCGGAAGGTCTCCGGCCGGAACTTCGCCGACGTCACCGGCAGCGGGCCCTCCGGATCGGCGGCCACCGCGGTCAGTTCGTGCGGCATCGCGGTGGCCAGCACCAGATAGACGCCGCGGTCGACCCGCCGGCCCGCCTCGTCCCGCCCGACCAGGGTGCGCATCCCGAGATGGCCGATCGACCGCAGCGGCAGCACCTGCACCGACGAGTCCAGTACGGTCCCGCCCGGCGCCTTGTCGTCGGCCAGCTCCTCGCTGTGCCAGAGCACCAGCCGCCGGCCGTCGCAGACCGCCGCCTCCTGCCAGACCGAGGCCCCGGCCTCGGTGAGGTCCACCACCCGCTCCAGGGTGAAACCCCGCACCCGGCGGCGCCCGAGCACCCCCTCGATCGCGTCCAGCGCGACATCCGCGTGCAGGAAGTAGGCGCTGGCCGCGTCCGCCAGGCGGCCGTAGGGAGACCAGTCCGCCCCGGCGGTCCCCGATCCGCCGGCGGCCCGCGGACGGCTCCTCGTCGCCTTGCTGAACATCTCCACCCGCTTCACGCCGCCGATTCCCCGGGTCCGTGACGACCCCCTGCTGCACCCTACCCAGGGCTTCGGCCAGCGAGGAGTGCGCGGGGGACGGCGGATCGCGGAATTCCACGGCCGTGGTGGGGGCTCGGGGGTCTTCCCCGCCACGGCCGTCCCCCAGCACAACGGACCTGGCCGGGAAGGGTTACGGTGGCGGGCATGCCCACCCTGATCCTTGTCCGGCACGGCCGTTCGACCGCCAACGCCGACGGCGTTCTGGCCGGGTGGAGTCCGGGTGTGAGCCTGGACGACACCGGCCGGGCCCAGGCCGCCGCGCTCGCCGGCCGGCTCGCCGCCCTCCCGCTGGCCGCCGTGGTCAGCAGTCCGCTGCAGCGCTGCCGGGAGACGGTGCAGCCGCTGCTCGACACCCGGCCGGAGCTGCCCCAGCACACCGACGACCGGGTCGGCGAGTGCCACTACGGCGACTGGACCGGACGCAAACTGAGCGAGCTGGCCGACGAGCCGCTGTGGAGCACGGTCCAGCGCCATCCGTCGGCCGCCGTCTTCCCCGGCGAGCAGGGCGAGTCGCTGCGGGCCATGCAGGCCCGCGCGGTCGAGGCCGTCCGGGACTGGAACGAGCGGATCGAGGCCGAGCACGGCCCCGACGCGCTGTACCTGGTCTGCTCGCACGGCGACATCATCAAGTCGCTGGCCGCCGACGCCCTCGGCATGCACCTCGACCTCTTCCAGCGGATCAGCACCGATCCCTGCTCGGTCACCGCGATCCGCTACACCCCGCACCGCCCCTTCCTGCTGCGGCTCGGCGACACCGGCGACCTCACCGGCCTCGTCCCGCCGCCCCGCCCGCAGACGGGGGAGAGCGCGGACGACGCCGTGGTCGGAGGGTCCACCGGCACCCCGTGATCAGCTTCCGCAGTAGGGTGGGGGACCGGCAGCACAACCGCTGAAAAGCGCATTCGGACGAGCAAACGGAGCAAGGCGTGCCCCGTCAGGTCTTCTTCTACGAACATCCCGACCGTTTCGTGGCCGGGACCGTCGGCCAACCCGGTCAGCGGACGTTCTTCCTGCAGGCCACCGCCGCCGGCCGCACCACCAGCGTCGCCCTGGAGAAGACCCAGGTGGCCGCGCTCGCCGAGCGGATCGACGAGCTGCTGGACGAGGTGGTGCGCCGCACCGGCGGCAGCGCCCCCGTGCCCGCCGTCGCTCCCGCCGAGCTCGCCGACTCCGCGCCCCTCGAAGTGCCGGTCGACGAGGAGTTCCGCGTCGGCACCATGGCACTGGCCTGGGACGGCGCCCACGAGCGGATGGTCATCGAGGCGCAGGCGCTGGTCGAGCTGGCCGGCGACGACGAGGACGACCTGGAGACGGCCGAGGAGGAACTCCTCCAGGACGACGAGAACGGCCCGCCGCTGCTGCGGGTGCTGCTCTCCGGCGCCCAGGCGCGTTCCTTCGCCAAACGGGCGCTGGACGTGGTGTCCGCGGGCCGGCCGCCCTGCCCGCTGTGCAGCCTCCCCCTGGACCCGGAAGGACACGTATGCCCGCGTCAGAACGGGTACCGGAGGTCGGCCTGAACGCCGGCGGGCCCGATGACTCCCCGGCCGTCGATCCGGCCGTGACCGAGGCCCTCGTCCACGGCGAGCTGACCGTCAAGGGCCGGGTGCAGGGCGCCTCCAACGCGGTGCTGTACTGCGAGAGCGCCCTCCCGGGGCGTACGGTCGCCTGCGTCTACAAGCCCGTCACCGGCGAGCGCCCGCTGTGGGACTTCCCCGACGGCACGCTGGCCGAGCGGGAGGTCGCCGCCTACCTGGTCTCCGAGGCCACCGGCTGGGGCCTGGTCCCGCCCACCGTGCTGCGCGAGGGCCCGTACGGCCTGGGCATGGTCCAGCGCTGGATCGAACTGCCCGCCGAGGAGCAGGAGTCGGCCGAGACCGGAAGCGGGCAGCCGCAGTTGCTGGCGCTGACCGAGGACCCCGAGCCCGCCCCCGGCTGGAAGGCGGTGGTGGAGGCCGAGCTGGACGGCGGCCGGACCGCGCTGCTGGTGCACGCCGACGACATACGCCTGCGCCGGATCGCGGTGCTCGACGCGGTGATCAACAACGCCGACCGCAAAGGCGGCCACCTGCTGCCCGCCGCCGACGGCCGGATCTACGGCATCGACCACGGAGTGACCTTCCACACGGACGACAAGCTGCGCACCCTGCTGTGGGGATGGGCCGGCGAACCCCTGCCGGCCGAGGCGGTGACCGTGCTGGACAAGCTCGCCGCCGAGCTGGCCGGCGCGCTCGGCGAGCGGCTCGCGACCCTGCTGACCACGGCGGAGACCGCCGCGCTGCGGGCAAGGGTGCACCGGCTGCGGGAGGCCGGCGTGCACCCGGAGCCCAGCGGCGAATGGCCCTCGATCCCCTGGCCGCCGGTCTGACCTGCGGAGCCGTCGGGCGCCGGGTACGGCGGCGGCCCGGACCGCGCGGCACGCCCGGTCGTTTTGACGGTGAGCTGCCCGGTTAATCTCAAGACATGCATGCCTGGCCAGCTTCCGACGTCCCCGCCCTTCCCGGCACGGGACGCGTCCTCCGTCTCCACGACACCTCGACCGGCGGTCCGGTGACCATCGACCCCGGTCCCGTCGCGCGCCTCTACGTCTGCGGGATCACCCCCTACGACGCGACCCACCTGGGGCACGCGGCCACGTACAACGCGTTCGACCTCGTGCAGCGCGTATGGCTCGACACGAAGCGCCAGGTCCAGTACGTGCAGAACGTGACGGATGTCGACGACCCGCTGCTGGAGCGGGCCGCGGCCACCGGGGTGGAATGGACCGAGCTCGCCGAGCGCGAGACGGCCCTGTTCCGGGAGGACATGACCGCGCTGCGGCTGCTGCCGCCCGCCCACTACATCGGCGTGGTCGAGGCCATACCGGCGATCGTGCCGCTGATCGAGCGGCTGCGGGAGGCCGGCGCCGCCTATGAACTCGACGGCGACACCTACTTCTCGGTGGAGTCCGACCCGGACTTCGGCAAGGTCTCCCGGCTCGACGCGGCTTCGATGCGGCTGCTGTCCGCCGAGCGCGGCGGCGACCCGGAGCGCTCCGGCAAGAAGAACCCGCTGGACCCGATCCTGTGGCTGGCCGCGCGCCCCGGCGAGCCCAGCTGGGACGGCGACTCGCTCGGCCGCGGGCGGCCCGGCTGGCACATCGAGTGCGTGGCCATCGCCCTGGAGCACCTCGGCATGGGCTTCGACGTCCAGGGCGGCGGCTCCGACCTGGCCTTCCCGCACCACGAGATGGGCGCCTCGCACGCCCAGGTGCTCACCGGCGAGTACCCCTACGCCCAGGCGTATGTGCACGCCGGGATGGTCGCCCTGAACGGCGAGAAGATGTCGAAGTCCAAGGGCAATCTGGTCTTCGTCTCCGCGCTGCGCCGGGCCGGCGTGGATCCGGCGGCGATCAGGCTGGCGCTGCTCGACCACCACTACCGGGCGGACTGGGAGTGGACCGACGCGGTGCTGGACGAGGCGGTCCAGCGGCTGGCCCGCTGGCGGGCCGCGGTCTCCCGGCCGGACGGGCCACCGGCCGACGCGCTGGTGGAGGAGATCCGCGAGGCGCTCGCCGACGACCTGGACGCGCCGCGGGCGCTGGCCGCGGTGGACCGCTGGGCGGTCGCTCAGCAGGCGGACGGCGGCACGGACACCGGCGCGCCGGGTCTGGCCTCGCGCGCGGTGGACGCGCTGCTCGGCGTGGCGCTGTGAGCTGACCGGTGCTTCCGCGGACGCCCCGGCGGGGCGTCCGCGAAGCTGTCACGCCTCGGCGCCGTCGTCACCCGGTCCTGGGTCGGAGTCGGCGCCCGGACCGGGATCCTCGCCGGAGCCGGAGCCGGAGCCGGAGCCGGAGCCGGAGCCGGAGCCGGAGCCGGAGCCGGAGCCGGGGGTCGTGCGGGGGCCGGGGCCCGGTCCCGAGCCGGAGTCCGGCAGGTCCCGGCCGTCGTCCGGTACCTCCCGCTCGTCACCGCTGTCCTCCCGCGCCTGCTGGGCGCGGTCCCGGAACTGCGGTACGCCGTCGCCGCCTTCGCTGGCGTAGCTGCCGCCGGCCTGCGGGTCCCGCCGGCGCAGATACCGTTCGAACTCCTTGGCGATCGCCTCGCCGGACGCCTCGGGCAGCTCCACGGTGTCCCGGGCCTCCTCCAGCGTCTGCACGTACTCGGCGACCTCGCTGTCCTCGGCGGCCAGCTGGTCCACGCCGACCTGCCAGGCCCGGGCGTCCTCCGGCAGCTCGCCCTGCGGGATGCGCAGGTCCAGCAGGTCCTCCAGCCGGTTCAGCAGCGCCAGGGTGGCCTTGGGGTTCGGCGGCTGCGAGACGTAGTGCGGCACCGCCGCCCACAGGCTCACCGCCGGGATGCCGGCGTGCGTGCAGGCCTCCTGGAGGATGCCGACGATGCCGGTGGGCCCCTCGTAGCGGGACTCGTCCAGGCTGAGCGCGGCGGCCAGGTCCGGGTCCGAGGTGACCCCGGTGACCGGGACCGGCCGGGTGTGCGGGGTGTCGCCGAGCAGCGCGCCGAGCACCACGACCATCTCGACGCCCAGCTCGTGCGCGAAGCCCAGGATCTCGTTGCAGAACGAACGCCAGCGCATGCTGGGCTCGATACCGCGGACCAGGACCAGGTCGCGCGGCTTGGGCGAGGAGATACGGACCACGGACAGCCGGGTCGTCGGCCAGATGATCTTGCGGACTCCGGCGTCCATCCACACGGTGGGCCGGTTGACCTGGAAGTCGTAGTAGTCCTCCGCGTCGAGCGCGGCGAAGACCTCGCCCTTGAACTCCCGGTCCATATGGCCGACCGCGGTGGACGCGGCGTCCCCGGCGTCGTTCCAGCCCTCGAACGCGGCCACCATGACCGGGTCGATCAGCTCGGGTACTCCCTCGAGCTCGATCACCCAGCGCCTCCTTCCGGCCGGAGGGGGGCGGTGCCGTCCCCTGCCGGCTGCTGTTCCTTCACGTGCGGCACCAGCCTACGGCTACCGGGGGTCACGGTGCGCCCCAGCCGGACCGGCAGGCCGCCCGGTCGGCGTCGGCGGCGCAGACGGCGGCCTACCGAGCCACCCCGGTCCGCCGGGCGGCACAGCGCGGTGGAGCGACGCGGTGGGCGGCGCGGGGGCGTAGGCCATCACGGCGATCCGGTCGGTCCGCGCCGCGGCCCGGCCGTTCCGCCGCGCCGACGACCGCCCCCACCGACAGCACGCTCCCCGCTGTCACCGCAGGTCGCAGCCGTTGCAGACACTGGCCGAGTCCCACCCCGCGGCATAGCGAGACATCCGATCTGTAATCCACAAAATTCTGACTTCCCCCTGGACGGATGGCAGCCTTCGCCGCTATACATCGGATCATCGAAAAAAGTCCGATGTCTCGCGACGGGAGTGTGCATGAGTCCGACCATTACCGAGGTCGACGTCTACGACATCCGCTTTCCGACCTCGGAGCAGCTCGACGGCTCGGACGCCATGAACCCCGACCCCGACTACTCCGCCGCCTATGTCGTGCTCCGTACCGACGCGCCCGGCGGCCTGGCGGGGTACGGACTGTGCTTCACGATCGGCCGCGGCAACGACGTCGTCGCCGCCGCGATCCGAACACTCCGACCCTATGTGGTCGGGCGCCCGGTGGACAGCGTCATCGGCGACCTGGGCGCCTTCTACCGCCTGCTCACCCATGACTCCCAACTGCGCTGGCTCGGCCCGGAGAAGGGCGTCATGCACATGGCCGCCGGTGCGGTGGTCAACGCGGCCTGGGACCTGGCCGCCCGTCAGGCCGGCCAGCCGGTCTGGGAGCTGCTCGCGGCGCTGACCCCGGAGCAGATCGTCGACCTGGTGGACTTCCGCTACCTCAGCGACGCCCTCACCCGCGACGAGGCGCTGGAGATCCTGCGCCGGGCCGAACCCGGCCGCGCCGAGCGCGCCGCGCTGCTGCGCCGCGAGGGCTACCCGGCCTACACCACGGAACCCGGCTGGCTCGGCTACTCCGACGAGAAGCTGACCCGGCTCGCCAAGGAGGCGGTGGCGGCCGGCTTCAACCAGATCAAGCTCAAGGTCGGCGCCGACCTGGACGACGACCTGCGGCGGATGCGGCTGGCCCGCGAGGCGGTCGGCCCGGACATCCGGATCGCGGTCGACGCCAACCAGCGCTGGGACGTGGCCGAGGCGATCGCCTGGATGAGCGCGCTCGCCCCGCACGATCCCTACTGGATCGAGGAGCCCACCAGCCCCGACGACGTCCTGGCGCACGCCGCGATCCGCGCCGGGCAGCCGGTCCCGGTCGCCACCGGCGAACACATCGCCAACCGCGTGGTGTTCAAGCAGCTGCTGCAGGCCGGCGCGGTGGACTTCGTGCAGATCGACGCGGCCCGGGTGGCCGGCGTCAACGAGAACATCGCGATCCTGCTGCTCGCCGCCAAGTTCGGGGTGCCGGTCTGCCCGCACGCCGGCGGGGTGGGCCTGTGCGAACTGGTCCAGCACCTGTCGATGTTCGACTACGTGGCCGTCTCCGGCCGCCTGGACGACCGCATCATCGAGTACGTTCCCCACCTGCACGAGCACTTCACCGATCCGGCGGTCGTGGAGAACGGCCGGTACAAGGCCCCCGACGCCCCCGGCTTCTCCGCCCGTATGGTCCCCGACACGCTCACCGACTACCGCTACCCCGACGGGCCCGTCTGGACCGCCCGACAGGAGCTCACCCGATGACGACCACCCCCGGCGCTCCCGGCGCCGCCCAGCAGCCCCAGCACGCCCAGGACTTCGCCGGGCTCACCGCCCTGGTCACCGGCGGCGCCTCCGGGATCGGCGCGGCCACCGCCGCGCTGCTCACCGCCCGCGGCGCCCGTGTCGCCGTACTCGACCGCGACCCGTCCGGCGCCCCGAAGGGCACCGTGCCGGTGCTCGCCGACGTCACCTCGGACGAGGCCGTACGGGCCGGCGTCGGGGAGGCCGTCCGCCAACTCGGCGGGCTGCACATCCTGGTGAGCAACGCCGGGATCGGGGCCATCGGCACTGTCGAGGACAACGCCGACGACGAGTGGCAGCGCGTGCTCGACATCAACGTGCTCGGCATGGTCCGCGCCGCCAGGGCGGCCCTGCCGCACCTGCGCGAGGCCGCCGCCGCCCGCCCCGGCACCGCCTCCATCACCCACACCTGCTCCATCGCCGCCACCGCGGGGCTGCCGCAGCGCGCGCTGTACAGCGCCAGCAAGGGCGCGGTCCTCGCGCTCACCCTGGCGATGGCCGCGGACCACGTCCGCGAGGGTGTCCGGGTCAACTGTGTCAACCCCGGCACCGCCGACACCCCCTGGATCGGCCGGCTGCTCGATCAGGCCGACGACCCGGCCGCCGAGCGAGCGGCCCTGGGCGCCCGCCAGCCGATGGGCCGGCTGGTCACCGCCGACGAAGTGGCCGCCGCCATCGTCTATCTCGCCTCCCCCGCCGCGTCGAGCGTGACCGGAACCGCGCTCGCCGTCGACGGCGGTATGCAAGGGCTCCGCCTGCGACCCGCAGCAGGCTGACCCGGCACGCACCACCGCTCCACCAGTACCGCAGTTCGGCATCACAGCGCATCGCAGCACCGAAACCACCCGTATCGCCGATATTCAACTTGGAAGGGCAGGACTCGACGATGAGACTGCGCACGACGACCGTGGCCGCCTGTGCCGCTCTGCTCGCGGTCACCGCGCTCGCGGGCTGCAACAGAGGAAGCGACAGCAAGGCCGGCACCTCCGGCAAGGTCGGCATCGACCTGCCCCGTGCGGACAGCGACTTCTGGAACTCCTACAACGGCTACATAGAAAAGGGCGTCAAGGCCGGCGACGTGTCGGCCCTGCCCCGCACCAACTCGCAGAACGACATCGGCAAGCTCGTCGCCAACGTGCAGAGCTTCGCCAACGAGGGCGCCAAGGCGATCATCATGGCGCCGCAGGACACCGGCGCCATCGCCTCCACCCTCGACCAGATGGCCAAGAAGAAGATCCCGGTCATCAGCGTCGACACCCGTCCGGACAAGGGGCAGGTGTACATGGTGGTCCGCGCCGACAACAAGGCGTACGGCGAGAAGGCCTGCGAATACCTGGGCGCCCAGCTCAAGGGCAAGGGCAAGGTGGCCGAGTTCGAGGGCGACCTGTCCTCCATCAACGGCCGCGACCGCTCAGAGGCGTTCGCGTCCTGCATGAAGACCAAGTTCCCGGCCATCAAGGTGATCCCGCTCGTCACCAACTGGGACGGCGCCACCGCGTCGGCCAAGCTGCAGACCACGCTCGCCTCGGACCCGGACCTCAACGGCCTCTACATGCAGGCCGGCGGCGTCTTCCTGCAGCCCACCCTGGCGCTGCTCCAGCAGAAGCACCTGCTCAAGCCGCCCGGCACGCCCGGCCACATCACCATCATCTCCAACGACGGCATCCCGGAGGAGTTCAAGGCGATCAAGGCCGGGCAGATCGACGCCACCATCTCCCAGCCCGCCGACCTCTACGCCAAGTACGCGCTGTACTACGCCAAGGAGGCGCTGGCCGGCAAGAAGTTCTCGCCCGGTCCGACCGACCACGACTCGAACATCATCGCCATCCCCAACGGCCTGGAGGACCAGCTGCCCGCGCCGCTGGTGACCAAGGCGAACGTGGACGACCCCAACCTGTGGGCCAACCAGCTCGGGAAGAGCTGACCCATGGAACAGGCCGTACCGCCCGCCGCGGTCCACGCGGAGGGCATCGTCAAACGGTTCGGGGCCACCGTGGCCCTGGACCGGGTGGGCATCACCGTCGCGGCCGGCGACTCGCACGCGCTCGTCGGCCGCAACGGCGCCGGAAAGTCCACCCTGGTCTCGGTACTGACCGGGCTGCAGACGCCCGACGCCGGCCGGGTCTCCTTCCTGGGGGAGCCCGCGCCGGCGCCCGGCGACACCGCCGCCTGGCAGTCCAAGGTGGCCTGCGTCTACCAGAAGTCGATGGTGGTGCCCGATCTGACCGTCGCGGAGAACCTGTTCCTGAACCGGTTCGAGCGCGGCCGGATCCGCTGGTCCGCGCTGCGCGCGCGGGCCAGCGACCTGCTCGCCGAGTACGGGGTCGATGTCGACCCCAACGCGCGGGCCGGTGATCTCACCGTCGAACAGGGGCAGTTCGTGGAGATCGCGCGGGCGCTGTCCTTCGGGGCCCGCTTCATCATCCTCGACGAGCCCACCGCCCAGCTCGACGCGGCCGGCATCGACCGGCTGTTCACCAAGCTGCGCGACCTCCAGCGGCAGGGCGTGGCGTTCCTGTTCATCTCGCACCACCTGCAGGAGGTCTACGACCTGTGCACCACCGTCACGGTCTACCGTGACGCACGCCATGTGGTGACCGCGCCCGTCGCCGAACTCGGCAAGGACGCGCTGGTGGAGGCCATGACCGGTGAGGCGGCGCAGGGCGAGGCGGCCTGGCACGCCAAGGGCGCCGCACCGCAGGACACCGAGGCCGTGCTGCGGGCCGAGGGTCTGGCCCTGGACGGCGCCTTCGACACCATCGACTTCGCGGTCGAATCCGGCGAGGTGCTGGGCCTGGCCGGGGCCACCGCGAGCGGCAACACCGCGCTCGGCGAGACCCTGGTGGGGCTGCGCAGGCCCACCGGCGGCCGGACCGTGGTGGCCGGGAAGCCGGTGCGGCCGGGCAGCGTCCCGCACGCGCTGGGCGCCGGCATCGGCTACGTCCCCGAGGACCGGCACCGGCAGGGCCTGGTGCTCGGCCGCAGCGTCGCCGAGAATGCCACCTTGTCGGTGACCGATCAGCTCGGCCCGTACGGCACCGTCCTGCCGTCGCGGACCCGGGCGTTCGCCGAACGGATGATCAGCTCGCTGGACATCAAGACCTCGGGGCCCGCGCAGCCGGTCGCCGACCTGTCCGGCGGCAATCAGCAAAAGGTCGTCATCGCCCGCGCGCTGGCCCGCGAGCCGCGGGTACTGGTGGCCATCCGGCCCACCGCGGGCGTGGACGTGAAGTCCAAGGACGCGCTGCTCGGCGTGGTCAGGGGCGTCGCCGACCGCGGGGACGCGGCCGTCATCGTCTCCGACGAACTGGACGACCTGCGGGTCTGCGACCGGGTGATCGCGCTGTTCCACGGACGGGTGATCGCCGAGTTCGGCAGCGGATGGAGCGACCGGGACCTGGTCTCGGCGATGGAAGGGCTGCCCGCGGGCGGCGACGAGGGAGCCGAGGAATGACCGACACCAGCCAACTGACCGCCGACGCGGCGGCACCTGAAAAGACCGGGCGGGCGGTGCCGCGCCTGCAACTCACCCGCTACCGGGACCTGTCCCTGCTCCCGGTGATCCTGCTGCTGGGCGTCATCGGCTTCATCGTGTCGCCGACCTTCCTGACGTCCGACAACCTCATCGGCGTCCTCCAGCAGTGCAGCGAGCTGAGCCTGCTGGTCCTCGGCGAGGCCATGATCCTGATAACCGGCCGGATGGACCTGTCGCTGGAGTCCACCATCGGTGTGGCCCCGGTGATCGCGATGTGGCTGGTGATGCCGCGCACCGGCTCGGCCACCTACCACGGCATCGGACTGATGCCCGGCTGGACCTCGATCCCGCTGTGCCTGCTGGCGGGCCTGCTGATCGGCGGCTTCAACGGCTTCCTGATCCTGAAACTGAGAGTGAACGGCTTCATCGCCACTCTCGGCATGCTGACCATGCTCCGGGGGCTGCAGGACGGCATCTCCCAGGGCAAGTCCATCGTCGAGGTGCCCAAGTCCTTCTCCTACCTGGGCGGCGCGTCCTGGATCGGCGCTCCGGCGGCGGTCTGGATCTGCCTGCTGCTGTTCGTGATCGGCGGCCTGGCCCTGGGATACCTGCGGCACGGCCGGGCGCTCTACGCGATCGGCGGCAACAAGGAGGCGGCCCGCGCGGCCGGTATCCGGGTGGACCTCATCACCTGGGCCGTCCTCGGCATCGCCTCGCTGCTGGCCGCCTTCGCCGGTGTGCTCTACGTCGGCCACTACGGGGCCGTCTCCTCCACCCAGGGCAACGGCTGGATCTTCCAGGTCTTCGCCGCCACCGTGATCGGCGGCGTCAGCCTCAACGGCGGCCGGGGCACCCTGTTCGGCGCCCTGACCGGCGTGGTCGCGCTCCAACTCGTGGTCAACGTCACCACGCTCGGCGGAGTCCCGCCGCTGTGGGACAAGTTCCTCTACGGTGCGATCATCATCGTCGCGCTGATCATCTCCCGCTTCGCCAGCGGCGAGAAACAGGACTGACCGGCCCGCAGAGCAGCACAGCACAGCACCAAGAGCAGTACCGAGCCGTACCGTACGAAACGCACAAGGAGAGCGACTGCCCATGCCCGTTCCGGCACTGCCCAGGCTCGGCCTCGGCTGCGCTCCACTGGCCAACCTCTACCGCGCCATCACCGACGAGGAGGCCGAGGCCACCGTGGCGGCCGCGTTCGACGCGGGCGCCACCTACCTCGACACCGCGCCGCACTACGGCCTCGGCCGCTCCGAGGAGCGGCTGGGCCGGGCGCTGGCCGGCCGCGACCGCTCCTCCTACGTGCTGTCGACCAAGGCCGGCCGGCGGCTGCGCGACCTCGGGCCGGGCGAGACGGCGGACGGGCAGGGCTTCACCGACACCCCCGCCCGGGCCCGGGTGTGGGACTTCTCCGCCGACGGCATCCGCGCCACGCTCGAAGGGTCGCTGCGGCGGCTCGGCGTGGATGCCGTCGACATCGTCTATCTGCACGACGTCGAGGACCACCTGCGGGAGGTCTACGCCTGCGGTTTCCCGGCGCTGGCCGAACTGCGCGACCAGGGCGTCGTCAAGGCCATCGGCTTCGGCATGAACTTCAGCGGGGCGATGGCCAAACTGGTCGCCGACCTCGATGTCGACGTGGTGCTCTGCGCCGGCCGCTGGACGCTGCTGGAGCGCACCGCGCTGGACGACCTGCTGCCCGAGTGCGAGCGCCGCGGCACCCAGGTGGTGGTCGGCGGCGTCTACAACTCCGGCCTGCTGGCCGACCCCAGGCCCGGGGCCCACTACAACTACGTCGCCGCGCCGGAGGACTTGCTGCGCCGGGCGCTCGACATGGCCCAGGTCTGCGCCGAGTACGGGGTGCCGCTGCGGGCCGCCGCGCTGCGCTTCCCGTTCGCCCACCCCGCGGTGGTCTCCGCGGTGGTCGGCGCGGCCGGCCCGGACGAGATGCGGGACAATGCGGCCATGTTCGACTACGACATTCCCGACGACCTGTGGCACGCCCTGGTCGAGCGCGGGCTGCTGGACGACGACGTACCGCTGCCCCTGGGCACCACCGTGGCCCGCAACGCGGCCGCCAACGCCGCCCTGACCACCGACCGGAACGCCGGGGAGTGACCATGCGCATCGACGCCCACCACCATCTGTGGGACCTCGGCCGGCGACCGCAGCCGTGGCTCACCGGGGAGGCGCTCGACCCGATCAACCGCACGTTCGAGGCGGCCGAACTCGAACCGCTGCTCGACGCGCACGGCATCGACGCGACCGTGGTCGTCCAGTCCAGCTCCTCGCTGGACGAGACCCGCGAACTGCTGGCCGGCGCGGCCGAATCCGGCAGCCCGGTGGCCGGCGTCGTCGGCTGGGCGGACATCGCGGACCCCGCACTGCCCGAGGTGCTGGCCTCGTTGGCCGCGGCCGGCCCGCTGGTGGGGATACGCCACCAGGTGCAGGACGAGTCCGACGTGTGGTGGCTGGGCCGCCCGGAGATACGCCAGGGGCTGCGCGAGATCGCCGCGGCCGGGCTGGTCTACGACCTGCTGGTGACCCCGCGCGAGATGACCGCGGCCGTGGCGACCGTACAGGCCCTGCCCGAGCTGGAGTTCGTGCTCGACCACGGCGGGAAGCCGCCGATCGCCGCCGACCAGTGGGAGCCGTGGGCCGGCCAGCTGGCCGCGCTCGCCGCGCTGCCCAATGTCAGCTGCAAGCTGTCCGGCCTGATCACCGAGGCGGACTGGGACAGCTGGCGCCCGCAGGACGTCCTGCCGTACGCCCGCCACCTGCTGGACGCCTTCGGGCCCGAGCGGGTGCTGTTCGGCTCCGACTGGCCGGTGTGCACGCTCGCCGGGCGCTACGCGGATGTGTACGCCCTCGCCGAGCAGGCCGTGGCCGCGCTGGACCCGGCCGGACGGGACGCGGTCCTGGGCGGCAACGCGGCCCGCGTCTACGGCCTGAACCAGCTCTGACGCCGCCCGCGCGACCCTCCACGCCCCGGCCGGGCCGGCCGGGGCCCGCGTGGGGGCCGGGGCCGGGCTAGAGCGTCGAGCGCAGCCATTGCTCGACGCTGGCCACGTGCACGGTCGCCCAGGAGCGGGCCGCCTCCGCGTCGCGGTCGCGCAGCGCGGTCAGGATCGCGCGGTGCTCGTACAGGGTGCGGCTGACCGCGTCCTCCTGGGTGAGGCCCCGCCACACCCGGGCCCGGGTGGTCGGACCGGACAGCCCGTCGAGCAGTGAGCAGAGCACCGAATTGCCCGAGCTCTGCACGATGCCCCGGTGGAACTCCAGGTCGGAGGCGACCAGTTCCTCCACCAGCGGCTCCGCGCCGAGCGCGTCCAGCTTGCCCTCCAGCACGTCCAGGTCCTCGATCGGGATGCGCAGCGCGGCCATCGCAGTGGCGGCCGGCTCCAGGATGCGGCGCACCGCGAGGAACTCCAGCACCGTGTCGTCGCGGTGGAAGTCCACCACGAAGCTCAGTGCCTCCAGCAGCAGTTGCGGATCGAGGCTGGTGACGTAGGTGCCGTCGCCCTGGCGCACGTCGAGGATGCGGATCAGCGACAAGGCGCGCACCGCCTCGCGCAGCGAGTTGCGCGACAGGCCCAGCTCGGCCGCCAGTTCGCTCTCCTTCGGCAGCCGGTCGCCGGGCCGGAGCGCCCCCGAGACGATCATCTCCTTGATCTTCTCGATGGCCTCGTCGGTGACCGCCATCTGCGCCCTCCCCTTGCTCCGGTCGTGCGGCTCGCCGGCCCGCGACGTACTCAGGTCCCGCGGTGCCGCCAGACCTCCGATGTCTTGCCTTCATTATGGGCCAGATACCGGGTCGCGCCCAACAGTCCGGAAAACCCGGCCCGGCCGGCCGCGCGCCCGCCCGTCCGGTCGAAAGGGCCCGCGGCCTCGACGGAGCCGGCCCACCCCCCGGCGGGATCCATACTGGTGCGCGTGATCCAGCACCGACTCATCGCCCGGGTACGGGAGATCTGCCGCGCCGACGACCGGCTGGACGCGGCCTTGATGTACGGCTCCTTCGCCGCGGGGGAGGGCGATGTGCACAGCGACGTGGAGTTCTGGCTGTTCTTCCGCCCCGAATCGCGCCCCGCGGTGGATCCGGCCGCCTGGTGCGCCGCCGTCGCGCCGGTGAACCTGGTGCTGCGCAACGAGTTCGGCACCCATGTGGCGCTCTTCCCGGGCCCGGTCCGCGGCGAGTTCCACTTCGCCACCAGCGATGAGATCGCCTCGGTGGGCAACTGGCCGGCTCGGGGCGCGGCGGTGGACGCGATGCTGGTGGTGGACCGCGGGGGCCTGCTGCGGCCGGTGCTGGAGAAGCTGCCGGACCGGCCGTCGCTCCCGGCCGGCCCGGCGGAGATCGCCGACCTGTGCGGCCGGTTCGCCAACTGGCTGGTGCTCGCCGCGCACGTCACCGCCCGCGGCGAGCACCTGCGGGCCCGGGACGCGCTCGCGCACGCCACCCGGCACCTGCTGTGGATGGCCCGCCTCGCCGAGGACAGCACCGCGCACTGGCTGACCCCGTCACGGGCCGCGGAGGCGGAACTGCCCGCCCGGACCGTCGCCGCCGTCGCCGAGGGCAGCCCCGCGGCGCTCTGGCGGGAGGGGCGCGCCCACTGGCGCACCCTGCTGGCGCGCGGCGGCCGGCCCGAGCCTGCCGCGCTCTTCGCCGAACTGGACGCCCTCACCGGGAACTGACGCGGGCCGGCCGGGGCAGTGTCCCCGGCTCAGCGGCGCTCGCCCAGCACCCGCGCCACCTCGCCCCGTATCTGCGGGGTGTCCAGGCCGCGGACGGTCAGCGTGGTCCGGCGCCGCAGCACGTCGTCGACCTCCAGGGCCCACTCGTTGTCCCGGGCGTAGACGACCTGTGCCCAGATCTCGGGCGCGTCCGGGTGCACGCGCCGGGCGAGTTCCGGGTCCTCGTTGGCGAGCCGGGCGATGTCGAAGGCCAGCGAGCCGTAGTGGGTGGCCAGGTGGCGCGCGGTGTCCGGGGCCATCAGCGGGCCCGGCGCCGTACCGTCGGCGAGCAGCCGGTGGGCAACCGCCTGCGGGCTGGCGAAACCGGGCAGCGGGGCCTTGCGCGGCAGCTGCGACATCGGCTCCATGTCGGCGCCCAGCGGATGCCCGGGCAGTTCCGCGAGCTTGTTCATCACGGTCCGGCCGATGTGCCGGAAGGTGGTCCACTTGCCGCCGGCCACCGACAGCATCCCGCCGCGCCCCTCGGTGACCACGGTCTCCCGCTTGGCCTTGGCGGTGTCGCCGGGCCCGCCGGGCAGCACCCGCAGACCGGCGAAGGAGTAGGTGATCAGGTCCCGGGACAGCTGCTGGTCGCGCACCGACAAGGCCGCCTCGGACAGGATCTGGCCGATGTCGGAGTCGGTGACCCGCACATCGGCCGGGTCGCCCTCGTACGCCTCGTCGGTCGTGCCGAGCAGCAGCATGTCCTCCCAGGGCAGCGCGAAGGTGATGCGGTACTTGTCGATCGGCGTGGCCAGCGCGGCCTTCCACGGCGCGGTGCGCCGCAGCACCAGGTGCGCGCCCTTGGACAGCCGGATCGAGGGCGCCGCGGCCGGGTCCTCCATCCGCCGCAGGTGGTCCACCCACGGCCCGGTCGCGTTGAGCACCAGCCGGGCGTCCACCCCGAACTCGGTGCCGTCGGCGCGGTCGCGCAGCTCGGCGCCGGTGACCCGGCCGCCGGTGAAGCGCAGCCCGGTGACCTCGGCGTGGTTCAGCACGGTCGCGCCGGCCTCCACCGCGGCCCGTACCGTCATCAGCGCCATCCGGGCGTCGTTCATCTGCCCGTCCTCGTAGACCGCCACCGCCCGCAGCTGCTCGGTGCGCAGTTCGGGCACGTCCCGGGCGGCCCTGGCCGGGGTGATGACGTGGCCGACCCCGTCCCGGAACGCCGACAGCGCCGAGTAGGCGAAGACTCCCGCGCCCAGCTTGGTCGCGCCGTGCGGGCCGCCCTTGTAGACCGGCAGGTAGAAGGTGAGCGGTGCGGCCAGGTGCGGGGCGATGTCCCGCGAGACGGCGCGCCGCTCGACGTGGTTCTCGGCGACCAGCCGCACCGCGCCGGTCTGCAGATAGCGCAGGCCGCCGTGCAGCAGCTTGGACGAGGCCGAGGAGGTGGCGCCGGCGAAATCGCCGGCGTCCACCATGGCCACCCGCAGCCCCGACTGTGCCGCGTGCCAGGCGGTGGTGATGCCGAGGATGCCGCCGCCGATCACCAGCAGGTCGTAGGTGGCATGGCCCAGCAGTTCCCGGGTCTCGGCCCGCCCGGGGTTGGCGCCGGCGGTCGGATGCGTCCCCAGGGCGGGAACGCGCTGCAGCGTGGTCATTTCTTCCTCAGTGCTCCTCTTCGATCCAGCCCATGGTCCGTTCGACGGCCTTGAGCCAGTTGTGGTACTCGCGGTCACGGTCGGCCGCGTCCATCCGGGGGGTCCATTCGGCCGCCCGCTTCCAGTTGGCCCGCAGCGCCTCGACGTCCGGCCAGAAGCCGACCGCGAGACCGGCCGCGTAGGCCGCGCCGAGGCAGGTGGTCTCGGCGACCATCGGCCGCACCACGGGTGCGTCCACGAAGTCGGCGAGCGTCTGCATCAGCAGGTTGTTGGAGGTCATGCCGCCGTCGACCTTCAGCGCGGTCAGCTCGACCCCGGAGTCCTTGGTCATCGCGTCGGAGATCTCCCGGGTCTGCCAGGCGGTCGCCTCCAGCACCGCCCGGGCGATGTGCGCCTTGGTGACATAACGCGTCAGGCCGGCGATCACCCCGCGGGCGTCGTCGCGCCAGTAGGGCGCGAACAGGCCGGAGAAGGCCGGCACGAAGTACGCGCCGCCGTTGTCCGCCACGGACGAGGCGAGCGTCTCGATCTCGGCCGCCGTACTGATCAGTCCCATCTGGTCACGCATCCACTGCACCAGTGAACCCGTGACGGCGATGGATCCTTCCAGGGCGTAGACCGGGGCGTCGTCGCCGATGCGGTAGCCGACGGTGGTGATCAGGCCGTTGTAGGAGTTCACCGGGGTGTCGCCGGTGTTCATCAGCATGAAGGTGCCGGTGCCGTAGGTGGACTTGGCCTCGCCCTTGGCGAAGCAGGTCTGGCCGAACAGCGCCGCCTGCTGGTCGCCGAGCGCGGAGGCCACCGGCACGTCGACCAGCCCGCCGATGCTGGCGGTGCCGTAGACCTCCGAGGAGGACCGGATCTCCGGCAGCACCGCGGCGGGCACCCCGATGGAGTCCAGGATCTTCTGGTCCCAGTCGAGGCTGTGCAGGTTCATCAGCAGGGTGCGGGAGGCGTTGGTGACGTCGGTGACGTGCACCCCGCCGTCGACCCCGCCGGTGAGGTTCCAGATCACCCAGGAGTCCATGGTGCCGAACAGGATGTCGCCGGCCTCGGCGCGCTCGCGCAGGCCCTCGACGTTGTCCAGCAGCCAGCGGACCTTGGGGCCGGCGAAGTACGAGGCCAGCGGCAGCCCGGTCTCGCGGCGGAAGCGGTCCTGGCCGACGTTGCGGCCCAGCTCCCGGCACAGCGCGTCGGTGCGGGTGTCCTGCCAGACCAGCGCGTTGTGCACCGGCTGGCCGGTGTGCCGGTCCCACAGCAGGGTGGTCTCACGCTGATTGGTTATTCCGATCGCCTTGACGTCCGCGGGTGTGAAGCCGGGGACGTCCTGGGCGGCCTTGCGGATCGCGCCGGCCACCACTTCCTGGACGTTGGTCCAGATCTCGGCCGCGTCGTGCTCCACCCAGCCGGGCTTGGGGAAAATCTGTTCGTGCTCCTTCTGGTCGACGGACACGATCCGGCCGTCCCGGTCGAAGACGATGCAGCGGCTGGAGGTGGTGCCCTGGTCGATGGCGGCGATGAACGGGCCGCTGCCGTGCGAGCTGGTGGGGGTGTCGGTCACGTTGTGCTCCTTGCTGCGGGTCGAGATGACGTCCTGGTCCCTGCTGTACGCGCCCCGGGTGAACGCTCGGTGGGAACGTTCTACGTGAAGGCGAGCCGGTACAGGCCGCCGGCGACGGCCGCGCCGACCAGCGGGCCGACCACCGGGATCCAGGCGTAGCCCCAGTCGGAGCCGCCCTTGTTGGGCAGCGGCAGCAGGGCGTGCACGATCCGGGGGCCGAGGTCGCGGGCCGGGTTGATCGCGTAGCCGGTGGGCCCACCGAGCGACAGGCCGATCCCGACCACCACCAGCGCGGTCAGCAGGATGCCGAGGCCGTTGAGCGCCAGGCCCTTGGTCATGCCCTCGGTGAGGATGAACAGCACCAGGACGAAGGTGCCGATGGCCTCGGTCATCAGGTTCTGCACCGGGTTGCGGATCTCGGGACCGGTGGAGAAGACGCCGAGCACCGGCCCGCCGGGCAGCGCCGAGTCCTCGGTGGTCGGGCCCGCCGGGTCGGCGCCCGGGCCGGCCAGCACCTCCGGGTCGGTCAGGTGCGCCTGGAACTGGCCGAGGTAGGCGGCCCACACCAGGAAGGCGCCGATCATCGCGCCGGCCAACTGGCCGATCAGGTAGTAGGGGACGGTGCTCCACTGATCGGTCTTTATGGCCACACCCAAGGTGACCGCCGGGTTGAGCTGGCCACCGGAGTAGCCGTTGGCTATGTAGGCGCCGGCCAGGACGGCGAAGCCCCAGCCGAAGGAGATGGCGACCCAGCCGGCCCCGATGGCCTTGGACCGTTTGAGCGTCACAGCGGCGCAGACGCCGCCGCCGAGCAGGATGAGGACGGCGGTACCGAAGATCTCGCCGATGACGATGTGGCCATTGGACACTGCGACTCCCTTGTCTTCAGTCCATGAGCGGAGACGTCGCCGAGTCCCGTCCGGTGTTCGACATTGTCGACCGCTGACCGAGAGTTTCGTCCTCAGTGGTGAGCAGGTCAAGAGGGGTGTGACTCACGACTCGCGCCGGGGTGGGTTTCAGAACCGCCCGGCGCCCAGATCGCGCGCCACTGCTCGCGCGCAGTCCCGGACCGCCGCCACCAGGCGCGCCCGGATGCCCTCGGGGTCGCAGATCCGCTCGACCGCGCCGGTGATGCCCACCGCGCCCACCGGCATCCGCCGCCGGTCGTAGACGGGCGCCGCCACCGACGCCACGCCGTCCCAGGTCTCCTCCAGGTCGGCGCCCCAGCCGCGGGCCCGGGTCAGGTCGAGCACCGACTCGAAGTCCGCCGGATCGGTGATCGTCCGCTTGGTCAGCACCGGCCGGTCGCCCTCGGTCACCTCGCTGTGCGCCACCGGGTCGAAGGCGGACAGCACCTTGCCCAGCGCGGTGCTGTGCAGCGGGTGCATGGCGCCCACCTCCAGCACCTGGCGGCTGTCGTCGGGCCGGAAGACGTGGTGCACGATCAGTACGCCCCGCTGGTGCAGCACCCCCAGGTAGGCCGCCTCGCCGCTGGACCTGGCCAGGTCGTCGGTCCACACCAGGGCTCGGGCCCGCAGTTCGTGCACGTCCAGGTAGCTGTTGCCGAGCCGGAGCAGCTCGGCGCCCAGCTGGTACTTGCCGGAGGCCGGCTCCTGCTCCACGAAGCCCTCCTGCTGCAGGGTGCGCAGGATGCCGTGCGCGGTGCCCTTGGCCAGGCCCAGCGTGGAGGCCACATCGGACAGGCCCAGCCGGCGCTCGCCGCCGGCCAGCAGCCGGAGGATGGCCGCCGCTCGTTCCAGCGACTGGATGGGACCTGGCATCGCGGGCACTCCAAAACCGTGGGGCAGGCCGGCCGGGCGGATACGGCGGCAGCGGTCAGCGGCCAGCCCGGTCGACATTGTCGAACCTCATCATCGCAGAGGCGCGCCCCACGTCACCCGTCCGCCCTTCGAAATGGCTTCGGGGCCTTCGGCTCCCGCCGGTTAGGCTGACGTGGTGCGCGGTCTGCCCCCGGGGCGGGCGGCGCATAGCCGACAGCCGTCGCATCCCAGGGAGCATCCCCATGGCCTCGCCGTCCCCTTCCCCGTCCTCCTCGTCCCGCTCCGCCGGCGCCGCCCCGGCGCAGGCGGCCCGGGCCGCCGCCCTGCGCGAGGCACTCGCCTCCCGGGTGGTGGTCGCCGACGGGGCCATGGGCACCATGCTCCAGGCGCAGGAGCCCACCCTGGACGACTTCCAGCAGCTCGAAGGCTGCAACGAGGTACTCAACGTCACCCGCCCGGACATCGTCCGGTCGGTGCACGAGGCGTACTTCGCGGTCGGCGTCGACTGCGTGGAGACCAACACCTTCGGCGCCAACCAGAGCGCCATGAGCGAGTACGACATCGCCGACCGGATCCACGAGCTGTCCGAGGCCGGCGCCCGGCTCGCCCGCGAGGTCGCCGACGACTTCGCCGCCGACGGCCGCCCCCGCTGGGTGCTGGGTTCGATCGGCCCCGGCACCAAGCTGCCCACCCTCGGCCACACCGCCTACACCACCCTGCGCGACGGCTACGAGGCCAACGCGGCCGGGCTGATCGCCGGCGGCGCCGACGCGCTGGTGGTGGAGACCATGCAGGACCTGCTGCAGGTCAAGGCCGCCCTGATCGGCTCGCGCCGGGCCATGGCCGCCGCCGGGGTGAGCCTGCCGCTGATCTGCTCGGTCGCGGTCGAGACCACCGGGACGATGCTGCTCGGCTCCGAGATCGGCGCCGCGCTCACCGCGCTGGAGCCGCTGGGCATCGACATGATCGGGCTGAACTGCTCCACCGGTCCGGCGGAGATGAGCGAGCACCTGCGCTATCTGACCCGCCACTCCCGTATCCCGCTGACCTGCATGCCCAACGCCGGCCTGCCGATACTCACCAAGGACGGCGCGCACTACCCGCTGAGCCCGGCCGAACTCGCCGACGCGCACGAGACCTTCGCCCGCGAATACGGGCTCGCCCTGGTCGGCGGCTGCTGCGGCACCACCCCCGAGCACCTGCGGCAGCTGGTCGAGCGGGTCGGCGGCCAGGACCTCGTGCCGCGCAGCCCGCGCCCCGAGCCGGGCGCGGCCTCGCTCTACCAGACGGTGCCGTTCCGGCAGGACACCTCGTACCTGGCCATCGGCGAGCGGACCAACGCCAACGGCTCCAAGAAGTTCCGCGACGCGATGCTGGAGGGCCGCTGGGAGGACTGCGTGGAGCTGGCCCGCGACCAGATCCGCGAGGGCGCCCACCTGCTGGACCTGTGCGTGGACTACGTCGGCCGGGACGGGGCCGCCGACATGGCGGAGGTGGCCGGCCGGTTCGCGACCGCCTCCACGCTGCCGATCGTGCTGGACTCCACCGAGGTGGACGTGCTGCGGGCCGGGCTGGAGAAGCTCGGCGGGCGCGCGGTGCTGAACTCGGTGAACTACGAGGACGGTGACGGTCCGCAGTCGCGCTTCGCCCGGGTGACCGAGCTGGCCGTCGAGCACGGCGCGGCGCTGATCGCGCTGACCATCGACGAGGAGGGCCAGGCCCGTACCGTCGAGAAGAAGGTCGCCATCGCCGAGCGGCTGATCGACGACCTCACCGGCAACTGGGGCATCCTCGAGTCCGACATCCTGATCGACTGCCTGACCTTCACCATCTGCACCGGGCAGGAGGAGTCCCGCAAGGACGGCGTCGCCACCATCGAGGCGATCCGCGAACTCAAGCGGCGCCACCCGCAGGTGCAGACGACGCTGGGCCTGTCCAACATCTCCTTCGGGCTCAATCCGGCCGCGCGTACGGTGCTGAACTCGGTGTTCCTCGACGAGTGCGTCAAGGCCGGCCTGGACTCGGCGATCGTGCACGCGGCCAAGATCCTGCCCATCGCCCGGATCCCCGAGGAGCAGCGCCAGGTCGCCCTCGACCTCATCCACGACCGGCGCGCCGAGGGCTACGACCCGCTGCAGCGCCTGATGGAGCTCTTCGACGGCGTCGACTCGAAGTCCCTCAAGGCCGGGCGGGCCGAGGAGTTGATGGCGCTGCCGCTGGAGGAGCGCCTCCAGCGCCGGATCATCGACGGTGAGAAGAACGGGCTGGCCGCCGACCTGGACGCGGCGCTGGCCGAGCGGCCGGCGCTGGACATCGTCAACGACACGCTGCTGGCCGGGATGAAGGTGGTCGGCGAGCTGTTCGGCTCGGGCCAGATGCAGCTGCCGTTCGTACTGCAGTCGGCCGAGGTGATGAAGACGGCGGTGGCCTATCTGGAGCCGCACATGGAGAAGAGCGACGACGAGGGCAAGGGCACGATCGTGCTGGCCACCGTGCGCGGCGACGTCCACGACATCGGCAAGAACCTGGTGGACATCATCTTGTCCAACAACGGCTACACGGTGGTGAATCTGGGCATCAAGCAGCCGGTCTCGGCGATCCTGGACGCCGCCGAGCGCAGCCGCGCGGACGTGATCGGGATGTCGGGGCTGCTGGTGAAGTCCACGGTGATCATGAAGGAGAACCTGCAGGAGCTCAACCAGCGGGGCCTGTCCGCGGAGTACCCGGTGATCCTCGGCGGCGCCGCCTTGACCCGGGCCTATGTCGAGCAGGATCTGCACGAGATCTACCAGGGTGAAGTGCGCTACGCCCGGGACGCGTTCGAGGGGCTGCGGCTGATGGACGCGCTGATCGGGGTCAAGCGCGGCGTCCCCGGCGCGGTCCTGCCCGAACTCAAGCAGCGCCGGGTCCCGAAGCGGGACATCGTCGCCGAGCAGGAGCCCGAGCCCAACCTCGGCCAGGTCCGCTCGGACGTGGCGGTGGACAACCCGGTGCCGGTGCCGCCGTTCTGGGGCAGCCGGGTGGTCAAGGGCATCCAGCTCGCCGACTACGCCTCCTGGCTCGACGAGGGCGCGCTGTTCAAGGGCCAGTGGGGACTCAAGCAGGCCCGCGCCAACGGGCCCACGTACGAGGAGCTGGTCGAGTCCGAGGGGCGGCCCCGGCTGCGCGGCCTGCTCACCCGGTTCCAGTCCGAGGGGCTGCTGGAGGCGGCCGTCACCTACGGGTACTTCCCGTGCGTGTCCAAGGGCGACGACCTGATCGTGCTGCACGAGGACGGCACCGAGCGGACCCGCTTCACCTTCCCGCGTCAGCGGCGCGGGCGGCGGCTGTGCCTGGCCGACTTCTTCCGTCCCGAGGAGTCGGGCGAGACCGATGTGGTCGGCTTCCAGGTCGTCACCGTCGGCAACCGGGTCTCGGAGGCCGCCAACGAGCTGTTCGCCGCCGACTCCTACCGGGACTACCTCGAACTGCACGGCTTGTCCGTCCAGCTCGCCGAGGCACTGGCCGAGTACTGGCACGCCCGGGTCCGCGCCGAACTCGGTTTCGCCGGCGAGGACCCGGACCAGGTGGAGGACATGTTCGCGCTCAAGTACCGGGGCGCCCGCTTCTCGCTCGGCTACGGGGCCTGCCCGGACCTGGAGGACCGGGCCAAGATCGCCGCGCTGCTGGAACCGGAGCGGATCGGGGTCGAGCTCTCCGAGGAGTTCCAGCTGCACCCCGAGCAGTCCACCGACGCGATCATGATCCACCACCCGGAGGCGAAGTACTTCAACGCCCGCTGAGGCGGGCCGCGACCGCCGCCGCCCGCCGGGAAAGCCCTCCAGAAGCCCCCGGAGCCCCTCCGGAGCCCTCGGCCGCCCCTCGGGCGCCCCGGCTCCGGCCGGGGCGATCCGCCGCCCTGCGGGCGGCACGAGGGGCTTCATCGGCCGTTGGCGCACTGTTCCGGCGGCCGACCGGCGCTCGACCGGCGCCGCGCCGCGGGCCGACGTAGACTGGTCGGTCCGGCAGAGGCCGGTCGCCCGCCCGCTCCCGCGAGGCCCGGCGACCGGCCTCCGTGTCCCCCGGGATACCGAGGAGTGGGGCCTATGACCAGCAGCGTCTCCGTCGTCGACACCCGTACGGCGCAGGGTTCCCGGCCGCGCGCCGTCCTGCTGGACCTGGACGGCACCCTGGTGGACACCGAGGGGATCTGGTGGGCGGCGGAGGCGGAGGTCTTCGCGGACCTCGGCCACGTGCTGGACGAGGTGCACCGCGACGTGGTGGTGGGCGGCCCGATGGCCCGCAGCGTCGGGCACCTGATGGAAGTCACCGGCACCACCGCCACCCTCGCCGAGCTGACCGTGGCGATCAACACCCGGTTCGAGGAGCTGATCGTCCGCGGCGCGCCACTGATGCCGGGCGCCCGCCGGCTGCTCACCGAACTGTCGGCCTACGGGGTGCCCACCGCCCTGGTCTCCGCCTCGCACCGCCGCACCATCGACGCGATGCTGCGCTCGCTCGGCCCGGAGCACTTCGACTTCACCCTGGCCGGCGACGAGGTGGCCCGTACCAAGCCGCACCCCGACCCGTATCTGACCGCCGCCGCCCGGCTGGGCGCCGATCCCGCGCAGTGCGTGGTGATCGAGGACACCCTCACCGGCGTCACCTCCGCCGAGGCGGCCGGCTGCCTGGTGGTCGCCGTGCCGTCGCTGGTGCCGATCCCGCCGGCGGCCGGCCGTACCGTCGTTTCCTCGCTGGAGGAGTTGAGCGTCCCTTTTCTGCGCTCTTTGAACACGCGTATTCACTGAGCGTGTTCGCCGGAGCCTTCCGGGACTCGGGTCGATGAACTTTGGCATCCCGTTGGTGCTGATCACATCCAATCTCGGTATCGTCACCGAAGCATGCGCGCGGGATGTGCTGGAATACCTGCGGCGTACCACCGCGACGAGGCACCGGCGGCCGAGCGCGTAAGGTCTTCCCGGGCTCCGACCCTGCCCGGAACCCCGGTGCACGGGCGGCCTGTTCAGCTTTGGCGGAGCCACCGCGACGCGAGCACGCAGGCAGATGTGCAGTCACAAGAGGAGAACGACGACGATGAACCGCAAGCTTCTGGTGCTGCCCGCCCTGCTGGGCGCCATGACACCCATGATCACTGGGTGCGGCGGCTCCGGCGGAGGAAGCGGCGGCAGTGGTGATCCCATCGTCGTTGGCACCACCGACAGCATCGTGCTGACCAAGGACAACCCGGCGCCGCTGGACCCCGCGACCTCGTACGACACCGCCACCTGGAACGTCTTCTACAACACGTTCCAGGAGCTGCTGGGTTACACCCGGGGCAGCACCACGCCCACCCCGGACGCCGCCAAGGAGTGCCACTTCACGGACACCTCCGGGATGACGTACCAGTGCACGCTGCGTGACGGCCTGAAGTTCTCCAACGGCCACGACCTGACCGCGCAGGACGTGAAGTTCTCCATCGACCGGATGAAGAAGGTCAACTGGCCCACCGGCCCGTCGTCCCTGATAGCCAACGTCAAGGCGGTCAACACCCCGGACGACAAGACGGTGGTCTTCCACCTCAAGGCGCAGGACGCGACCTTCCCGGCCAAGCTCGCCACCCCGGCGGCGGCGATCGTGGACAGCAAGGTCTACGACCCGGCCAAGCCGTTCGACGGCTTCAAGCTGGTCGGCTCCGGCCCGTACATCCTCGACTCGTTCGACCAGGGCAAGCAGGCGGAGTTCACCAAGAACCCGCACTACCAGGGCCTGGACAAGATCAGCAACGACAAGGTCGAGCTGAAGCTGTTCAACGACTCCGCGAAGATGGAAGCGGCGCTGAAGTCCGGTGCGATCGACGTCATGACCCGGACGATGGCGCCGGACCAGATCATCGACCTGCAGAACAGCACCGACCCGAACATCAAGCTCACCGAGGCCCCCGGCGGCGAGACCCGCTACCTGTTCCTCAACACCACCTCGGACGGGCTGAAGGACAAGGCGGTCCGGCAGGCGATGGCCGAGGTCATCGACCGCCAGGCGATCACCAAGGACATCTACAAGCGCACCGCCGACCCGCTGTACTCCGTGGTCCCGCAGGGCATCACCAGCCACACCAACTCGTTCTTCAACCGCTACCACAACCCGAGTGTGGCCAACGCCAAGCAGACCCTGAAGGCCGCCCACATCGACGGCAAGATCCCGCTGACCATCAACTACCGCCAGGACACCGGCGGTACGGTCAACAAGCCGGAGGCCGAGGCGATCAAGGCCCAGCTGGACGCGAGCGGGCTGTTCGACGTGCAGGTGCAGAGCGAGGAGTGGAGCGCCTTCCTGAAGGCCGCCTCCCAGCGCAAGTACCAGATCTTCGCGATCAGCTGGCTGCCCGACTTCCCGGACCCGGACAACTACATCGCGCCGTTCTTCGACAAGGACAACTTCCTCAACCTGCCGTACAACAACGCCGACATCCAGGACCAGATCCTGCCGGACACCCGCCGGCAGGCGGACCGGAGCACCGCCAGCACCGCTTTCGGCAAGGCGCAGGACGAGATCGCCGAGGACGTCCCGATGCTGCCGCTGTGGCAGGGCAAGCAGTACATCGCCTCGCGCAGCAACATCACCGGTGTCGAGTGGGCGCTGAACTCCTCCACCACCGTGCAGTTCTGGGAGCTGGGCCGCGGCGTCAGCGGCTGACCGCCGCCGCACACCCGCCCCGCCCGTACGGCGGACGCGCCCCGGGGCCTCAGCCGGCCCCGGGGCGCACCAGTCCGCTCTCGTAGGCGTACACCGCCGCCTGCACCCGGTCGCGCAGCGCCAGCTTGGTGAGCACGTGGCCCACATGCGTCTTGACGGTGGTCTCGCTGACGAACAGCTCGGCGGCGATCTCCGCGTTGGACAGCCCGCGGGCCACCAGCCGCAGCACCTCGACCTCGCGCTCGGTCAGCGCGTGCAGCGGCTGCGGCACCGACTCGTCGCCCGACGGCAGCCGCCCCGCGTACTTGTCCAGCAGCCTGCGGGTGATGCTCGGGGCCAGCATCGCCTCGCCGGCCGCGACCACCCGGATCGCCTGCACCAGCTCGGCGGCCGGCGCGTCCTTGAGCAGGAAGCCGCTGGCGCCGGCCCGCAGCGCCTCCACCACGTACTCGTCCAGGTCGAAGGTGGTCAGCACCAGCACCTTGGCCGGCCCCGAGCGATCGGGGCCGGTGATCTGCCGGGTGGCCTCCACCCCGTCCATCCGCGGCATCCGGATGTCCATCAGCACCACATCGGGCTGCAGCGCCCGCACCTGGTCCAGCGCCTGCTGGCCGTCCCCGGCCTCGCCGACCACGGCCAGATCCGGCTCCGCCTCCAGGATCATCCGGAAACCGGTACGCAGCAGGGGCTGATCGTCCACCAGCAGGACGCGGATCGCCACAGGGACTCCTTCGCTAGACCGGACCATTCTGGCCCACCGCCGACGGCGGCCCCGCGATTTCCGCCAGCGGATAGGGCGGGGGAGTCCCGCCGAATTCGGGACACAGCGCCTGGTGGTCGCACCAGCCGCACAGCGGGGAGCGCCGCGGCCGCCAGTCGCCGCTGCGGGTCGCCTCCCGGATCGCCTCCCACAACGCCAGCAGCTTGCGCTCGGTGGCCAGCAGATCCCGCTCCGTCGGGTCGTACGTCAGCACGTCCCCGCTCGCCCAGGTACGACCAGCTGCAGGCGGCGCGGGACCACCCCGCGCAGCCGCCACAGCACCAGGGCGTAGAAGGTCATCTGGAACAGCGGCTCGTCCTTGTACTCGGGGCGGGGCGCCTTGCCGGTCTTGTAGTCCACCACCCGCAGGTCACCGGTGGCCGGGGCGATGTCCAGCCGGTCCACGTAGCCGCGCAGCGTCAGCCCGGACTCCAGCACCGTCTCCACGTACAGCTCGCGCTCGGCGGGCTCCAGCCGGGTCGGGTCCTCCAGCGAGAACCAGCGGTCCACCAGCCGCTCGGCGCTCTCCAGCCAGGCGGCCAGCGCCGCCGGGTCGGCGGCGCCCTCCGCCGCGGTGAACAGCGAGGCCAGCTCCGGCCGCGCCGTCCGCAGCCGCTCCCACTCGCCGGCCACCATGGAACGCGCCCGCTGCGCGGTCCGCTCCGCGGCCGGTGCGTCGAACAGCCGCTCCAGCACGGCGTGCACCACCGTGCCGCGGGTGGCCGCCTCGCTGGGCTTCTCCGGCAGCCGGTCGATCACCCGCAGCCGGTACAGCAGCGGACAGCGCATGAAGTCGGCGGCGCGCGACGGCGACAGCGACACCGGCACGGCGGCGGCGGGCGATACGCGGGCGGCGGCGGACGGGCGCGGCGCTGGAATCTCGGCGGGTGTTCCCATGGCTGCTGACCCTACGGCCTGCGACCGACAGTGCCGGTGCGTGTCCGGCGGAACGGGGCAATAGCATGGCCGGTGAGCCCCTTGTCCCGCATGATCGGTACGAGGGTTTTGTATCAGCACGAGGGGAACCAGTGAGCGAGAGCGGTCGGCCGCCGTCCCAGGACATCCGAGATCCCGGTCGGGGCGGCGACGGCGACTCGGAAAAGGCCAAGCGGAATCCCGGCGGCGGGGTGCTGATGGGGCGGTTCTTCGGCGTCCCGATCTATGTCGCGCCCAGCTGGTTCCTGGTGGCCGCGCTGATCACCTGGGTCTTCGGCGGCCAGCTCGACACCGTACTGCCCCGGCTCGGCGGCCTGCGCTACCTCGTCTCGCTGTTCTTCGCGGTCGCCTTCTACGCCTCGGTGCTGATCCACGAGCTCGCCCACACCGTCGCCGCGCTGCGCTTCAACCTGCCGGTCCGCCGGATCCAGCTGCAGTTCTTCGGCGGCGTCTCGGAGATCGAGAAGGAGTCCGACACCCCGGGCCGGGAGTTCGTGCTCGCCTTTGTCGGACCGCTGCTGTCCCTGGTGCTGGCGGCGGTCTTCTTCGGCGGGATGCAGCTGGTCGACCGGGGCACGGTGCCGGGAGTGCTGCTGGCCGGGCTGTTCGTCAGCAACTTGATCGTTGCGATCTTCAACTTCCTGCCGGGGCTGCCGCTGGACGGCGGCCGGATGCTGCGGGCCGTGGTGTGGAAGCTCAGCGGCCGCCCGATGACCGGGACGGTGGCCGCCGCCTGGGTCGGCCGCGGCCTCGCCCTCGCGGTGCTGATCGGGCTGCCCCTGCTGTCGTACGCCGGCGGGGTCGACGGCAACGGCTCGCACAGCAACGCCGACTCGCTCACCGACGCGCTGCTCGCCGCGATCCTGGCCGCCATCATCTGGACCGGCGCCGGCAACAGCCTGCGGATGGCCCGGCTGCGCGAACGCCTCCCCGGCCTGCGCGCCCGCACCCTGACCCGCCGGGCGGTCCCGGTCGCCTCCGACACCCCGCTGTCCGAGGCGCTGCGCCGGGCCCACGAGGCCGGCGCCCGCGCCCTGGTCGTGGTGGACGGCCAGGGCGACCCCACCGCGCTGGTCCGTGAGTCCGCGATCGTCTCCATCCCGGAGCACCGCCGCCCCTGGGTCGCGGTCAGCGGCCTCGCCCAGGAGCTCACCGCGGGTATGCGGGTGTCCGCCGAGCTGTCCGGCGAGGACCTGCTGGACCGGCTGCGGGCCAACCCCTCCACCGAGTACCTGGTGATCGAGCCCACCGGCGAGATCTACGGCGTGCTGTCCACCACCGACGTGGAGCGCGCCTTCCTCGCCGCGATGGGCCGCCCGGCGGCCTGAGGGGCCCTGGCAGCGCCGCCTTCGGTAAAAACCCGGTGAACCGAGCCGATAAGGTGAGCGCATGTCCGAACCGACCGGTGCCGCCCGCCGACGCGGGCCCTTCAAAGTCGGGGACCAGGTCCAGCTCACCGATCCCAAGGGACGCCACTACACGTTCACGCTCGAAGCCGGAAAGCAGTTCCACACCCACAAGGGCGCTTTCCCGCACGACGAGCTGATCGGCGCCCCCGAGGGCAGTGTGGTCCGAACCACGGGAAACGTCGCCTATCTCGCGCTGCGCCCGCTGCTCCCCGACTACGTCCTTTCCATGCCCCGCGGCGCCGCCGTGGTCTACCCCAAGGACGCGGGGCAGATCCTGGCGATGGCCGACATCTTCTCCGGCGCCCGGGTCGTCGAGGCCGGGGTGGGATCGGGCTCGCTGAGCAGCTTCCTGCTGCGGGCGATCGGCGACCAGGGCATGCTGCACAGCTACGAGCGCCGCGCGGACTTCGCCGAGATCGCCACCCAGAACGTGGAGCGCTACTTCGGCGGCCCGCACCCGGCCTGGCAGCTCACCGTCGGTGACCTCCAGGACAACCTGTCCGACACCGAGGTCGACCGGGTGATCCTCGACATGCTCGCGCCCTGGGAGTGCCTGGAGGTGGTCGCCAAGGCGCTGGTGCCCGGCGGCATCCTGTGCGCCTACGTCGCCACCACCACCCAGCTCGCCCGGACCGTCGAGGCGATCCGCGAGTTCGGCAGTTTCAACGAGCCGGCCGCCTGGGAGACGATGGTGCGCAACTGGCACGTGGAGGGCCTGGCCGTCCGCCCCGACCACCGCATGATCGGCCACACCGGCTTCCTGCTCACCGCCCGCCGGCTCGCCGACGGGGTGGAGCCGCCGCTGCGCCGCCGCCGGCCCGCCAAGGGCGCCTACGGCGAGGACTACACCGGCCCCGGCAGCGGCAGCGGAGGGTCCCCCGCCGAGGAGTGAGCCCCCCGGTTGCGCCACCGGTCGTCCCGCCCGCGCCGCGGGGGCGGACGATTTCAGCCAATCTCCGCGCGCCGCCGCCGGTTTGCCCGCTCCAGGGCACCGGCGGCGGCGCTTTTCCCGTTCGTCCTGCTCCGGGTCGTCCTGCTCCGGGTCGTCCCGCTCCGGGCCCGTCCGGCCGGCGAGCGCCCGGCGTACCGGTGCGGGCCCCGGCGTACCGCGCCGGTGTGAGATATGGCACCATGCTGGCCACCCCCGCTGTTCGACCCCAGGAGACAGGCGCGTGCAGGCGTCCACAGGTCCCGCCCTTCCGCACACCCGCAGCCGTACCGTGCACTGGATCACCACCGCCGCCGCCCTGGGCGCCCTGGTCGCAGCCGTCGCGCTGGTGCAGCCGGCCGACGCCTCGCAGACGGCCGCTCCCGCCGGGGGCGACAAGCCGCCGGCCACCCCGGTGGCCGCACCCGACCCGGCGGCCGTCAGCTACCCGCTGGACTGCGCCCCCGGCACCGCCACCGACGTGGTCTCCCAGGTCTCCGCGGACCTGGACGGCGACGGGCGGCCCGAGACCGTCGTGGTCGCGCACTGCCACTCCGACGTCGGCACTCCGCCGGTCGGTGTCTTCATCCTGGCCGCGCCGACCGCCGCCGGTGGCAAGCCGCGCATCGCCGCCACCCTCGTCAGGCCGCAGGACCAGCGGCAGATCAGCGACTTCCGGCTGGCCGGCCGCACGGTCCGGGCCACGGTGCTCGGCTTTTCCAGCGACACCACCCCCCGCTGCTGCCCCGACCTGCGGCGCACCTACACCTGGGAATGGCGCGGCGACCGCTACGTCGCCCTGCCGGGACCGGCCGCGAACAGCATCTGAGGCGCCGCGGCCCGGTGTCCGCCGGTCCGCGGCGCCCGGCGGGTCCGCCGGTCCCCCGATCGGCCCAGTGCGCCCGGCTCAGTCCGCGTCAGGTCCGTAGACCTCGACGCGGTCCGCGGCGCGCCGCACGTGGATGCAGTCGCCGGGGCACTCCTTGGCGGAGTCGGCGACGTCCTGCAGCAGGGTCAGCGGCACCGGCACCGTGGCACCGGGGGACTGCCGCAACTCGTCGTCGTCCCCCTTGACGTAGGCCAGCCCGTCGATGTCCAGTTCGAACACCTCGGGCGCATACTGCACGCAGATCCCGTCACCCGTGCACAGGTCCTGGTCGATCCAGACTTCGAGCGCTTCGGCCGTCTCGTTGCTCACGGAAACCCTCGCCTGCCGTTGTTCGTTCGGGAAGAGACCACCGTCGAAGGCGGTTGACCGGAACGACGATACAACCGGCGGCTTTCGAATGGAGATCGGCGGGTATCTCAGTGGCGGAGGGACGTACGCAAGGGTGAAGATCGGACACACCGCGATCGTCTTTGTGATCTAGGGGTTTCAACCCCTACCGGTCCAGGTAGGGTCTGGAAACGTCCAGCTCCCCTTGGAGGAGGTGAGGACCGTGGCGGCCCACGACGACGACATCAACCGTGGCGGCCGACCCGCTCGTGGATCGGAAGATCCCATGAGCCAGGTCGCCTTTCTTGAGCAGGAGATCGCCGTCCTGCGACGCAAGCTCGCCGACTCTCCGCGGCACTCGAGAATTCTCGAGGAGCGGATCGTCGAGCTGCAGACCAATCTGGCAGGCGTGTCCGCGCAGAACGAACGGCTGGCGAACACCCTCCGGGAGGCCCGCGACCAGATCGTGGCCCTCAAGGAGGAAGTCGACCGGCTCGCGCAGCCGCCCGCCGGCTTCGGCGTGTTCCTGCAGGCCAACGAGGACGGCACAGCCGACATCTTCACCGGTGGGCGCAAGCTCCGGGTGAATGTCAGCCCCGCCGTCGAACTGGACGGGCTCCGGCGCGGCCAGGAGCTGATGCTCAACGAGGCGCTCAACGTGGTCGAGGCCATGGAATTCGAGCGCGTCGGCGACATCGTCACCCTCAAGGAAGTCCTGGAGGACGGCGAGCGCGCCCTGGTCGTCGGGCACACCGACGAGGAGCGGGTGGTGCGGCTCGCCGAACCGCTGCTCGACGGCGCCCTGCGGGCCGGCGACGCGCTGCTGCTCGAACCCCGCTCCGGCTACGTCTACGAACGCGTGCCCAAGAGCGAGGTCGAGGAGCTCGTCCTCGAAGAGGTTCCCGACATCGACTACCGCCAGATCGGCGGACTCGGCAACCAGATCGAGCAGATCCGCGACGCCGTGGAGCTGCCCTATCTGCACGCCGAACTCTTCAAGGAGTACGAGCTGCGCCCGCCCAAGGGCGTCCTGCTCTACGGCCCCCCCGGCTGCGGCAAGACGCTCATCGCCAAGGCGGTCGCCAACTCGCTGGCCAAGAAGGTCGCCGAGGTCACCGGCCAGCCGCAGGGCAAGAGCTACTTCTTGAACATCAAGGGTCCCGAGCTGCTCAACAAGTACGTCGGCGAGACCGAGCGGCAGATCCGCCTGGTCTTCCAGCGGGCTCGTGAGAAGGCCTCGGAGGGCACTCCGGTCATCGTCTTCTTCGACGAGATGGAGTCCCTCTTCCGCACCCGCGGCTCCGGTGTCAGCTCGGACGTGGAGAACACCATCGTCCCCCAGCTGCTCGCCGAGATCGACGGTGTGGAAGGGCTGGAGAACGTCATCGTGATCGGCGCCTCCAACCGCGAGGACATGATCGACCCCGCCATCCTGCGGCCCGGCCGGCTGGATGTGAAGATCAAGATCGAGCGGCCGGACGCCGAGGCGGCCAAGGACATCTTCTCCAAGTACCTGGTCGCCACCCTTCCGCTGCACGGCGACGACCTCGCCGAGCACGGCGGGTCGCCGGCGGGCACCGTGGATGCCATGATCCAGTCGGTGGTGGAGCGGATGTACTCCGAGAGCGAGGAGAACCGCTTCCTGGAGGTCACCTACGCCAACGGTGACAAGGAGGTCCTGTACTTCAAGGACTTCAACTCCGGCGCGATGATCCAGAACATCGTGGACCGGGCCAAGAAGATGGCCATCAAGGACTTCCTGGACCACGACCAGCGGGGCCTGCGCGTCTCCCACCTGCTCGCCGCCTGTGTGGACGAGTTCAAGGAGAACGAGGACCTGCCCAACACCACCAACCCCGACGACTGGGCACGGATCTCCGGTAAGAAGGGAGAGCGGATCGTCTTCATCCGCACCCTGGTGACCGGAAAGCAGGGAGCGGACACCGGACGCTCCATCGACACCGTGGCGAACACCGGACAGTATCTGTAAGCACTACCCTCCGGCTGCGGGTCCCCCCAGCGGGTACCCGCAGCCGGTGTGTTTTCCGGCCCGCACGGGCCGGAGCCGGGCAAGGAGGGCCGCATGACCGTACGGCGAGTAATGGGCATCGAGACCGAGTACGGGATCTCCGTGCCCGGCCACCCCAACGCCAATGCCATGCTCACCTCGTCCCAGATCGTCAACGCCTACGCGGCGGCGATGCACCGGGCGCGCCGCGCCCGCTGGGACTTCGAGGAGGAGAACCCGCTGCGGGACGCCCGCGGCTTCGATCTCGCCCGGGAGGCAGCAGACTCCACCCAGCTCACCGACGAGGACATCGGCCTGGCCAATGTGATCCTCACCAACGGCGCCCGGCTCTACGTGGACCACGCCCATCCGGAGTACTCCTCGCCGGAGATCACCAATCCGCGGGACGCCGTGCTCTGGGACAAGGCCGGCGAGCGGATCATGGCCGAGGCCGCGATGCGCGCGGCCCAGATCCCCAGCGCCCAGCCGATCCACCTGTACAAGAACAACACCGACAACAAGGGCGCGTCCTACGGCACCCACGAGAACTACCTGATGCGGCGCGAGACACCGTTCTCGGACATCGTGCGGCACCTGACCCCGTTCTTCGTCTCCCGGCAGGTCGTCACCGGCGCCGGCCGGGTCGGCATCGGCCAGGACGGCCACGAGCACGGTTTCCAGCTCAGCCAGCGCGCCGACTACTTCGAGGTCGAGGTCGGCCTGGAGACGACCCTCAAACGGCCCATCATCAACACCCGGGACGAACCGCACTCCGACGCGGAGAAATACCGCCGGCTGCACGTCATCATCGGCGACGCCAACCTCTCGGAGATCTCCACCTACCTCAAGCTGGGCACCACCGCCCTGGTGCTGTCCATGATCGAGGACTCCTTCATCAAGGTGGACCTCGCGGTGGACCAGCCGGTCCGCACCCTGCACGAGGTCTCCCACGACCCGACCCTGAAACAGCTCATCACCCTGCGTAACGGCCGCAAGCTCACCGCGGTCCAGCTCCAGATGGAGTACTACGAGCTGGCCCGCAAATACGTCGAGGAGCGCTACGGCGCCGATGCCGACGAGCAGACCCAGGACGTGCTCGGCCGCTGGGAGGACGTGCTCAACCGGCTGGAGAACGACCCGATGAGCCTGGCCGGCGAGCTGGACTGGGTGGCCAAGAAGGAAGTGCTGGAGGGCTACCGCCGGCGCGACGACCTCGGCTGGGACGCGGCCCGGCTGCACCTGGTCGACCTGCAGTACGCCGACGTGCGGCCCGACAAGGGCCTGTACAACCGCCTGGTGTCCCGCGGCCGGATCAAGCGGCTGCTGGACGAGCCGGACGTGCTCAGGGCCGTCACCAAGCCGCCGGAGGACACCCGGGCCTACTTCCGCGGCCGCTGCCTGGAGCAGTACGCGGACGACGTGGCGGCCGCCTCCTGGGACTCGGTGATCTTCGACCTGCCGGGCCACGACTCGCTGCAGCGGGTGCCCACCCTGGAGCCGCTGCGGGGCACCCGCAAGCACGTCAAGGAGCTGCTCGACCGCTGCCGTACCGCCGAGGACCTGGTCCGTATCCTCTCGGGCGGCTGAAACGGCTCAGAACCGGGAAACAACCCAGTGGCAGTCGTACGTTGAGGTAATCGAGCGCCGATGTCGGACCGTGCTTGTAGGGTCTGATCTTGTAGGGCAGTGAGTTGCACCATGAGTACGGCAGGTAACCGAGCGCACGGACACCAAGCGGGGTGAGGGACATGGCCACGAAGGACACCGACGGCGGACAGCAGAAGGCGACGCGTTCCACGGAGGAGGTCGAGGAGGTCCAGGAGGACACCCAAGCGGCCGATGACCTCAAGGAGCGCCAGGAAAAACTTTCGGACGACGTGGACTCGGTCCTCGACGAGATCGACGACGTCCTCGAGGAGAACGCCGAGGACTTCGTCCGGTCGTTCGTCCAGAAGGGCGGCGAGTAGCCGCTCGCCCCCTCCGTCCGCCCCGCGCCCCAGGACCGCGGGGCGGATGGATGTCCGGCCCGCGGGTAGGGTCCGTACCGACTTCATGATCGTGTGGAAGGAAACGTGTGGAAGCCAACACTCGAAGCACCGGGCGACTGCCGGCCGCCTTCCTGACGCCGGGCTCGTCCTCGTTCCTCGACTTCCTGGGCGATCACTCGCCCGAGCTGCTGCCCGGGAGCCGGCCGCTGCCGCCGATGAAGGGGGCGATCGAATTGCCGCACGGCACCACGATCGTGGCCGCCACCTTCGAGGGGGGAGTGATCCTCGCCGGTGACCGCCGCGCCACGATGGGGAACATCATCGCCCAGCGCGACATCGAGAAGGTCTTTCCGGCCGACGAGTTCTCCGCGGTCGGCATCGCCGGCACCGCGGGCCTCGCGGTGGAGATGGTCAAGCTCTTCCAACTGGAGCTGGAGCACTACGAGAAGATCGAAGGGGCGACGCTCTCCCTGGAGGGCAAGGCCAACCGCCTGTCCACGATGATCCGCAGCAATCTCGGCATGGCCCTGCAGGGTCTGGCCGTGGTGCCGCTGTTCGCCGGATACGACACCGAGCGCGGCAAGGGCCGCATCTTCTCCTACGACGTGACCGGCGGCCGCAGCGAGGAGCACGGCTTCGCGGCCACCGGCTCCGGCTCGGTGTTCGCCCGCGGCGCCCTGAAGAAGCTCTACCGGCGCGACCTCACCGAGGGTCAGCTGGCCACCGCGGTCATCCAGGCGCTCTACGACGCGGCGGACGACGACTCGGCCACCGGCGGCCCCGATCTGACCCGCCAGATCTTCCCGATCATCACCGTCATCACCGAGGACGGCTTCCGGCGGCTCGCCGACACCGAGGTGGCCGAGATCGCCCGGGCGGTGGTCGACGCCCGCCTGGAGCGCCCCGACGGCCCCCAGGCCCAGGTGCTGTGACGGCCGGTCAGCCGAGCGGCGGTCAGCCGCCGCACCACCCGCCCGCCCCCGCAGCCCCGGGGGCGTCGCGGTGCCCCCAAGCGCCGACAGCAGAAAGGCACGGTTAGCCGGTGTCCACGCCCTTTTACGTTTCGCCGCAGCAGGCCATGGCGGACCGCGCCGAGTACGCCCGCAAGGGGATCGCGCGCGGTCGCAGCGTCGTCGTGCTGCAGTACACCGACGGCATCGTCTTCGTCGCCGAGAACCCGTCCCGCGCCCTGCACAAGGTCAGCGAGATCTACGACCGGATCGCGTTCGCGGCGGTCGGCAAGTACAACGAGTTCGAGAACCTGCGGATCGGCGGCGTCCGCTACGCCGACCTGCGCGGGTACACCTACGACCGCGAGGACGTGACGGCCCGCGGCCTGGCCAACGTCTACGCCCAGACGCTGGGCACCATCTTCTCCAGTGTCGGCGAGAAGCCGTACGAGGTGGAGCTGATCGTCGCGGAGGTCGGCTCGGCCCCCGAGGACGACCAGATCTACCGGCTGCCGCACGACGGCTCGATCGTCGACGAGCACGGCGCGGTCGCGGTCGGCGGCAACTCCGACCAGATCGGCAGCTTCCTCGACCAGCGGCACCGGGACGGCATGACCCTGGCCGAGGCGCTCGCGCTGGCGGTGGAGTCCCTCAGTCGCGACACCAACGGCGGCGACCGGCAGCTCACCGCCGAGCAGTTGGAGGTCGCGGTGTTGGACCGCACCCGGCCGCAGCAGCGGAAGTTCAAGCGCATCCTGGGCCGGCAGCTGTCCCGGCTGCTGGACACCGAGAGCGCGGCCACCGCGCAGACCGACGACCCCTCGGACGACGAGGCCTAGTCGGCCCCGGCGGCAGCCCGGTCTCCGGCCTGCCGCGCCACGACGGCGCAGCACGGTGCCCCGGCTTCCGGCCGGGGCACCGCCGCGTTTCGGGCAGCCTCACGGCCGGGCGGCCGCAGAGCGGCGGGGCGGCCGGGCCATGCTCGGGCGGGCTCTCAGCGCGGGGGCGGGCCGGTGGAGGCGCGGACGACCAGCTCGACCGGGAGTTCCACCGGAAAGTCCAGCGGAAAGTCCGGCGGGAGATCCAGCGGGGATGGGGCCGATGGCCCGTCCGGCCCCGGGAGCCCCGGGAGCCCCGCGCCCGGGGCGCCGCCGTCGCGCCGGGCCAGCAGGGCCAGCAGCGCTCTCATCCCGGCCGCGCCGACCGCCTCGGCGGGCAGCCGGACCGTGGTCAGCTCCGGGTCGATCGCGGTGGCCAGCGCCAGATCGTCGAAGCCGGAGATCGACAGATCACCGGGGACGTCCAGGCCCAGCCCCCGGGCGGCCTTGCAGGCGCCGGCCGCCAGCACGTCGGAGTCGCAGATCAGCGCGGTGGGCCTCGGCCCCGGCCGGGACAGCGCCCGCAGCGCCGCCGCCCGGCCCGGCGCCACGTCCAGCGCCGACCGCTCGGTGTGCAGCAGCACGGCCCCGGGGACCCGGCTCAGCTCGGCGGCGACGGCCTGGGCCCGCACCCGGAAGGTCCAGGCGTCCACCGCACTGGCCAGATGGGTGAACCGCCGGTGGCCCAGCGTCAGCAGATGCCGGGTCACCTGGCGGATGCCGTCGAAGACGGCCAGGTTCACCGTCGGGGCGCCGCCGCGCGCCCCCGGGTCGCTGTCGAGCATCACCAGCGGGAGCCCGCCGTCCGGGTCCCGCTCCGCGGCCCCGCCCGCGCCCCGGCCTCGGCCCGCGTCCCCGCCGTCGGCGATCCCGGCCAGCGCATCGGCGGCCATCGAGGAGGCGATCACCCCGTCGATCGCGGCGCGGGCCGAGCCGAAGGGGTCCCGGGCCCGGCCGATGCCCTCCGGCGAGGGGTAGAGGACCAGCCCGAAGCCGTGCTCGGCCGCCACCCGTTCGGCACCCGAGTAGACCCGGGCGAAGTACTCATGGGTGAGCGCCGGCACCACCAACAGCGCGGTCCTGGTCCGGCCCAGCCGCAGGTTCCGGGCGGCGAGGTTCGGCCGGTAGCCCAACTCGCCGGCCGCCGCCCGGACCGTGTCCGCGGTCCGCTCCGAGACCCGCCCCCGCCATTTGCCGCCCAGCACCAGCGACACGGTGGCCTGTGACACCCCGGCCGCCCGCGCCACGTCCCGCGAGGTCGGCCGCGCGCTCCCGGTCACCGTCTCCCGCCCTTCCCGCCGTCCGCGAGGCCCGCGCCGAACCGGCCCCGGCCGCCGCCGGACCGGTCCGAGGAGGCCGAGCCGGCCCCGGGCCGTCCCACGGGTGGACCCGTGAGCTGCCGACATGGTACGTATGACGCTCGGGCGTTATACGTAACACTTCAGCGGGAGCAGCATGGCGGCGACGGGATACGGCGAACTGCTGCGGACGCGGCACGCCGCTCGACTGCTGGGCGGGACCCTGCTGGGGCGGCTGCCCAACGCCATGGCGGCGCTGGCCATCGTGCTCTTCCTGCGCTCGCGGGGGCGCCGGCTACGGACTGGCCGGCACCCTGTCGGCGGTGTTCGGCCTGGCCGTGGCGGTCGGGCAGCCGCTGCTCGGGCGGGCGGTGGACCGGCGCGGCCAGCCGCGGGTGATGACCGCGGCGGCGCTGCTGTCGGCGGCCGGCTTCGGACTGCTCGCCGTGACCGGCCCGCGGCCGCTGCCGCTCGCGGTGGCCGCCGTCGTACTGGCCGGGCTGGCCACCCCGCCGCTGGAGGGCGGCCTGCGCGCGCTGTGGCCCTCGGTACTGCGGCACGAGGAACAGGTGCAGAAGGCGTACGCGCTGGACGCCGCCGCCCAGGAGGTCCTGTTCACCATCGGGCCGCTGCTGGTCACCCTGGCGGTCGCCGCCGCCTCCGAGGCCGCCGCGGTGGTGCTCACCGGGCTGCTCGGCGTGGCCGGCACCCTGGTGGTGGTCAGCTCCGGACCGTCGCGGAGCTGGCGGGCACCGGCCCGCGAGGCGCACTGGCTGGGCGCGCTGCGCTCCCGGGGTCTGGCCGTGCTGCTCGGCGCCTGCCTGTTCATCGGCATCGCGCTGGGCGCCTTCTCCCTGGCCGCCGTCGCCTACGGGGACGCGCACGGCGGCGACGCCGCCACCGCCTATGTGCTGGCCGCCAACGGGGCCGGCGCGCTGGCCGGCGGTCTGGGCTACGGCGCCCGCGTCTGGGCCGGCGTTCCGGAGCGGCGGCTGCGGCTGCTGTCCCTGGGCCTGGCCGCCTGCTACCCCCCGCTGCTGCTGGTGCCCGCCCTCGGCTGGATGCTGCCGCTGGCCGCCCTGTCCGGATTCTTCCTCGCGCCCACCTTGGCCTGCGGCTTCCTGGTGGTGGACCGGCACGCCCCGGCGGGCACGGTGACCGAGGCGTTCTCCTGGGTGGTGACCGCGATCGGCGTGGGCGCGGCGCTGGGCACCGCACTGGCCGGCCTGGTCACCCAACACGGCGGCAGCGCCGCCGGATTCGCGGTCAGCGCGGTGAGCGGCCCGGTCGCCGCGCTCGTACTGCTCCTCACCAGCCGAATCCTGACGATTCCAAACCTCGAAACTCGCTCGGAAAAAGATCGAAACGGTGGGGTCGAACCTCGTTTCAGCACCACGCATCAGGCGTAATGTTCAGACATGGACCGCCGCATTTTCGGGCTGGAGAACGAGTACGGCGTCACATGCACGTTCAGGGGACAGCGGCGTCTGTCCCCTGACGAGGTGGCGCGGTACCTCTTCCGCCGTGTCGTGTCATGGGGCCGAAGCAGCAATGTTTTCCTCCGCAACGGTGCCCGCCTCTACCTCGACGTCGGCTCGCACCCGGAGTACGCCACTCCCGAGTGCGACAACGTCACCGAACTCGTCACGCACGACAAGGCCGGTGAGCGCATCCTGGAGGGCCTTCTGGTGGACGCCGAACGGCGCCTCCACGAAGAGGGCATCGCAGGCGATGTGTACCTCTTCAAGAACAACACCGACTCGGCCGGCAACTCCTACGGATGCCACGAGAATTACCTGGTCGCCCGGCACGGGGAATTCTCCCGGCTGGCGGACATCCTGATTCCGTTCCTGGTCACCCGGCAGCTGCTGTGCGGGGCCGGCAAGGTGCTGCAGACCCCGCGCGGAGCGGTCTTCTGCGTCAGCCAGCGCGCCGAGCACATCTGGGAAGGCGTCAGCTCGGCCACCACCCGGTCCCGTCCGATCATCAACACCCGCGACGAGCCGCACGCCGATGCCGAGCGCTACCGGCGGCTGCACGTCATCGTCGGCGACTCCAACATGTCCGAGACCACCATGCTGCTCAAGGTCGGCGCCACCGACCTGGTGCTGCGGATGATCGAGGCCGGCACGGTGATGCGCGACCTCACCCTGGAGAACCCGATCCGGGCGATCCGCGAGGTCAGCCACGACATCACCGGCCGCCGCAAGGTGCGGCTCGCCTCCGGCCGTGAGGCGTCCGCCCTGGACATCCAGCAGGAGTACTACTCCAAGGCGGTGGAGTTCTGCGAGCGCCGCGGCATCCGCAGCGGTGTCATCGAGCAGGTGCTGGAGCTGTGGGGCCGCACCCTGGAGGCGATCGGCAGCGGCGACCTCGACAAGATCGGCACCGAGATCGACTGGGTCATGAAGTACCAGCTGATCGAGCGCTACCGCAACCGCGACAACATCACCATGTCCCACCCCCGGGTCGCGCAGATAGACCTCGCCTACCACGACATCCACCGCCGCCGGGGGCTCTACTACCTGCTGGAGCGCAAGGGGCAGGCCAAGCGGATCTGCAGTGATCTGAAGATCTTCGAGGCCAAGTCGGTACCCCCGCAGACCACCAGGGCCCGGCTGCGCGGCGACTTCATCCGCCGCGCGCAGGAGCAGCGACGGGACTTCACCGTCGACTGGGTGCACCTCAAGCTCAACGACCAGGCGCAGCGGACCGTGCTGTGCAAGGACCCGTTCCGGTCGGTGGACGACCGGGTGGAGAAGCTGATCGCCGGGATGTGAGCGCGCGAGCGCACCCCGTAGGGTGTGGGGCGGCGGAATCCGAGACCGCCGGCCCCACTCCCCACGACCCGAACGAGGAACCCCGTGCGCCGACGCTCCGTACTGCTCGCCGTGCCCGCGCTCATGCTCACCGCCGCCGGCTGCGGCAGCGGGGACGGCACGAGCGATTCGGCCTCCTCACCTTCGGATACGCCCTCGGACACCGTCTCGCCCACGACCACGCCGTCCGCGGCCGGGACCCCCACCACGAAGATCGTCGCCGGGCCGGTGCCGGCCGTCACCGGGGGCAAGAACTTCGACCAGAAGCCGACTGTGGCCAAAGGCAGCGGCACCCCGTCGAAGGACCTGGCCGTCAAGACGCTGATCTCCGGCGACGGCCCGGCGATCGTCTCCGGCGACTTCGTTCAGGTGAATTACCTCGGCCAGGTCTGGGACACCGCGAAGGTGTTCGACACCTCCTTCGGCCGCGCGCCCTACACCAACGTCATCGGCCAGGGGAAGGTCATCCCGGGCTGGGACCAGGGCCTGGTCGGCCAGAAGGTCAAGAGCCGGGTCGAGCTGGCGATCCCGCCGGCCCTCGGCTACGGCAGCTCCGGCAACTCCCAGGCCGGCATCAAGGGCACCGACACCCTGGTCTTCGTGGTGGACGTCCTGCAGCGCTTCAACGCCAAGAGCTCCGCCACCGGCGCCAAGGTCGCGCAGACCGACGCGAGCCTGCCGAAGGTCGGCACCAACACCGACGGCAAGGCCCCCTCCATCGACGTGCCCAAGGGCAAGGCCCCCACCAAGCTGGTGGCGAAGTACATCCTGGAGGGCGACGGCCCGGTGGTGAAGGCCACCGACACCCTGCTGCTCCAGTACAAGGGCGTCCTGTGGAACACCGGCAAGGACTTCGACGCCTCCTACTCCCACGGCCAACTGGCCGCCTTCCCGCTCCAGCAGCTCATCAAGGGCTGGCAGCAGGGCCTGGCCGGAAAGAAGGTCGGCAGCCGCGTGATGCTGGTGACGCCGCCCGACGTGGCCTACGGCAGCACCGCCAACCAAGGCATCCCGGCCAACTCCACGCTGGTCTTCAGCCTCGACATCCTGGCCGTTCTGTGAGGTCTGCAAGACTGTCCGGGTTGCCCGCAACAGCACAAGGAGCACCGAAGTGAGCATCGAGAAGCCCGAGGTCGACTTCCCGGGCGGCGAACCGCCGGCCGACCTGGAGATCAAGGACATCTGGGAGGGCGACGGTGCGGTCGCCACCGCCGGGGACACCGTCTCCGTCCACTACGTCGGCGTCGCTTTCTCCTCCGGCGAGGAGTTCGACGCCAGCTGGAACCGCGGCACCCCGCTGCGCTTCCAGCTCGGGGTCGGCCAGGTCATCCCCGGCTGGGACCAGGGCGTGCAGGGCATGAAGGTCGGCGGGCGCCGCCAGCTGACCATCCCCGCCCACCTCGCGTACGGCGACAGCGGCGCCGGAGCGGCGATCAAGCCCGGCGAGACGCTGATCTTCGTCTGCGACCTGGTCGCGGTCTGAGCGGCGGCTGAGCGCGACCGAGGGCCCCGCCGACCGGCGGGGCCCTCGGCTTCGGCCCGCGTGCTCGGCTTGGGCCCGCGCAGCCGGTAGCGGTAGGTTCAGCGATCGAGGCAGGGCGACCGAAGGGTGCAGGGTGCGGGATGGCGATCGCCAAGGCGGAGCGGCTGATGAATCTCGCGCTGTGCCTGATGAACACCCGGCGCCCGGTGAGCAAGCGTGAGCTGCGCGCCTCCATCGAGGCCTACCACGAGGTGACCTCGGACGACTCGTTCAATCGGATGTTCGAACGGGACAAGGACGACCTGCGGGAACTCGGCCTGGTCATCGACACCGTGGAGAGCCTGGACGGCGACTACGGCTACCTCGCCCGCAGCGACCGCAACCGGCTGCCCGACATCGCGCTGGACCCCGAGGAGGCCGCCGCCCTCGGCCTGGCCGCCAAGGTCTGGCAGCAGGCCCGGCTCGCCGAGGCCGCCAGCGGCGCCCTGCAGAAGCTGCGCGCCGCCGGAGTGCCCTACGAGGCCACCAGCAGCGTGCTCGAACCCCGGATCCCCGCCCCCGAGCCGGCCTTCGAGGCGCTGATGCTGGCCACCCGCGAGCGGCGGGCCGTCGCCTTCGACTACCGCAAGGCCAACGCGGTCCGCCCCGAACCCCGGGTGGTCGAGCCCTGGGCGCTGGAGTGCTGGCGCGGCCACTGGTACGTCGCCGGGCACGACCGAGACCGCGGCGCGGTGCGGGTCTTCCGGCTGTCCCGGATCAGCGGCAAGGTCCGCGGCCGCGGCGCCTTCACCGCCGAGGTGCCCGACCACGTCGATGTCCGCGAGGCCGTCGCCCGCTGGGCCGGCGAGGGGGTCACCGCGGCCACCGCCCGGATCCGGCTGCGCCGCGACAGCGGCTACCCGCTGCGCTCCCGGGCGGTCACCACCACCCCGGTCGACGCCGAATGGGACGAACTGGAGATCCCGTACGGCCACGGCCTCGACGCCTGGCTCGCCGAGTTCGGACCGGACGTGGTCGTGCTGGCCCCCGAAGAGCTGCGCGGCGAGGTCCTGGAACGGCTGCGCGCGGTGGCGAAGGGCTGAGGGGGATTCGCTGTGAGCAACGCGATCGATCAGACCCGCCGGATGCTGTCCCTGGTGACGTATCTGCGGGAGCGGCCCGGGGCGCGGGTCAGCGAAGTGGCGCAGGCGTTCGGGGTGACCGAGGCGGAGCTGATCGGGGACCTCAACGTGCTGCCGCTGTGCGGCACCAGCTTCCGCGGCGGCGACCTGCTGGACATCGACACCGACGGCGAACGCATCTGGTGGCACAACCCGGGCACCGCCGACGACGTGGCGCAGCCGCTGCGGCTGGCCGCCGACGAGGCCACCGCGCTGCTGGTCGCCGCCCGCGCGGTGGCCAACCTGCCCGGCCTGCGGGACCGCGACCGGCAGGCGCTGCTGCGGGCCGGCGCCAAGCTGGAGACCGCGGCCGGCGAGGTGGCCGACTCCAGCGCCCAGCTGTCGGTGACCTTCGAGTCCGAGGGCAGTGTCTTCGCCACCGTGGACCGGGCCATCACCGAGCGCCGGCTGCTGTGGATGCGCTACTACTCGCCGGCCCGCGACACCCTGACCGAGCGCCGGGTGGACCCGATCCGGCTGTTCACCGTCGGCCACACCTACTTCGAGGGCTGGTGCCGGCTCTCCGAGGACCACCGCACCTTCCGGCTGGACCGGGTGGCCGAGATCGAGCTGCTCGACGAGCCGTCCGACCCGCCGCGCCTGGAGCCCCGGGACCTGTCGCAGGGCCTGGTGCAGCCGGCCGGCGACGACCCGGAAGTGGTGATCGAGGTCGGGCCCGGCGGCCGGTGGGTCGCCGAATACTATCCGCACGACAGCGCCGACGAGCTGCCCGACGGCGGCCTGCGGATCACGCTGCGCACCCCCGATCCCGGCTCGCTGCGCCGCCTCGCGCTGCGCCTGGGCCGCGACGGCCGGATTGTCTCGCCCGCCGACCTGGCCGGTGACGCGCGTGACGCGGCGGTCAAGGCCCTGGCCGCCTACGGGGAGTGAGGGAGCGACGATGACGATCACCACCGCCTGCCCGCCGCAGTCCGCACCGGGTCCGGTGCTGTTCCGGGCCGGCTGCCCGCACTGCCGGGAGAACTTCGAACTCACCGCGGGCGCCCTGCGGCTGGCCATCGGCGGCTCGGCCCGCACCACCTTCTACTCCTTCAGCTGCCCCGCGTGCGGCGAGGCGGTCCGCAAGCCGGCCGGCGATCGGATCGTGGAACTCCTCACCACCGGCGGCGTCCGGACGATGCGGCTGCACGCCGCCCGCTGAACGGTAGGCTCACGCGCCATGTGGTGGCTTTTTCTGTACGTCGGCCTGTCGACCGCGGGGCTCCTGGTGCTGGGAGTGCTGGCGGTCCGGGTCTTCCTGGCGGTGGGCGAACTGTCCCGTCAGGTCGCGCTCGGCACCGAGGCGCTGACCCGGGCGGGCGAGCGGCTGAGCCGGGCCGCGACCCCGATGGCCGAGCGGGCCGGCGAGATCTCCCGCCGCTGAGCCTGCCGCGCCGGCGCGGCAGGAGGGTAGTCTGGCCGGGCGGCCCGACCACGGAGCGCGGCGGGGGCCGCAACCGGGTGGATTCCGGAGCATTCCCCGGTGTTCACCGGTGCACGCTACGATCACAGCCTGCGTGGCCGCCGGACACCGGTCCGGCGCCGGGCAGCCGAAGACGCAAGGACCACGCCGCCCCCAGGTGAGAAGGTAGACCTTTTATGCTCGGCAATCTCAAGCCCCTCGAGATCGTCCTCATCCTTCTCGTCATCGTTGTTCTCTTCGGTGCCAAGAAGCTCCCGGACGTCGCCCGCTCGCTCGGCAAGTCGGCCCGCATCCTCAAGAGCGAGGCCAAGGCGATGAAGAACGACGGCGGCACCCCCGCCCCCGCCGAACAGCCCGCGCAGGAGCAGGTCGCGGCCCGTACGATCCAGGCCGCGCCCGGCGACACCGCCAGCGCCCGCCCGGTCGCGGAGCCGGCCGACCGCACCACGACGCAGGCCTGACCCAGACCGCGATCCAGACCGGCCTGCCACCCCCGGTGTGACGGCCGCCCCCTGGTGAAGGACGAAGCCGGCGCGCGTCGCTGAGGCTGCCGTACGAGACGAGGACGTGGGTGCTCAAGACTGCCCGCAAGCAGGAAAGGGACCCCGAGGGGCGGATGCCTCTCGCGGACCACCTGCGTGAGCTGCGCAACCGGCTGTTCAAATCGGTCCTGGCGATCATCGTCGTGACCATCGTGGCCGCGTTCTTCTACAAGAACATCATCGAGCTGCTCCAACACCGGATTCCGACCAACGTCCGCTGTGTCAACGGCGCCGACCACCAGCCGCACGACGCCGACGCGTCCTGTGCCCAGATGACGGTCAGCGGTCTGCTGGGCGGTTTCTCGATCGCGCTGAAGGTCTCGCTGATGGCCGGCGTGGTCGTCTCGTCACCGGTCTGGCTGTACCAGCTGTGGGGTTTCCTCGCCCCGGGTCTGCACAAGAACGAGAAGCGCTACACGCTCGGCTTCGTCGGCGCCGGGGTGCCGCTGTTCCTGGCCGGTGCCTGGCTGGCGTACGAGATCCTGCCGCAGACCGCCAAGATCATGATCGGCTTCGTGCCGAACGACACCACCAACCTGCTGCCGCTGGACGACTTCCTGGACCTCGTCGTCCGCCTGATCGTCGTCTTCGGCCTCGCCTTCGAACTGCCGCTGGTGCTGGTGCTGCTGAACTTCACCGGCATCGTCACCGGCCGCCGCATGCTCGGCTGGTGGCGCGGCATGGTGATCGGCATCACCGTCTTCGCCGCGGTCGCCACCCCCACCGGCGACCCGCTGACGATGTGCCTGCTGGCCGCGCCGATCGTCTTCCTGTACTTCATGGCGATGGGGATCTGCTTCTTCAACGACTCCCGCAAGCTGCGCCGCCGCGCGGCCGACCCGGACTTCGGACTGGACCCGGACGAGGCGTCCGCGCTGAGCCACATCCCCGAGCAGATCTCCACCCAGCCCTTCGACGAGGGCGAGCGACACGGCGACGACGGCTACGACGACGCGACCTGACCGGGCCGCCACGGCGGGCTGACCCCGGGCCGGGCGCCCGGGGCCGCCGGTGCCCGACCGGGCCGCCCCCGCGCTGCTCCGCGCGGCCCTCACTCGATCGGCCGAATCCGGGATAAGGTCCGCGCGTGCCCAGCGAGATCACCCTCTTCGTCAACCCCACCGCCGGCCGCGGCCGGGGC
>NZ_FMCH01000070.1 GCF_900091855.1 Streptomyces sp. DvalAA-14
CGCCTGGGCGCTGCCGGTGGCGATACCGGCGGCGCCCAGGGCGAGCGTGCCCAGCGCGGCGGCCGCGCCGATCAGCACGCGACTTCGGGGCATGCGAGAACCAGACATCCGTCAACCTCCAGGTGGGGGGCGGTCAGTGGGGGATGCATCGGGAGAACCGCGGACGAGCGGGAAAATCTGCGCGCGTAGAACGAGTGCATGACGTGCCGGGGAAATTCTGCGCGCGTAGAACCTGTGCGTGATGTGCCGGGAGTTACCACCTGATGAACGCTTCCGGTCGGAACCGGCGCTTCGGCCCGGGGGCCTGCCGTCCATCCGGCTTCCGGTCCCGCCGCCGCGCAGGCCGGCCGGACGGCGCCCGCCTGTCCGGGAGGAGGGACCCGCTTGGGGGGTGAGCTGTCGCGGTGCCGGGGCGGGCGGGGCAGGATGGGGCGGGAGCCGCATGGCCCGGCGGAGGGCGGGTAGACGGCCTGCTCGGACACCCCGCGAGGACGCCGGCCCGGCGGCCGGCGCCGCACCCCGGGGGCACCCCGGCCGCCCGGCCCCGGCACGAGGAGGAACAGAGCATGCCCATCGCCACCGTGAACCCCGCCACCGGGGAGACCCTGCGGAAATTCGACGCGCTCGGGGCGGACGGCATCGAGGAGCGCATCGCCAAGGCGGAGAGCGCTTTCCGGGGCTATCGGACCACCGACTTCGCCGCCCGCGCCGCGCTGCTGACCGCGGCAGCCGACCTGCTGGACGAGGAGCGGGACCAGATCGCCCGCACCATGACCACCGAGATGGGCAAGACGCTGGCCGCCGCCAAGTCCGAGGCCGCCAAGTGCGCCAAGGCGATGCGCTGGTATGCCGCCAACGCCGAGCGGCTGCTCGCCGACGAGCACCCCGACGAGGCCGACGTGGCGGACAGCGGCGCGCACCAGGCCTACGTCCGCTACCGCCCGCTGGGAGTGGTGCTGGCCGTCATGCCCTGGAACTTCCCGCTCTGGCAGGTGGTGCGGTTCGCCGCCCCCGCCCTGATGGCCGGCAATGTCGGGCTGCTCAAGCACGCCTCCAACGTCCCGCAGACCGCCCTCTACCTCGGCGACCTCTTCCACCGCGCCGGCTTCCCGGTGGGCTGCTTCCAGACCCTGCTGATCGGCTCGGACGCCATCGAGGGCGTGCTGCGCGATCCCCGGGTGGCCGCGGCGACCCTCACCGGCAGCGAGGGCGCCGGCCGCGCGGTCGCCGCGATCGCCGGCGACGAGATCAAGCCGACCGTGCTGGAACTGGGCGGCAGCGATCCGTTCGTGGTGATGCCGTCCGCCCGCGACGAGCTGGACCACGCGGTGCACACCGCGGTCACCGCCCGGGTGCAGAACAACGGCCAGTCCTGCATCGCCGCCAAGCGCTTCATCGTGCACGAGGACCTCTACGACGAGTTCGCCGCGGCCTTCGCCCGCACCATGAGCGGCCTGGTCGTCGGCGACCCGATGGCCGACTCTACCGACATCGGCCCGCTGTCCTCCGAGCAGGGCCGCGCCGACCTGGCGGAACTGGTCGACGACGCGCTTGCCAAGGGGGCCACCGCGCTGTGCGGCGCCCGCCGCCCGCAGTCGCTGACCTCCGGCTGGTACTACGAGCCGACCGTGCTGACCGGTGTCACCGAGGAGATGCGGATCCACCGCGAGGAGGCCTTCGGCCCGGTCGCCACCCTCTACCGGGTGCCGGACGTGGACGCGGCTGTCGCGCTCGCCAACGACACGCCCTTCGGCCTGAGTTCCAACGTCTGGACGCGGGACGTCGACGAGCAGCGGCGCTTCACCCGCGATCTGCAGGCGGGCGGGGTCTACTTCAACGGGATGACGGCCTCGCATCCGGCGCTGCCCTTCGGCGGCGTCAAGCGGTCGGGGTACGGGCGCGAGCTGTCCGGTCACGGCATCCGGGCCTTCTGCAACGCCACCACGGTCTGGTACGGGCGCTGAGACCGTCCTGGAGAGCGCGTTCCGGCCGACATCCGGGTCCGGCCGGGGACCGGAAAGGGGCCGCGTCGGGTGGGAAGATCGATGCACGGAGCCTCCCCACACCCTCGCGTTGCGATGGCCAGCCTCGTTCGTCCCTGAGTTTGGCACAGCAGGGGCGGCCGGGGTCAAGTACTCCTGACCGCGTTCACCCGGCTGACCCGCCATCGGTGCCGCCATCGGTGCCGCCATCGGCGGGGCCGGCCGCGGGGCCGTGCGCGCGGCGCCGCCGGC
>NZ_FMCH01000305.1 GCF_900091855.1 Streptomyces sp. DvalAA-14
GCGCCCTCGGCGTCGGCGGCGGCCTGGAGGCGGCGGGCCCGGCGGCCCTCGCCGGCGGCCTGGCCGGGGATATCAGCGGTGAACGTGCCGGTGGCGGTCGCGGTGGCGCCGTCCGCCTCGGGCAGGTCGTCGTCGATCTCGCGGCGCCGGCCGGGCAGTGCCAGCACGATCACCACGAGCAGCAGCAGTCCCTGGACGCCCAGCCAGCCGATGTGGGTCACCGGCTCCTTGAAGGTGACGTCCAGGCGGCCGCCGGTCGCGGGCAGTTCGAAGCCCTGTGCCCAGCCGTCGACCGTGGTGCGGGTCAGCGCGGCGCCGCCGAGGGTGGCGTGCCAGCCGGGGGCCGCGGAGTCGGCCAGGCGCAGGACGCGGCCGGCCGGACCGGCGGGCACCTCGGTGTGGGCCTCGATCCGGCCGGCCGCCACGGAGACCGGTTGGGCCCCCTTGCTGGTGATGGTGATCCGGGAGACCTGGGCGTTGACCCGCCACAGCTCGGTGCCGCCGGTCTGGCTGACCCGCGACAGGCCCGGGGTGCTGTCCAGCACCCGGCCGTACGAGCGCGGGGCGCCCTTCTGCGCAAGGACGTAGCGGATGGCGTAGCCGGCCAGCCGGCTGCCCTGGTCCGCGCCGGAGCCGGCCACGAGGTTGGCCACCACGCCGTCCAGGGCGCGGTCCGGGTCCGCCTCGGCGGCGAGTTCCGCGTCGCCCAGGCGCACACCGGAGCCGCGCACGAGGGCGTACGAGACGCTGCCCGTGGTGCCGCTGATGACCAGGGTGCGGGGCTGGTCGCCGGACAGGCTCTCCTCGGCGACGAACGCGGGGACCTGCTGGGGGTCGGCGCGCTTGATCGGGCCGTTGGCACCGTCGGCCACCCAGGTGAAGGCGGCCAGCAGCGGCGCGGCGGCGGCCGCGATGACGATCAGGCCGGCGACGGGCTGCCGCCAGCCGAAGCCACTGGCGGCGATCCGCTCGTTGGCGTTCTCCGCTCCGATGGCGGCGGCGGCCAGCAGCGCGATGCCGTAGACGAGGGTGGCCGGGCCCGCCCAGTCCTTGCCGTTCTCGACGACGGCGAAGAGCAGGCCGCACGCGGCGACGGCCCAGGCGGCGACGATCGCGGTGCGGCGGGTGTCGCGCATCAGGGCGGCCAGCGCGGCCAGCACCACACCGACCAGCAGGAAGCCGCCGGACGCCTTGGGGCCGCCGGGGCTGAGCAGCAGCAGGTCGATCCCGGAGGCGGAGCCGGTGCCGTAGGGCAGTCCGGCCTCGTTCAGCAGCCGGCCCGGGTGGCTGAGCAGGGCCAGCGACCAGGGGCCGAGCAGCACGATCGGTGTGATGATCAGCGCCGCGAACCGCAGCAGGTGCGGGACGAGCAGCTGCCGCCGGCCGGTCGCCAGCCGCCAGCCGAGGGTGATCGCGGCCAGCACCAGGGCGATCGGCCAGGTGACCGGGGTGAAGGCGGTGGTGAAGGTCAGCATGAGCGCCAGTGCCCAGGTGGCGCGCCAGCTGGGGCGGGCGCCGCGCTCGATGGCGGTGGAGCTCAGCTGGAGGCCGGCCATGGCGACTGCGGCGCGGGCCATCAGCGGGAGCAGGATGGCCAGCACCGCGGTGCCCAGGCGGCCGGCGGCCAGCGCTCCGGTGACCGCCGGCAGGAAGGCGTAGGCGACCGCGGCCCAGGCGCGCAGCAGCCGGGACTCCACCAGCGGGCGGGACGCGAAGTAGGCGGCGGCGCCGGCCAGCGGGACCGAGGCGACCAGGAACAACGTCAGGGTCAGGCCGGTGGAGCCGAACAGCACGGTGGCGAAGATCGCCAGCACGGCGATGTAGGGCGGCGCGGCCTGGGTGCCGCCGGTGCCCAAGGCGTGCCACGAGCCGGCGTAGGTGGCCCACAGGTCGGAGGCGCCGGGGTCGGCCGGCAGCAGGGCTCCGCCAGCCAGCGCCCCGCCGCCGAGCAGTGCCCGGCAGGCGGCGAGCGAGACGACGAGCAGCAGCGCGAAGAGCACCGGCCCCGGCTTGCGGGCGATCTGCTTGAGGCGGGCGAACTGCTCGATCTCCAGGAAGTCGCCGTCGTCGTCGCCGGGACCGGTCTCGCCGGCGCCGCCGTGGCGTCCGACCGCGGCCGAGGCGTCGTCGGCGCGGCCGGCCAGATTGCTGACCACCTGGTCGACGGTGGCCCGGACGGTCGCGCCGGGCGGCGGGAACAGCGGGCGCAGCTCGGAGGGCGGTACCTGGCCGCGACCGCGCCGGTGCCGGGCGGCGAGCAGCCGGCCGGGCCGCAGCAGTACGCCCAGCAGGCCGACGATCTCGTCGACGGCCTGGCCGGGGACCTTGCCGACGAGGTAGGCGAGGGTGCGCAGCAGGGTGCCGACGACGATCCGCAGCACCACGTAGGGCAGCAGCGGGCCCCGGGTGTTGGCGAGCAGGGTGTAGACGGCGCCGGCCTTGTCGACGCGGTGCGGGTTCACGGCGGAGCGGCCCGCGCAGTCGACCGGACGGCGCTCGCGGGAGGCCGCCTCGGCGTGGCGCAGTACGGCGTCGGGGGCGATCAGGACGGTGTGGCCGGCGGCCTGGGCGCGCCAGCAGAAGTCCACGTCGTCACGCATGAGGGGCAGCCGGCGGTCGAAGCCGCCCAGTTCCTCCCACACGTCGCGGCGCACCAGCATGCCGGCCGAGGACACCGACAGCACCGGGCGTACCTGGTCGTGCTGGCCCTGGTCCTGCTCACGCCGCTCGAGACCGGTCCAGCGGCGCCCGCTGCGGGCGATGCTGACGCCCACTTCGAGCAGCTGCCTGCGGTCGTACCAGCTGCGGAGTTTGGGACCGATGACGGTGGCCGACGGGGACGATTCGGCGGTACGCAGCAGGGCGGCGAGCGCGCCGGGGTCGGGTTCGCAGTCGTCGTGCAGGAGCCACAGCCACTGGACGGGTTCGCCGTGCGGCTGGGCGGGCTCGTCGTAGACGTCGTCGTTCCAGGTCCGGCTGACCGGGTCCCAGCCGCTGCGGCGCTGGAGGTAGGGCAGGTCCTCGGCGGTCAGCGGGACGGCGACGCGGGCGGCCTCCTCCACCGCCGCGCCGAAACCGGTGCGGCGGGCGAGGTGCAGGACCCGCTGGTCGCCGAGCGACTCGATGAGCAGGCGGGCGGAGTCGTCGGCGCTGCCGGTGTCGGCGGCGATGACGTCCTGGACCGGGCGGTCCTGGCCGAGCAGCCCGGCGAGGGCTTTGGGCAGCCAGCGCGCGCCGTCGTGGGCGACCAGCACGGCGGTGACGACATGGCGCGGGAACTCAGGGGTGCCGACCGGGTGAGCGGCCGGAGCTGGGCTGTTCACGGACATCGAGGTTCTGGCCCCGGTTCGCTGGACTGCGGGTGGACGGTCGGCCCACTCGGCGGCGGGCCCACGTCTTGGACGGCCCCCCACACTAACGGCTCAACCGGGGCCCGCCGTCCGGGCGTGGGCCCCGGACGGCCCGGCCACGGCTCCGGCGCGGTCCGGACCCGGGTGGTGGCGGGGGTGCTGGCACCGGCGCGCGGACCGGGCGGGGCAAGGGCTCTGGCCCGGGTCACGGAGGTGGGAACGACACCGCCCGCCTGCCGTGCCGGCGGGCACGGAAGACGGGCGGTAGGCGGGAGGCCGGGTCCGGTCCGCGGTCAGACGACGCCCTTCTTCAGCCGGCGCCGCTCGCGCTCGGACAGGCCGCCCCAGATGCCGAAGCGCTCGTCGTTGGCCAGCGCGTAGTCCAGGCAGTCGGAGCGGACCTCACAGGCGAGACAGACCTTCTTCGCCTCACGCGTGGATCCGCCCTTTTCGGGGAAGAACGACTCGGGGTCGGTCTGCGCACACAGCGCACGCTCCTGCCAGCCGAGTTCCTCGTCGGCCTCTTCGGCCAGCAGCAACTGGAACTGCTCGGTCATGCGCGCCCCTCGTCTGTCGTGCTTCCCCGTGATGCCTGCCGTCACGATGTCCGGCTGAAACGACACGAGTGAAATTACAAGTGTGCCGATCCGGGCCAGTCAAGCCGGAATCTGCTATTGGGCCCGTTATTCACTCCGCTGAACCAAGGGGTAACGGAAAGTGTTGATATCGGCCAAAAACTCTCGCCCGTCAACCATCGTCCCGCCGACCAACCGCTCACATACCGTCAGACGCCGCGGCGGCGTGCCGCGTTCCACCGTTCGGATGAAGCGTTGTGGATCACATTTCGATCACAGAAGCACAACGTCACACCGGGCGGTGTGTGTTCCCGGACCGAAATCGGATCTGCATCGAATCTGCACGGATGCCGCACCATCTATCCGCACCCGCCGACGCACAAACCTTTCAGCACTGTGCGTTACCGGATCGGGTGAACATGGCGGATAAAGCGGACATTGAGTTGACAGGAGGCCTCCCGAAACGGTGTTCTTGACTCATGTCCGCTGAGCACAACGCGCCCTTCCGGACTCGCCGAGGCGAGTCCCGCTGCGTCGCGCTCGCGCAGAGCTGTTGTTGTTCCTGTCACTGCCGCTGAACCCCTGCCCGGAAGCTGGAACGGCCTCCGGCACCTCCCCTTCACGCGCATTGCAGAGGAACATCACCCCATGTACTCCGACGTCTCCATCGCCGGTGACCCGCTCGCTCTGCCCCACCTGCTCCCCCCGGTGCCGCAACACCCCAGCACCGTCGCGGAGTTCGCCGGACTCGCCCGCTCCATTGCCGCCGACCGGGCGCGCTGGGCCGCCCAGGTGCGCTACGACGCCACCACCCGCTGGTATGCCCGCCTGCAGACCGGACCGGGCTACGAGGTGTGGCTGCTGAGCTGGCTGCCCGGCCAGGGCAGCGGACTGCACGACCACGGGAAGTCCTCCGGTGTGCTGACCGTCCTGCACGGCGCACTGCGGGAACGCGCGCTGGGCTCGCGCGGCGAGGCGTCCCGGGAGCTGACCCCCGGTCATCAGCGCGCGTTCGCAACCGGATACGTGCACGAGGTGGTCAACGACTCGCTGGAGCCGGCGGTCAGTCTGCACGTCTACTTCCCGGGCCTGACGGAGATGACGCCGCACGGGTGCACGAGCGGCGGCCGGGCGGACGGCGCGCCCGCACCGGCGCGGGAGGCGGCGGCTGCGGCGCTGCCTGCGACGCAAGCACGGGCATGACCCGTCGGCCCGGGTGGGCGGGCTGACAGACTGGGGACCATGCGAATCGTGGTTCTGGCCGGAGGTATCGGAGGGGCGCGCTTCCTGCGCGGCCTCAAGGCAGCAGCGCCGGAGGCGGACATCACCGTCGTCGGCAACACCGGAGACGACATCCATCTGTTCGGGCTGAAGGTCTGCCCCGACCTCGACACCGTCATGTACACCCTCGGCGGCGGCATCCACGAGGAGCAGGGCTGGGGCCGGGCGGAGGAGACCTTCGCGGTGAAGGAGGAGCTGGCCGCGTACGGGGTCGGACCGGAGTGGTTCGGGCTCGGCGACCGGGACTTCGCCACCCATATCGTCCGTACCCAGATGCTCGGTGCCGGCTATCCGCTCAGCGCGGTCACCGAAGCGCTGTGCGCCCGCTGGAAGCCCGGCGTACGGCTCATCCCGATGTCGGACGACCGGGTGGAGACCCATGTCCTGGTCGAGGTGGACGGCGAGCGCAAGGCCGTGCACTTCCAGGAGTACTGGGTACGGCTGCGCGCGTCGGTCACCGCGCATGCCGTGGTGCCGGTCGGGGCCGAGGGCGCCAAGCCGGCGCCCGGGGTGCTGGAGGCGATCGGCGCCGCGGATGTGATCCTCTTCCCGCCCTCCAACCCGGTGGTCAGCATCGGCACCATCCTCGCGGTGCCCGGCATCCGCGAGGCGATCGCCGAGGCCGGGGTGCCGGTGGTGGGGCTGTCCCCGATCATCGGTGACGCCCCGGTGCGCGGGATGGCGGACAAGGTGCTGGCCGCGGTGGGCGTCGAGACCACCGCCGCGGCGGTCGCCGCCCATTACGGCAGTGGGCTGCTCGACGGCTGGCTGGTGGACACGGTGGACGCCGGGGCCGTGCCGGAGGTCGAGTCGGCGGGCATCCGCTGCCGGGCCGTGCCGCTGCTGATGGAGAGCGTCGAGGCCACCGCGCGGATGGCCCGGGAGGCACTGGCGCTGGCCGAGGAGGTCCAGGCGTGAGCGCCGTCGGCCAGGGCGCCGGGCCGGCCGGGCAGGCCGCTTCGCGCTTCGAGGTGTTCGGCGTGCCCGGGATCGGGGAGGTGCAGCCGGGGGCGGACATCGCCAAGCTCATCGTGGCGACCGGGGTGGAGCTGGCCGACGGCGATGTGCTGCTGGTCACGTCCAAGATCGTCAGCAAGGCCGAGGGCCGCGTCCTGCGGGCGGAGGACCGCGAGGCGGCGATCGACGCCGAGATGGTGCGGCTGGTCGCGCGCCGCGGGCCGACCCGGATCGTGGAGACCCGGCACGGTTTCGTGATGGCCGCCGCCGGGGTGGACGCCTCCAACACCCCGGCCGGCACCGTGCTCCTGCTGCCGGAGGACCCGGACGGCTCGGCCCGGCGGATCCGGCAGGGGCTGCACGACGCGCTGGGCGTGCGGGTCGGGGTCCTGGTCACCGACACCTTCGGCCGGCCCTGGCGCGAGGGGCTCACCGATGTGGCGATCGGCGCCTCCGGAGTGCGGGTACTGGGCGATCTGCGCGGCGCCCGGGACATGCACGGCAATGAGTTGAGCATGACGGTGACCGCCACCGCGGACGAGCTGGCCGCCGCCGGTGACCTGGTCAAGGGCAAGGCGGCCGGCGTCCCTGTCGCGGTCGTCCGCGGGCTGTCCGCGGTGGTGGACCCCGCGCCGGAAGCGGCCGACGCCGGGGCCCGGCCGCTGGTCCGCGCCGCGGCCAACGACATGTTCCGGCTCGGTACGTCCGAGGCGGTACGGGAAGCGGTCTCGCTGCGGCGGACGGTGCGGGAATTCACCGACGAGCCGGTGGATCCGGCCGCGGTGCGCCGTGCGGTGGACCTGGCCGTGACCGCCCCGGCCCCGCATCACACCACGCCGTGGCGGTTCGTGCTGGTGGAGTCGGCAGCGACCAGGACCCGGCTGCTCGACGCGATGCGCGACGCGTGGGCGGCGGACCTGCGACGGGACGGGTTCTCCGAGCAGAGCGTGGCGAAGCGGCTGCGGCGGGGCGACGTCCTGCGTGCGGCGCCGTATCTGGCCGTGCCGTGCCTGGTCACCGAGGGGGCGCACGCCTATCCGGATCCGCGGCGGGCCGCGGCTGAGCGGGAGATGTTCGTGGTGGCCGCCGGAGCCGGCGTGCAGAACTTCCTGGTCGCCCTGGCCGGGGAGCAATTGGGGTCGGCCTGGGTGTCGTCCACGATGTTCTGCCGGGATGTGGTGCGGGAGGTCCTGTCGCTGCCGGCGGAATGGGACCCGATGGGGGCCGTCGCCATCGGTCGGCCCGCGGTCGCGCCGGCCGCCCGGGCTCCTCGGTCCGGGGCGGACTTCCTGGTCGTGCGCTGACGCGCACCGCGTCCGCCGCCCGCCCGCCTGCCTGACCCGCTCCCCGCGTCAAGAGCAGCGGAGCAGCAGCCGGCGGATCAGGAGCGGCGGATCAGGAGTGACGATTGGGCGGATTCGGGGCCAGTCGGGGGGCGTGGCGGGGCGGCGCGTGGGTGGCGAGGAGGATCAGCCGGCTGGCGCGGTGACGCTGGCCCTCGTAGGGCGCCAGGAGCCGGAGCATCGCCTCGTCGCTGGACCGCCGGGTGCCTTCCAGGGCGTAGCCGATGTGGTGCGGCAGGTGGAGGTCGCCGACCGTGAGGGCGTCGGCGGCGCCGTGGCTGCGTTGCAGGGTCTCCGCCGCGGTCCAGGGGCCGATGCCCGAGATGCTCTGCAGGCGGCGGCCGGCCTCCTCGGGCGGGAGGGCGGCGAGGGAGTCGAGCCGGGCGCCGACCCGGACCGCGCGCAGAACGGTCGAGGCCCGCTTGTTGTCGACCCCGGCGCAGTGCCAGTCCCAGGAGGGGATGAGCGCCCAGCCGCGCGCGTCGGGCATGACACGCATCCGGTCGGCGGGGGCCGGACCCGGCGCGGGCGCGCCGTGCTGGAAGAGCAGCAGCTTCCAGGCCCGGTTGGCCTCGGTGGTCGTGACCTTCTGTTCGAGGATGGTGGGGATCAGCGCTTCGAGCACCAGTCCGGTGCGGGTGAGCCGCAGCCCCGGATGACGCCGGTGGGCCTGGTGGACCACCCGGTGCCGCGGCACGAAGGCGGACGGGTCGTCATGGGCGCCGAGGAGCCCGGGCAGGGCGTCGAGCAGCCACTGCGCGCCGGGGCCCCACGCGTGGCCCTCCAGTTGGGCCGGGCTGCCGGTGATCCGCAAGGTGCCCGGTCCGGCGGGTGTGCGGCTGGCCCGCCACACCGCGCCGTCGGGGGTGATCCGGAAGGAGGGGTCGGTTCCGCCCCGGCGCCACGGCAGGACGGTGAGCCGCACGTCGAGGGGCCCGGCCGGCACCCAGGTCCGCGTCCGGGCCACCGGGACGGCGGCGCCGATGTCGCGCCGGGGCGCGGGCAGGCCGACGCCCTGGGGACGCGTTCGAGGGGGAAGCACCTGCTGAGCGTACCCGGCGGCCGATCGGGCCGGACCGGCCGCGCCTCACTGGTCCGACGAGAAGCGGATCGCCCCCGATTCGATGCGCGCCCCGCACCACACCCGGGCGCCCGGGACCAGCTCGATGTCGGAGCCGACCACCGCGCCGTCGCCGATGACGACACCGTCGAGGACGGTTCGGGCCCCGATCCGGGAGCCCGCGCCGATCAGTGAGTTCTTGACCACCGCGCCGGATTCCACCCGGGCGCCGGCGAGCACGGTGCTGCCGTCGACCCGCGCCCCCGAGCCGATGAAGGCGCCTTCGGCCACACACGTACCGCCCGAGAGCTTCGCGTCGTCGGCCACCCGGGCGCCGGGCAGGACCAGGCGTTCGCCGTGGCGGCCGGGCACCGCGGGCGAGGGGGCGCGGCCGAGCACCAGATCCGCGGAGCCGCGGACGAAGGCGTGCGGGGTGCCGAGATCGAGCCAGTAGGTGGAGTCGACCATGCCCTGCAGATGTGCGCCGGTGGCGAGCAGGTCCGGGAAGGTCTCGCGCTCGACGGAGACCGGTCGCCCGGCCGGGATGGTGTCGATGACCGACCGGGTGAAGACGTAGGCGCCGGCGTTGATCTGGTCGGTGACGATCTCCTCGGGTGTCTCGGGCTTCTCCAGGAAGGCGGTGACGCGCCCGTCCCGGTCGGTGGGGACCAGGCCGAAGGCGCGCGGGTCCGGCACCTTCGTCAGGTGCAGCGAGACGTCCGCGCCGCTGCGGCGGTGGGTGGCCACCAGGGCGGGGATGTCGAGGCCGGTGAGGATGTCGCCGTTGAAGACCAGGACCGGGTCCCCGGGCGCCGAGTCGAGCCGGTGGGCGACGTTGCGGATCGCGCCGCCGGTGCCGAGCGGATCGCTCTCGGTGACGTACTCCAGGTGCAGGCCGAGTGCGGATCCGTCGCCGAAGTACGGCTCGAAGACCTCGGCGAGATAGGAGGTGGCGAGCACGATGTGCTCGATACCGGCGGCCCTGGCCCGCGCCAGCTGGTGGGTCAGGAAGGGCACGCCGGCGGCCGGGATCATCGGCTTGGGGGTGTTGACGGTGAGCGGTCGCAACCGCGTTCCCTTGCCGCCGACCAGCAGAATGGCCTCGGTCGCGGTACGGCTCATGGTGTGCTCGGTGGTGTCGGTGGCATCCCTGGGATCCGTTGCTCCGGAGTTCGCCGGAAGGCTCTGTGCAGGCATGGATGCTGGCATGGGGAAGATAGTGACATAAGCCGTATAGCCGATGAATCAGTACCTGATGGTCGCTCTGCTGCGTGGCGCAACGCTACCCGTACGGCCGATCCGGGTCGACCGGATCACGCCAGGTAGCCTGACCGGCGTGACGCCCACCACCCGCACCCCCGCCGCACTGCTCGCCGATGCCTTGCGCGCCGACTCCGGCAGGCCGTTGGTCACCTTCTATGACGACGAAACCGGGGAAAGGGTTGAGTTGTCGACGGCTACTTTTGCGAACTGGGTGGCCAAGACGGCGAATCTGCTGCAGGACGACCTCGGGGCCCAGCCGGGCGACCGGCTCGCGCTGCTGCTGCCCGCGCACTGGCAGACCGCCGCGTGGGTGCTGGCCGCGTTCTCGGCCGGCGTGGTCGTCGCGCCCGGCGGGGACCCCGCCGAGGCCGATCTGGTGGTGAGCGGGCCGGACACGCTGGAGGCGGCCCGCGCCTGCCGGGGCGAGCGGGTGGCGCTGGCGCTGCGCCCGCTCGGCGGCCGCTTCCCGCAGCCGCCGGCCGGCTTTTCCGACTACGCGGTGGAGGTGCCGAGCCAGGGCGACCGCTTCGCGCCCTACGTGCCGGTCGGACCGGACGCGCCCGCGCTGCAACTGCCGGGCGACGAGGGCGTACTGACCGGCGGCGAGGTGGTGGAGCGCGCGCTCGCGTCGGCGCGGGCCCTCGGGCTCAGCCGCGGCTCCCGGCTGCTGTCCGGACTGTCGTACGACACCTGGGACGGGTTGGCCGCCGGACTGCTGGCGCCGCTGGCCGCCGACGCCTCGGTCGTGCTGTGCCGGCACCTGGACGCGCTGCCCGCCGACCGGTTGGCCCGGCGCGTGGACGCCGAGCGGGTCACCCACACCGCGGGCCGCTGATCACGGGAGCGGCCAACCAGCCGTACGGCGGGCAGCATTGCCGTACGGCCGACCACATCGTCGTACTACCGGCCGCATTGCCGTACGGGCGACCGCATCGCCGTATGCGCCAGCGCATCGCCGTACGATGATCCACATCGTCGTACGAACGCCATGTGGTCGTACGCGTACTCCGCCATCGCCGCCGGACCGGTCGGCATCTCCTGTCCGGCCCGTGGACACCGGGGTTTCCGCCGAACAACGCGGGGAATTCGGCACCCCGGGCAACCAACAGGCCGATTCGACTGTCTGAACGAGTGTCGGTCGAACATTCGGGTCCGATCCCCCGAAGACGGCCGACACCGGCCACCGCCGGGCGAACAACCAGAGGGACGGGCACCGACGTGACCACGCCAGACGAGCCCCAGCAGGACGAGCCCGCCGCCACCGCGGCGACCGAGGGCTCCCCCGAAGCCGGGACCGGAGCCGAGGGCACGAGCCTGCCCGGAGCGGGGGCGGAAGCCGGTGCCGGGGCGGAAGTTCGGCCCGGGGCCGAGCACGAATCCGAGCCCGCACCGCCGCCCACGCCCGAGGCCGAGGCCGAGCCAGCACCGGCGCCCACGCCCGAGCCCGCAGCCGCAGCCGCAGCCGCAGCAACGACCGACGACGAGTCGAAGCCGACGGCCGAGGCCGCAACCGGGGCCGGGGCGGCCGCCGGAGGCGAAGCCGGGACCGAGCCGGTGGTCGACCCCGCAGTAGAGCCGGTGGTCGACCCCGCAGTCGGGCCCGCGGCCGGTCCCGCGGCCGAAGGCCCGGTCGAGCCGGTGTCCCCGGCCGAGGCCGACGCCCGCCCCGCGGCTGGGCCCGGCCGGGAGATACCCCCGGCGCGGCCGCGTTACCGCTGGGTGCGCGTGATCTCCGCCTGCACCGCCTTCCTCGTGCTCGCCCTCGGCGGCGGTGGCTGGTATCTCTGGCAGCACCTCAACAGCAACATCACCACCGACACCACGACCGAGAACGAGCTGAAGGCACAAGCCGCCCAGCGGCCGACCGAAGGCCCGACCAAGGCCGAGAACATCCTGCTGATCGGCTCGGACAACCGCGGCGACGGGAACGAGAAGTACGGGCACGACACCGGCACCCAGCGCTCCGACACCACGATCCTGCTGCACCTGGCGGCCGACCGCAGCAGCGCCACCGCGGTCAGCATCCCGCGCGACCTGATGGTCCACGTGCCCGAATGCACCAAGCCCGACGGCAGTACGGTCGCGCCGCGGTTCGAACAGTTCAACTGGGCCTTCGAGTTCGGCGGCGCCGCCTGCACCATCCGGGCGGTCGAGAACATGACCGGCATCCGTGTCGACCACCATCTCGTCGTGGACTTCAGCGGGTTCAAGAAGATGGTGGACGCGGTGAACGGCGTCGAGGTCTGCGTGGCCGAGCCCGTGCACGACGCCAACGCCCATCTCGACCTGCCGGCCGGCCAGCAGAAGCTGAACGGCGAGCAGGCGCTGGGCTATGTGCGCGCCCGGGAGAGCCTCGGCGACGGCAGCGACACCCAGCGGATGGAACGGCAGCAGGACTTCCTGGCCTCGCTGGTGAAGAAGGTGCGCAGCAACGGCGTGCTGCTCAACCCGGTCAAGCTCTACCCGTTGCTGTCCGCGGCCACCTCCTCGCTGACCGCCGACCCGGGTCTCGACTCGCTCAACGAGCTGTACAACCTCGCGCACAGCATCCAGCAGACGCCGACCGGGGCGATACGTTTCCTCACCTTGCCGCAGGAGCCGTACGTCGAGGACCACGACCGCGATCAGCTCAGGCAGCCGGGCGCGGACGAGCTGTTCGCCGCGTTGCGCGCCGACCAGCCGGTGAACGTGACCGGGGAGGCCGGTCCCGACTCCTCGACCGGTACCTCGACAAGCTCGCCCACCAGCTCTCCGACGAGCCCCTCGTCCGGCTCGCCCTCGGCTCCCGCCGGCGGCACCACCGACGCCCCCACCAACGTCCCCGCCAGCGCTACCCCGAGCGCCGCCCCGACGTACAAGGGAACGACCGCGGACCGTGACATCTGCGGCAATGATCAGTGAAAGGGCGCTGAAAGGCCCGTTCAAGCCGTCGGCGAGATCGACGGGTTTGTCCGGTTGTAGGGGCACGGGATTTGTCACGGACGCATATCGGCGCTGAACTTGGCAGCTAGTGTGAGCGCTCCGGCAGATCCCGGATGGAGGACCCGAGGGACCGTGGACACGCAAGGCCGTAGGAACATCGACCCGGCGGACCAGTGGGTGCTGGACCCGGCGACGGGCACGTATCAGCTGCGGCTGGACCCGGAGGAGACGCCGTCACCGAGCGTGCCGCCGCAGGTCAACTACGGCCGGGTGGCTGAGCGTTCCGCCACCGAGCGATCCTCCGGACGGCCGGGCCCGGTGTCCTCGGCGGCGGCGCCCGCCGCGCCCGCCACCGATCTGGCCGGTCCGCGCAGGCGCCGCAAGGCCAAGCCGGGGATGTCGCGCCGGCGGAAGGCGCTCGCCTGGACCGGCGGCGCCGTCGGCTTCGTGCTGCTGGCCGGCAGCGTCAGCGGATTCCTGGTCTACGAGCACTTCAACAACAACATCACCACCGTCGACGTCGGCGACGCGGGCAGCAAGAGCGTCACCCACGAGGGCCCGATGAACATCCTGGTCATCGGTACCGACAGCCGGCAGGGCCTGGGCGACGCGTACGGCGACCCGGGCAGCCTCGGGCACGCCGACACCACGATCCTCTTCCATGTCTCGGCCGACCGCAGCAACGCCACCGCGGTGAGCATCCCGCGCGACATCGTGACCGCCATCCCGGACTGCCCGACCAAGCAGAAGGACGGCTCCACCAAGGTCATCCCGGGCACGCCGAAGCAGCTCACCACGCCGAAGTTCAACGAAAGCCTCGGCCAGGAGGGACGCGACCCCGGCTGCACGATGCGGCTGGTCTCGCAGATGATGGGCGGCCTGCGGATCGACCACTTCATGATGGTCGACTTCGAGGCGGTCAAGACCCTCTCCGCCGCGGTCGGCGGCGTCGACGTCTGCCTGGCCCGCCCGCTGGTCGACCCCAAGTCGCATCTCGACCTGGCCGCCGGCCGGCACACGATCCAGGGCGAACAGGCGCTGGAGTTCGTCCGCACCCGGCACGCGCTGCGGAACCAGAGCGACCTCGACCGGATCAAGCTGCAGCAGAACTTCCTCAGCGCGATGATCCGGCAGATCAAGTCCAGTGGCACCCTGACCAGTCCGTCGAAGCTGTGGACGCTGGCCAACGCCGCCACCCACGCGCTCACCGTGGACACCGCCATCGGCAGCGTCACCAAGCTCAGCAGCCTGGCCCGGGACCTCAGCGCGGTCGACACCAAGCACATCACCTTCGCCACCCTGCCGGTGGCGGACAACCCCGACGAGAAGGTGCACGCGACCGTGGTGGTCGACCGCACCAGGGCGCCGCAGCTGGTCTCGTTGATCAAGCGGGACGTCTCGCTCACCCAGGTCAAGAAGCGGCCGGCCGCACCCGACCCCCGGCTCGGCCGGCACCAGGGCGGCGCCGCGGGACACCCGGGTCAGCGTCCGCAACGGCAGCGGGATCATCGGCGCCGCGCAGGACACCGTGGAGTGGCTGCGGAGCACCAAGGGCGTGAGCCGCTCCGACAACGGCGGCAACGCGCCCGCGCCGACCGCGCGGACCGTCCTGGAGTACACGCCCGACCAGGCCGACCAGGCGCGCTCGCTGGCCGCCATGATGGGACTGCCGGCCAGCGCCCTCAAGGCCGGCGCCGCGCAGGCCCAGCCGCCGGCGTCCATGACGCTCACCCTGGGCGCGGACTTCATCAAGCCGGGCATTCCGATCGGCGCGGCCACCGTGCCCGACGGCGTGCAGAAGACCGAGGCGGACAACACGGCATGCGTCGGATGACCAAGGTGAGTGGCCGGCCGGCCGCATGGAGGACCTGAGCGACCGTGGACACGCAAGGCCCCGAATTTGTGGATCCGGCGGACCAGTGGGTTCTCGACCCGGTCACCGGCACCTATGAGTTGCGGCTGGACGCCCCGCAGCAGCGTCCCGCCCCGTCGACCCCGCGCCGCCGCCGGT
>NZ_FMCH01000565.1 GCF_900091855.1 Streptomyces sp. DvalAA-14
TCACCGGCCCCTCCGGGCTTTCCCTTCGTTGTGTCTCCGACTTTAGCAGATGCTTTCCGGTCGGAATTACCACCCCGCGTTTCGGAGACACAAAAAGCCCGCCCTGAGATTTCTCTCGGATTGGCTGATGATGTCTTCGATGAGCGAAGCGGTGGTTGAGCTTAGTCGTTCACGTCCAGACACGTCCAGTTCGTGACAACCGTTCTAACCTACATCCCCGGTGGATCCATGTCAATGAATCTCCCGAGGCGAGTTGAAGAGTAGCAGGCGACGCGCGCCCGACGCACATCCGTCAGGGGAATGTCGAGGGAGGTGTCTCCAGGTCCTCCAGCTCGATGCCCGGCGCGGTGAGGACGACGTCGCCGGCGATGTGCACATCGTGCTGTTCACCGGTCGCCAGGTCGCTCACGAGGAAGTTATCCACAGGCAGCAAACCGCTGTCCGTCGGATGTGCTGTCCTTGTGATCAAGGCCCACGACTGATCGACAGTCAGGGGCGCGAGCACGGGGGGCCGGAATGAGACGAGTCGTACGCGGGTGGCGGGACCGCCGGGCTCGAGTCGGAGGAGCCGCGCGGTGGCGATCAAGAACGCGGGCGAGGCGCCGGTGAAGGCGTGGGCGGGTGCGTTGCCCTCCTGAGCGTGTTCGCCGGCGGGGTCGGTGCGGACCCAGGTGACGCCGTCGAGAGCGGCGGCGCGGACCTGCCAGGCGGAGGCATGCAATTCGAGGCGGATGGGACGGCCCAGCGCGTCGATGGTGAGGTCGATGGAGCCGGCGTGATCGCCGGCGGGAGAGATGGTCTGAGCGGTGTAGCGCCAGCCGGAGGGGCCGGTGGCGCAGTGGAAGTGTTCCGTTCCCAGGGGGGTGTGGTCATGCGTGTCATGGAACGAGTAGCGGCCGCGGGGCATCATCTGGTCTCGGGATTCGGCGAGGCCCCCGCCTCGCGGACGAGACGGGGGCCGGTGCGCGGTGGGTCGTCGGGTGGGTGGCCGCGTGGGTCAGTAGCGGTAGTGGTCCGACTTGTACGGGCCTTCCACCTTCACTCCGATGTAGGCGGCCTGCTCGGGGCGCAGCGTGGTGAGCCGGACGCCGAGGGCGTCCAGGTGGAGGCGGGCGACCTTTTCGTCCAAGTGCTTGGGGAGCACGTAGACGCCGATCGGGTACTCCTCCGGCTTGGTGAACAGCTCGATCTGGGCCAGCGTCTGGTCCGTGAAGGAGTTGGACATCACGAAGGACGGGTGGCCGGTGGCGTTGCCGAGGTTGAGCAGGCGGCCCTCGGACAGCACGATGATCGTCTTCCCGTCCGGGAAGGTCCAGGTGTGGACCTGCGGCTTGACCTCGTCCTTGACGACGCCGGGGATCTTGGCCAGGCCGGCCATGTCGATCTCGTTGTCGAAGTGACCGATGTTGCCGACGATCGCCTGGTGCTTCATCCGGACCATGTCGGAGGCCATGATGATGTCGCGGTTGCCGGTGGTGGTGACGAAGATGTCGGCGGTCTCGACCACGTCGTCCAGCGTGGCGACCTGGTAGCCGTCCATCGCGGCCTGCAGCGCGCAGATCGGGTCGATCTCGGTGATCACGACGCGGGCACCCTGGCCGCGCAGGGATTCGGCGCAGCCCTTGCCGACGTCGCCGTAGCCGCAGATGACCGCGACCTTGCCGCCGATGAGCACGTCGGTGGCCCGGTTGATGCCGTCGACGAGGGAGTGGCGGCAGCCGTACTTGTTGTCGAACTTCGACTTCGTCACCGCGTCGTTGACGTTGATCGCGGGGAACAGCAGGGTGCCGTCCTGCTGCATCTCGTAGAGGCGGTGCACGCCGGTGGTGGTCTCCTCGGTCACACCGCGGATCTCGGAGGCGAGCTGGGTCCACTTCTGCGGGTTCTCGCCGATGGTGCGGCGCAGCAGGCCGAGGACGTAGCCGTATTCCTCGGGGTCGTCGGGAGAGGTGGCCGGCACGGAGCCCGCCTTCTCGAACTCGACGCCCTTGTGGAGCAGGAGGGTGGCGTCGCCGCCGTCGTCGAGGATCATGTTGGGGCCGCCGGTCGGGGTGTTCGGCCAGGTCAGAGCCTGTTCCGTGCACCACCAGTATTCTTCGAGGGATTCGCCCTTCCAGGCGAAGACCGGGATGCCCTGGGGGTTGTCCGCGGTTCCGTGGGGACCGACTGCGACCGCTGCGGCGGCGTGATCCTGGGTGGAGAAGATGTTGCAGGAGGCCCAGCGGACCTCCGCGCCCAGCGCGACCAGCGTCTCGATCAGCACAGCTGTCTGAACGGTCATGTGCAGCGAACCGGTGACGCGGGCGCCCGCCAGCGGCTGAGCGGTGGCGTACTCCGCGCGAAGGGACATCAGGCCGGGCATCTCGTGCTCGGCCAGGGTGATCTCTTTGCGGCCGAATACGGCCAGGGAAAGGTCCGCGACCTTGAAGTCGGCGGTAGAGGTGGACATGCGATCTGCTCCTCGCGGTTGAGGTCGAGGCGGACAGGGATACGGCGCGGCCGGCGAACGGCTTGGGGTGCGACATCCTGCGGACACACCCGTCCCCTTGCGGCAGCGCAATCCGTCGGAGGCCCTCTCTCCCTCGGCCGGTCACCCTGTGGTGACCGCCCGACCGCCATCAGCAGCGACGTCTGGCTGAGGACGAATCTACACCGCTCGACGTACGGGACCCAGTGCGGCGGGGTCAGCGGCCCCCGGGTGTCTGTGCGGGGTCGGAGCCCGCCGCGGCGGCTGTGTCGCTGTAGATGTCGGGTTCGAGGTAGATGACGCGGGCGAACGGTTCGGCGGCGCGGACACGTGCTTCGGCGGCGTCGATGGCGCGGGCGACCTCGGCGGCGGTGTCGTCGTGCTGGACCGCGATTTTCGCGGCGACCAGTAGTTCCTCGGGACCGAGGTGCAGGGTGCGCATATGGATGACATCGGTGACGGTCTCGCCGTCGACGATGGCGGAGCGGATCCGGGCAGCGGATTCCGGGTTCGCGCCTTCACCGATGAGCAGGGATTTGGTCTCGGCGGCGAGGACGAGCGCGATGACGATGAGGAGGCTGCCGATGCAGACGGTGCCGACGCCGTCCCAGATCCCGTTGCCGGTGCCGAGGGCGATGCCGACACCGGCCAGGGCGAGAGCGAGTCCGATGAGCGCTCCGAAGTCCTCCAGCAGGACGATGGGCAGCTCGGGGGCCTTGGCCCGGCGGATGAACTCGATCCAGGAGAGGCTGCCACGGGTGTGGTTGGACTCTTTGATGGCGGTCCGGAAGGAGGATCCCTCGGCGACGATGGCAAAGATGAGGACGCCGACCGGCCAATACCAGTGTTCGACGGAGTGCGGGTGGCGGATCTTCTCGTAGCCCTCGTAGAGGGCGAACATGCCGCCGACGGAGAACAGGACGATGGAGACGAGGAAGGCGTAGATGTAGCGTTCCCGGCCGTAGCCGAAGGGGTGTTCCTCGTTGGCCGCGCGCTTGGCCTTCTTGCCGCCGATCAGGAGCAGTGCCTGGTTGCCGGAGTCCGCGAGGGAGTGAACGCCCTCCGCGAGCAGTGACGAAGACCCGCTGAACGCGAAGGCCACGAACTTGGCCGCGGCGATGGCGAGGTTGGCGCTCAGTGCCGCAATGATCGCCCTGGTTCCGCCTGACGCGCTCATAGGTGCCGGGTGTCCCTTCCGTCGGCCGGGCATGTCGCCGCGCCTGTTCGGGCACAGCGGTCCGACATTCTTGCAGCCCTGGTGGGTTCCGGGGGTGTCAGGCCGCCACGGTGGCACGAAAGACGGTGGCGTCACCGCTGAGTTCGGCCCGTTCGCCGGCTGCGAGGAAGGCGGATTCACCCGCGGTCAGGGTGAGGGCGGTGCCGTCGTCGCTGCGGAGCAGGGCTTCGCCGTGGGTGCACAGCAGGATCTGCGGGGTGCCCCGGTCGAGGGAGCGGGCATCGGCGCCGGGGGCCAGCAGATAGCGGGAGAGGCGGAACTCGTCGATGGGGGCGGCGTACAGCTCCTCACCGTCGGGGGCGGCTTCGGGGCGGAGCACCCCGGGGTCGTCGGCCTCGAAGCGGACGATGCGCAGGAGCTCGGGTACGTCGATGTGTTTGGGGGTGAGGCCGCAGCGCAGAACGTTGTCGGAGTTGGCCATGATCTCGACGCCGAGGCCTTCGAGATAGGCGTGCGGGACGCCGGCGCCGAGGTAGAGGGCTTCGCCAGGTTGGAGGCGGACGTGGTTGAGGAGCATCGCGGCGATGATGCCGCGGTCGCCGGGATAGCTGTGGGCGATCTTGGCGTACGCGGCATAGGCGGCGGCGTGCGGGGCGCCGGGGGTCTCGGCGAGGCGGGCGGCGGCAGCGGTGGCGGCGTGCACGGTGGCGGCCATCTCGTCGGGATCCGCGCCCAGGACGGCGGCGAGGACTTCACGCAGCGCGCGGTCCTCGGGGTGGGCACGCAGGATGTCCACATAGGGGGCGAGGCTGCCGACGCCGAGGGCGTCGATGAGGTCGGCGGCCTCGGTCGGCCGGCGGAAACCGCACAGGCCGTCGAACGGGGAGATCGCCACGAGCATTTCGGGCTTGTGGTTGGCGTCCTTGTAGTTGCGCTGCGGGGCGTCCAGCGGGATCCCGCGGGCCTCCTCGTCGGCGAAACCGGCCTGGGCCTGGGCGAGGTCCGGGTGGACCTGCAGGGACAGGGGCGCGCCGGCCGCGAGCACCTTCAGCAGGAACGGCAGCCGCGGGCCGAAGCGCTTGACGGTGGCCTCGCCGAGCTCGGCGGCGGGGTCGGCGTCGATGACGGCGTCGAGGGGGACCAGGCCGTGGCCGCGGTCGATACGCGAGGGTGCGCCGGGGTGGGCGCCCATCCACAGTTCGGCCTGGGGTGCGCCGGTGGGCTCGGTGCCGAGCAGTTCCGGGATGGCGGTGGTGGATCCCCAGGCGTAGGGGCGGACGGTGTTGAGAAGGCGGTTCATGCCGATGATGGTCTCTCGGTCGAGGCGACGGCGAGGTAAACGGCCGCGAAATCCGTGAGGGCGAGGAGTTCGGCGGCGGTGTCCAGCGGGGTTCCCGCGGAGGTGGAGATCTCGCTGAGCGGGGTGTCGTGGGCGTATGCCTGCTCGCGGGCGGCGGGCGCCGCGGAGGCCGGCTGGTCCGGCGCCTCCTGGAGCAGCACGATGCGCAGCCGCAGGCGGTCGGGCTCTTCCAGTCGGTCGCGGAAGAAGTCGTCGGGGTCGGCTGCGGCCGCCGAGCCGGCGGTTGCCTGGAGCGGGCCGTGGGCGACCAGCGCGGCGGGCAGTTCGGCGCTGAGCGCGGGTCTTCCTGCCCGGGTGGCGAGGAGGGTCGCGAAACGGCGGGCCGCGGCCGCGGCGATCCGGCCCTGGCTCCACAGCAGCGGCAGGGAGTCGTCGAGTTCGGAAGCGAGGGTCTTGGCCGGGTTGCTGTAGGTGGCGACCGCGGGCCCGCAGCGGGTGGCGACGTCGTCGAGGGTGTCGGCGACGGCGCGCAGTGCGGCCGGGGGCGCGCTGAGCAGGCCGATGCGGTCGGTGAGGGCCAGCATGGGGATCAGCAGGGCCCAGAAGGCACCGGTGTCGGCGGCGGGTTCGGCGCCGGGGCCGTAGTCGGTGCTTCGGCCGTTGTCGGCGGGGGCGCTGAAGGGCAGCGCCATTCCGCGGACTTGGGCGACGGCATCGGCAAGGGGCGCCTTGGGCGGGGTGACCGCGGCGGCGGTGCAGCCTCGCCGGTACGCCTGCTCGACCAGGTCGGTCAGGCCCTGTTCGGTGCCTTCGGTACTGAGCAGGAGCAGCAGGTCGAGGGATCCGGCCCAGCCGGGCAGGGTCCAGCGCGATTGCTGCGGGGTGGGCCCGGTGGGCCGGAGGAGCTGGATGGGGCAGGTGCCGGAGCCGAGGGCGGACAGCACGTCGGCGACGGCGGCGGCTTCGGGCCCGCTGCCGGCGATCAGGACAGTGCGGGGCTGGCCGTCGGGGCGCAGTTCGGCGACGCCGGCCTCCTCCGCGAGCCGCAGCGCGGTACGTACCCGGGCGCCTGCGGCGGCGACCCCGCGCAGCAGCCCGTGGACGTCGGCGCGGGCGAGCGCGTCGGAGTCCTCCAGCAGCGTCTCGTCGAACAAAACACGGCCTCCCGGTCGGGTCCAGCGGTGATGCGGGATTGCGAGGTGCGAGTCAAGGTGCAGATGCGGGTGCAGGTGTGGGGTGGAGCTGTGGTGGTCAGCGGTGATGTGAGGACGCAGTGGGCGTCAGGCCGGGCGGCGGGCCTCGTCCACCAGCAGGACGGGGATCTCGTCGCGTACCGGGTAGGCCAGGCCGCAGGTCCCGGAGGTGCACACGAGTTCGTTCGCGTCGGTGTCCTCACGCAGCGGGGCGTGGCACGCCGGGCAGGCGAGGATCTCCAGCAGGCTGGGTTCGACAAGCGGCATGGGTGGTGTCCTCCGGGCGGTGTGCGGCCGAGGGCGGCCGGCGCCGGGGCATCGAGTGCGCGGTGCCGGCCGGCGCTGGCCGGTCGAGGCGGTCGGCGGGCCGCCCACTGGTGGCGGCTCACCGGCTTTGCCCTCAGCCTATCGCCGCGCCCGGGACACCGACGATCCCCGGCGCCCGGCGGCCTCGCGGGCACCGGGCGGGCACTGCGCCTGCGCCTGCGCCTAGGCCGTGTCTGACAAATCCCGCCTGCCCCGCGACGCCTGGCACGCGCGCTCGCTGCGTTGTCGGGGTCGTCCGAGTAGCCCACTACGAGGACACCCCTCCGCCTTGCGATCGCACGCACCAGACGCCGCGGGGCCCCGCCCTGCGGGCGGACGGCGCTATTTGTCAGACACGGCCTAGGCGCGGATGATCCCCAGCACCTGCTCGCTGAGGCGGGCGACGGTGGCGGCGTCGCGGGCCTCGACGTTCAGCCGGAGCAGTGGCTCGGTGTTGGACGCGCGGACGTTGAACCACCACTCGGCGGCGGTGACGGTGAGGCCGTCGAGTTCGTCGAAGGTGACGCCGGGCTGCCCGGTGAAGGCGGCCCGGACGGCGGCGGTGCGGTCGGCCTGGTCGACGACGGTGCTGTTGATCTCGCCGGAGGCCGGATACCGGTCGTAGGAGCTGACGAGCGCGGACAGCGGTTCCTGCTGGGCGCCGAGGGCGGCCAGCAGGTGGAGGGCGGCGAGCATGCCGGTGTCGGCGTTCCAGAAGTCCCGGAAGTAGTAGTGCGCGGAGTGCTCACCGCCGAAGACCGCGCCGGAGGCGGCCATCTCCTGCTTGATGAAGGAGTGTCCGACCCGGGTGCGTACCGAGATCCCGCCGTGCTCGGCGACGACTTCGGGCACCGACCTGGAGGTGATCAGGTTGTGGATGATGGTCGCGCCGGGGTGCTTGGCCAGTTCCCGGGCGGCGACCAGGGCGGTGACCGCGGACGGCGGGACGGGTTCGCCGCGCTCGTCCACCGCGAAGCAGCGGTCGGCGTCGCCGTCGAAGGCCAGCCCGATGTCGGCGCCGGTCTCGCGGACCTTGGCCTGGAGGTCGACGAGGTTCTTCGGGTCCAGCGGGTTGGCCTCGTGGTTGGGGAAGGTGCCGTCCAACTCGAAGTACATCGGCACCAGGTCGACCGGCAGGCCGTCCAGCACGGTGGGCACGGTGTGGCCGCCCATGCCGTTGCCCGCGTCCACCACGACCTTGAGGGGCCGGATGCCGGACAGGTCGACCAGGGAGCGCAGGTAGTCGGCGTACTCGCCGAGCACGTCGCGGGTGCCGATCGTGCCGGGCTCGCTGATCGCGACCGGCACTCCGGTCTCGGACCACTTCTCGGCGAGCGCCCGGATGTCGGCGAGCCCGGTGTCCTGGCCGATGGGGGTGGCGCCGGCCCGGCACATCTTGATGCCGTTGTAGCGCGCCGGGTTGTGGCTGGCGGTGAACACCGCGCCGGGCAGCCCGAGCCGGCCGCTGGCGAAGTAGAGCTCGTCGGTCGAGCACAGGCCGATCTCGGTGACGTCCGCGCCGCGCGAGGCGGCGCCGCGGGCGAAGGCGCTGGACAGGGCGGGCGAGGAGGGCCGCATGTCGTGGCCGATGACGATCGCGTCGGCCTCGGTGACCGTGGCGAAGGCCGCGCCGAGGATCTCGGCGAGCGGTTCGTCCCACTGGTCGGGGACGACACCGCGGACGTCGTACGCCTTGATGATCGACGACAAGTCGGTCACTGCACACCTCTGTCGGACGTGGAGCGGAGCCGGGCGAGGAGCACGGCAGGAGTGGGGCGGCGGGGCGGCGGAGAAACCCGGCCCAGCGGCAAGCCCAGCACAACCTACCGAACGGCGTCCAGGGGGCTACGACTCCGGGGAGCGCAGCACCCGCAGATGGCCGCGCCGGGCCACTTCCTGCGGGTCGATGTCGCGGGTGCCGCCCGATCCGGGGCCCCGCTGCGGCCTGGCCGCCTCCCGAACGGCGTTGGCCAGGGCTTCGAGGTCGTCGCCGCTGGGGACCACCGGGCCGCTGTCCGTCGCCAGCCGGACGACTTCCCAGCCCCGGGGCGCGGTCAACCGCTCGGAGTGCTCGGAGCACAGGTCGTAGCAATGAGGTTCGGCGTAGGTCGCCAGAGGGCCGAGAACGGCCGTGGAGTCCGCGTAGACGTACGTCAGCGTCGCGACGGCGGGACGGCCGCAAGCGGTGCGCGAACAGCGACGGACAGGGCTCACGACGTTGGACGCTACCGCACTCTTGAACGGGCCGCGACGACTCTGCGCCGACTCACCCGCTCGTGTCGCTCGGCGCCCAGGAGAACCAAGCGTCCCAGCCCGCCCGCGCTGACCTGCGGGGACGACGAGGGACGGCCGGGGACGGCGAGAGACAGCGGGTGCATACCCACGGTAAGGCTCTGGGTACAGCTTTTCCCGGGTCGAACGGTTCGGATCATGGATGGCGGAAATTCGTCGCTTCCCGCGCCGGATCCGACTCCGGCGCGGCCGCGGGTCCCGGTGCGTGACGGGCTCCCGGCCGCCCGGCGTTCGCCCGTCGGGCGACAAGGGCAGGATCTATAGCTGTACGGACCTCCTGCGAGGACTAGGCTCACGCTGATGGACAGCTCGGCTCCGACCCCTCCGATCCCTCCCGCGCCACGACCGCGACGCCGCGACCGTCATGGGCGCGGGATGCGTGGGCCCATCGCGCCCCCGCAGGTACCGCTGGCGCTCAGCCGGGCGGACGCCTTCGACGACCTGGTACGGGACGCCGCCGACCGGCTGGAGCGCCGCTGGCCGCAGCTGGCCGATGTGGAGTTCGCCGTCCAGGAGGTGCCCTGGCCGCAGGAGGGCCTGGCCACTGAGGGCGAGCCGGTGCCGCTGGGCCGGCTGATCAGCGCGGCGAAGGACCGGCCGAGCCGGATCGTGGTCTACCGGCGGCCGGTGGAGATCCGCGCCAAGAGCCGCGACGAGCGGGCACTGCTGGTCCACGAGATCGTTGTGGAGCAGGTCGCCGAGCTGCTGGGGCTGTCACCGGAGAACGTGGACCCGAAGTACGGCGAGGACTGAGCGCCCGCACCTCGGGCAGGCCGGCCCCGCGCGCGGAATCGGCCCCCGCGCCGGCCGGTCCGCCCGCTGCGGTCTCGCCCGCTCCCCCGCCCGGGCTCAGCGGTCGAGAATCCGCAGATCCGGATCGGCCTGCGGCACCGACACCGTCCCGTGGTCGTCCGGCATCGGCTGGATGGTGAACATCTGCACCCCTCCCAGTGGCAGCGCCAGCGTCCGCGACGCGTAGAGCTGCCCGCCCGACAGCCGCTCCACGGTCACCGCGAAGCTTCCCTTGAGGCCGCTCGGCTGCGGCGGTGCCATGGCCAGCGTGGTACCGGCCTTGACGGTGACCGTCGTGGTCGCCGCGGTGCCGCCGCGCGAGCCCGCCGACGAGGTGATCCGCACGCCGACGGGCCCGCCGAGCGCGGTCAGCGAGAGCCTGGACGCCTTGGCGCGGTTGTCCGCGACGCTGGCCCGGGTCCCGATCGGCGCGGTCGCGGGCAGCAGGGCGATCTCCTGCTTGGTGCCCTTGCCGCGCGTGATGCGCAGAGCGGCGACCACCGGCACCGGCGTATGGACATCACTCGATCCGATGATCAGCGACCCCGCGTCGCCCTTGGTGACGTTCCCGAGGTCCACCGGCGTGGACATACCGCTCTTGACGTGCAGCGTTTCATGTCCGGCCGGCGTGATCGTGCCGGTCGAGGTGGCGAGCTTCAAGGTGAGGTCGGCATCGTCCGAGCCGGTCGCGAAGGCCACCAGGCGCACATCGGTGGCATCGGCCGGGATGCCGGGCAGCACCAGGCTGGTGGCGGGATCCGCGGCCGGGGCCATCCAGTCGGCGCCGGCCTTGGTGTCGGTGGACTCCAGCAGGGCGCCCACCCGGCCGCTGCGCGCGACCACGTGCACCGTGAGGTCGGCGGCCTTGTCCGCCACGATGGTGGACAGCAGCACCGGCTCGGAGCCGCCGCCCGGCACCGTGATGCCGTCGCCGGTGGATGCCTTGAGCTGGCCGTCGGTGCCGTACAACTCGACATCCACCACCGCGGGCGTCGGGTCGGGGTTGATCAGCTGGACGTAGTCCTGACGGGTGCTCATGGTGCTCGCGCCGGGAAACCAGAACTCGCTGTCCGGGGCCACGCAGGAAGCGCCGAGCAGGCCGCGCCCCTCACCGCTGTCCACGACCGTGGTCTGCTGCACGGTCCAGCCGGGGGCCAGCGAGCCGTCGGCGCTGCCGATCAGGGCGGGCGCGTCGGACTTGTCGGTAGTGGCGGTGACGGGTTTGCCGGCCGCCGCCAGCGGCGCGACCGGCTTCGCCTTGGGGGTGACCGGGACGAGCCGGGCGCTGCCGCCGGTGCCCGATCCCTTGGGGGTGAAGGAGGTGTACTGCGTGGTGGCGAAGTCCGAGGGGGACGGCTCCGGGCAGAGCAGGCTGGTGCGCTGCACGGGCAGCCGGGCCGCCGAGGCCGTAGGGGCCGCGGTGGAGTCGCCCCCGTCGAGCGTGGCCGCGCCGGTCAGGGCGACGAGCGCGATGACCGCGCCGGCCAGGGAAAAGGCGTTGCGGTTCACTGGTGGTCGCTCCCGTCGCGGCGAGGGTCGCCTTCTGGGTAGTAGGCGCCGGGGTCCGGATAGGCGGCCGGGTCGGCGTAGCCCTGCTCTTCGCCGTAGCCCTGCTGCTCGCCGTACTCGGGGCCGTAGCCCTGCTGCGGTACGCCGTAGGCGGCCGGGTCCTCGGGGGCCGGCGCGTAGGGGTCGTAGCCGGGCTGGGCGGGAATGTAGCCGTAGCCCTCGCCGTACGCGGCCTGCTGTTCCTCGTACGTGCCAGGTGCCGGGGCCGGCGCCGGGACCGGCGGGTACTGGCCGTCCCACTGCTGCCCGGATTCGGCGCCGTGGACGTAGTTCGGGTCCTGGTAGCCCTGCTCCGGGTAGCCGTAGCCGGGCTCGGTGCCGGCCGGAACGGCGTAGGGGTCGTACCCGCTGTGGGCGGGCTCGTACGGGTTCTGTTCGTACCCGTCCGGCTCGTAGGCGTCCGGTTCGTAGGCGTCCGGCGCGGCCGCGTCCTCCGTGCCCGGGAGCGG
>NZ_FMCH01000014.1 GCF_900091855.1 Streptomyces sp. DvalAA-14
GCCGGCCCCGGCGGTCCCGCCGCCCGCCCCGCGGAACGTTCCGGGCCGCCCCCGGCCCGGGCCGCCGCCGCGGCGCCCAGCGGCTACGAGAGCCCGCCGCCCCCGCCCGACGACCACCCGGACTACGCCCCGATCGAAGACGACATCCCGGAGGACGACGACCCCGGCCTGGTCGACTCCGCACCCAGCGGCCACGACCTGTTCATCAAAGAACTGGGTGCCACCGTGATCGAGGAGATCAGCCATGGCTGACGCGCTGGCCGTGGCTGGCTGACCTGCGGATTCGATGAGACGGACCTGGCGTCGTACCGGCCTGGTTCCGGCGTCCTGCTCCCGGTGGACGCGACATCGTCCTGATCCTCCGTACGGTGTAGGGCGCTGCGCCGTACGAGCACGTAGGCTCGCCCTGTCATGCGGTCGCGCGCCGGGCGGCACTCCAGCCGCACCCCAGCCATCCGGCCAGTTCACCGGCCAGTTCACCGGCCAGCCCACCCGACCACTCAGCCACAGCCGCACAGTCGCACGTCAGGAGCGAGACCATGATCCCCGGTGACCAGCCGAACATGCAGGCGCTGCTCCAGCAGGCCCAGAAGATGCAGCAGGATCTCGCCGCCGCCCAGCAGGAGCTGGCCGACGCCGAGGTGGAGGGTTCCGCGGGCGGTGGCCTGGTCCGGGCAACGGTGACCGGCGCCGGCGAGCTGCGCGCGCTGGTGATCGACCCCCAGGTCGTCGACCCGGATGACACCGAAACCCTCGCCGACCTGGTGGTGGCCGCCGTCCACAACGCGAACGAGGCCGCTCAGCAGCTGCAGCAGACCAAGCTGGGCCCGCTCACCGAGGGCCTCTCCGGCATGCCCGGCCTCCCGTTCTGATCCGTGAGTGACCGTCGACGTTCCGACAGCCGGGCAACGCAACCAGTGAAGGAAGGCGCGTAGGCGTGTACGAAGGCGTGGTTCAGGACCTGATCGACGAACTGGGCAGGCTGCCCGGCGTGGGTCCGAAGAGTGCTCAGCGGATCGCCTTCCACATCCTGCAGGCCGACCCCGCCGACGTACGCCGCCTCGCGCACGTGCTTTCCGAGGTCAAGGCGAAGGTGCGGTTCTGCGCGGTGTGCGGGAATGTCGCGCAGGACGAGCTGTGCCGGGTGTGCCGCGATCCGCGCCGCGACCCCACGGTGATCTGCGTGGTCGAGGAGCCCAAGGACGTGGTGGCGGTGGAACGCACCCGCGAGTTCCGGGGGAAGTACCACGTCCTGGGCGGCGCGATCAGTCCGATCGAGGGTGTCGGTCCGGACGACCTGCGGATACGGGAGCTGCTCGCCCGCCTCGCCGACGGCACGGTCACCGAGCTGATCCTGGCGACGGACCCGAACCTGGAGGGGGAGGCGACGGCCACGTACCTGGCGCGAATGGTGAAACCCATGGGGCTGCGGGTGACGCGGCTGGCCAGCGGGCTTCCGGTGGGCGGCGACTTGGAGTACGCGGACGAGGTCACGCTGGGGCGGGCCTTCGAAGGAAGGCGGTTGCTGGATGTCTGACACTGTGGCGAGCCGGGATGCGACCGGTACGGGCGGCGTGACGGCCGGGACCGACGCGGCGGTCGGAACGGATATGGCGGTCGGGACGGATGTCGCGGTAGGGGCGGTCGGGACCGATGTGGCCGTCGGGACGGACGACGCGGCCAAGGGTCTCCGGCCCGGCGGCGCGCCGGAAAATGTGACCAAAAACGTGGCCGGGAACGCGAACAAGAAGCTGAACGAGAACGTGACGAAGAGTGTGACGAAGAACGAGAAGAAGGGCGCCTCCGGGGGCGCCGAGGAGCCGGACGAGTTCGCCGTGCAGATCACGGACCAGATCGAGAGCTTCATTCTCGCGGTCCGCGAGGTGGCCAAGGGGGACGACCCCGACAGCGCGGTGCCCTACCTGCTGCTGGAGGTCTCGCAGCTGCTGCTGGCCGGCGGGCGGCTCGGCGCGCACGAGGACATCGTGCCGGACGAGCGCTACGAGCCGGATGTCGGTCCCGAGCCGGACGAGGACGACCTGCGGCAGCGGCTGGCCGCGCTGCTGGAGCCGATCGACGTCTACTCGGAGGTCTTCGACCCGTACGTGCCCCGGTCCACGCCGGTGGCCTGCCGCATCTCGGACGACATGGCCGACGTGGTCGCCGACCTCACCCATGGGCTCGCGCACTTCAGGGCCGGGCGGATCTCCGAGGCGCTGTGGTGGTGGCAGTTCTCGTACCTGTCCAACTGGGGGTCCACCGCGAGCGCGTCGCTGCGGGCGCTGCAGTCCCTGGTCGCACACGTACGGCTGGACAGTCCGCTGGACGAACTGGACGGTCTGGACACCGGCGGCGACGGGGACGACGAGGAGCAGTTGGCCCAGGAGGCCGGCAAGGTGATGGAGGCCGAGCTGGGCACCATAGGCAGGCGCCGGCGGCGGTAGTCGCTGGTCGGTGGCCCATCGGTAGCAGGTGGCCATCGGTAGCGGGTGGCCACTGGCAGTGGGTGGCGTCGGCAGCGGTGGGCGTCGGTGGCGGGCGGAGGGGCGAGCGGGCCTCGGGCGGCTGGCCGTTGGCGGCGTGCTGGGGTGAACGGCGCGCGGCCGAGGGCCGAACGCGCTGTCTCATCATGCGATACGTCCCGGGCGCACCCGAAGTGCTCGTTAAACTGGGCCGACCGCATTCAACCCTGAGCGAGGAGCGCACATGGGCCTTGTCGTGCAGAAGTACGGCGGCTCCTCTGTCGCTGATGCCGAAGGCATCAAGCGGGTCGCCCGCCGGATCGTGGACACGAAGAAGTCCGGCCATCGGGTCGTCGTCGTGGTGTCCGCGATGGGCGACACGACGGACGAGCTGATCGATCTGGCCGAGCAGGTATCGCCGATCCCGGCCGGGCGCGAGTTCGACATGCTGCTGACCGCCGGAGAGCGGATCTCCATGGCTCTGCTGGCCATGGCGATCAAGAACCTCGGTCACGAGGCGCAGTCCTTCACCGGCAGCCAGGCCGGTGTGATCACCGATTCGGTGCACAACAAGGCGCGGATCATTGACGTGACCCCGGGCCGTATCCGTACCGCGCTCGACGAAGGCAACATCGCGATCGTGGCCGGCTTCCAGGGCGTGTCCCAGGACAAGAAGGACATCACCACGCTGGGGCGCGGCGGCTCCGACACCACGGCGGTGGCGCTGGCCGCCGCGCTGGACGCCGAGGTCTGCGAGATCTACACGGACGTCGACGGTGTGTTCACCGCCGACCCGCGGGTGGTGAAGAAGGCCCGCAAGATGGAGTGGATCGCCTTCGAGGACATGCTGGAGCTGGCCAGTTCGGGCTCGAAGGTGCTGCTGCACCGTTGCGTCGAGTACGCGCGACGCTACAACATCCCGATCCACGTCCGCTCCTCGTTCTCCGGGCTTCCGGGCACCTGGGTCAGCAACGAGCCCCCGGAAGGGCACCAGCCGCTGAAGCGGACCATGCCGGGATCAGCAGCGGGAGCGGGAGCAGGGTCGGGATCGGGTTCGGCGTCAACGCAAGGGGACAAGTCGATGGAGCAGGCGATCATCTCGGGTGTCTCGCACGACACGTCCGAGGCGAAGATCACGGTGGTCGGGGTGCCGGACAAGCCGGGCGAGGCGGCGACGATCTTCCGGGCGATCGCGGACGCCGAGATCAACATCGACATGGTGGTGCAGAACGTGTCGGCCGCGGCCACCGGGCTCACCGACATCTCCTTCACGCTGCCGAAGTCCGAGGGTCACAAGGCGATGGAGGCGCTGACGAAGGCGCAGACGCTGATCGCCTTCGATTCGCTGCGCTATGACGACCAGATCGGCAAGATCTCGCTGGTCGGGGCAGGGATGAAGACCAATCCGGGGGTCACCGCGACCTTCTTCGAGGCGCTGTCCAACGCCGGGGTCAACATCGAGCTCATCTCGACCTCCGAGATCCGCATCTCGGTGGTGACCAGGGTCGACGACGTGAAGCCGGCCGTGCAGGCGGTGCACTCGGCGTTCGGGCTCGACAGCGACAGCGACGAAGCGGTCGTCTACGGGGGCACGGGCCGCTGACGGAGTGCGGCCGGGCGGCACGAGGTTGACGCCGGCCGGCCGACGGCAGGAGAACGACGCGGGGCGCGACGATGAAATCGTTGCGCCCCGCATGCGTGTGTGACAAAGCCGCAGGTCTGGACCACTTGATCCTTTCGACCTCCCCGTTGGACAATTTGCTCTCCCTCGGCTGCAACCGACCGCCGTGGGGGAACGTCTTTGTGTCAGCGCACTGCGCCTTTGGCGCTGCACACCGAGCGTGATCCGGGGACATAGTCGGTGCAATAAGGGCATTGAGGAAGAGCTGGTACGCATGGGGATAACCGGCGCTCCGCGGGGCGGCCTGTCTTGCGCGTACAACCCTGAGGGGGGGATGCGTGTCCAACTGGCGTGGTGGAGGCTTTGGGCATCGAGACGGTATTCGGACGGCGGGGCGGGACGCTCGCCCCGCCGCGGGGCGGTGGTCTGCCAGTGATCGCGCCCTGGCCGGTCCGGGTGGCCGGCACCAGTACCACCACCGACCACGGGGACGCTGACACCGCGATGGCAGTCGGCACCACGGTCGACCATCTCACCGAGACCTACCGCGCGCACTACCGCTCCTTGCTCGGACTGGCCGCACTCCTGCTGGACGACACCGCTTCCTGCGAGGACGTCGTCCAGGAGGCATTCATCCGGGTGCACTCGGCCCGCAGCCGGGTGCGCGATCCAGAGAAAACGCTCGCGTATCTCCGGCAGACCGTGGTCAACCTTTCCCGGTCCGCGTTGCGCCGCCGCATCCTGGGCCTCAAACTCCTCTCCAAGCCGATGCCCGACATGGCCAGCGCGGAGGAGGGGGCGTACGAGATCCTGGAGCGTGACCAACTCAAGGCAGCCATGCGGTTGCTCCAGCGCCGGCAACGCGAGGTGCTGGTCCTGCGCTACTTCGCTGATATGACCGAGGCGCAGGTCGCCGAGGCCCTCGGAATCTCCTTGGGCTCGGTGAAGGCGTACGGTTCACGTGGCCTCGCGGCGCTGCGCGTCGCGATGGAGGCACCGGCATGACCACCCCCAACGCTCCCGACGACGCACACGGTATGGATCCGCAGAGCTTCCCGAACTCCCCTGACGATCGCCTTGGCGCCAAGCCCGGCGACGACCTCGGCGACCGCACGGACGATCGCCCGGACGATCGCGGTAGTGATCGCAGCAGTGATCGCCGTGATGACGGCAGCCGTGACGGCAGCGGTGACGGCATTGGCGACGAGATCGACGACGACATCGACCACCGTTTCGGTGAGGTGATCGGCGACGACTTCACCGAGACGGTCGATGAGGCGGCACTGCGCGCGATGATGCAAGAGGCCGTCTCCGGTCTCCACGGATCACCCGACGCGCTCGACCATCTCCGCCGGGCCATTCCGATCCGTCGCCAGCGCCGACGGCAGGCCCTGGTCGGCGCGGCGGCCGTACTGCTGCTGGCGGGCATGGCCGTGCCCGCGCTGCTCCGGGCCACCGGTACCGGCCACGGCGCCGACACGACGGCTGCGAGCACGGCCAAGTCCCACACCGGCGCGCCCGGCGAGGACGGACACACCAGCGCCTGGGGCGCGTCCAGTGGCCCTGCCGGGCACCCTTCCGCAGGACCGGGCCAGGGGCCGAAACAGCAGCAGCACCCCACCGGCGGCGCTGATGGGCCGTCAAGCCGTCCCACCAGGCCGTCGGACACGGTCGTGCCCGTACCTGAGTGCTCCGGCTCCCAGCTCGGCCAGGGCGCCAGCAACGCCGACGCCCCCGACTCCGGCGGCCGGGTCTACGGCTGGTTCCGCGTCGCGAACGTCTCCGACACCGCGTGTACGGTGCCCAGCGACGGCGTGGTCAACGCGGTGGCGCAGGGTGCCGCCGACTCCTCCAGGATCCAGATCGTGGACCACACCGCGGGCGACGCCGCCACCGGCTTGCCCAGCGCCCCCTCCTCTGGCCCCGTCGTCCTCAAGCCGGGCGAGGACTACGAGGTCGCCTTCGCGTGGGTGCCCGCGAGCGACGGCACCGGCGGCTGTCCGGTCGCTCCCACCACCCCGCCCACGACGCCGACCCCGTCGCCCACCCCGACCGACACCGTCGGCACCGACCCGGGCTCCGCCGACCCGGGCAGCTCCGGCGGCTCGGGGAGCTCGGGCACGTCGGACAACTCCGTCTCGACCCAACTCGGCGAGGACGCCCCGGTGTCCCCCGCCTCGGGCAGCGTCACCCTGAACCACACCCCCGCCCCGGGCGCTCCCGTGGTCGACGGGCCGGTCATCCAGGACGCCTGCGCCGGCACCGTCTACACCACGGCTGCCATTCCGGAACCGGCCGACACCCCGGCGTCCTAATCCGGCGAGCCACTGGCCCGGCGAGCCGGGCCTTCCGCGCCTGACCTGCCTCACCTTGCCGCTACCGGCCCGGGAACCCTGACACGGAACTCCCGGGCCGAGAGGGCAGGTCCTGCCGGGAACCCGCTGCCGGGCTCCCATCCCGGGGCCGGTTGTCGTAGCGGGCGCGGCTCCCCGTACGGTGGTGGTTGTGTACCGGTTCCTGCTCACCCGTGGCTGGCTGGCAGTCAGCGTGCTCGCGCTGCTGGCCATCCCGTCCTGCGTGTTCATGGGGAGCTGGCAGCTGAGCCGGTTCGAGGCGCGGGTCGGGCAGGACAAGAACTCCCGCCACGACCAGCATGTGACCGCCACCGCGGCGCCGGTGCCGCTGCGGTCCGTGCTCCCCGGCCCCGGGTCCACCCTCCCCGGTGACGACTCCGGCCGCATCATCAGCGCCACCGGGCGGTACGACACCGGGCACCAATTCCTCGTCCCCGGCCGCACCCTCGACGGGCGCAACGGCTTCTACGTCCTCACCCCGCTGCGAGTCGCCGGTGGCGCCGCCCTCCCGGTCGTCCGCGGCTGGCTGCCGGGCGACGCGTCCGCCGCCGAGCACTCCGGTACGGTGCCTGGCGCGCCGACCGGACCGGTCACGGTGGTCGGAGCCGCGCAGTACCCCGAGACCACCGACACCAGCGAAGCCCAGACCGGGGTGCTGCCGCCCGGCCAACTCGGCATGATCAGTGCGGCTTCTCTCGTCAACGTCCTCCCTTATCCGGTGTACGGCGGTTGGATCACCGCCTCGCAACCCGCCACGCCGCTCAAGGCAGTACCGCCCGCCGCGCCGCCGGACAGCGGTCTGGACCTCAAGGCATTCCAGAACCTCGGCTACACCGGGCAGTGGTTCGTCTTCGCCGGCTTCGTCGTTTTCATGTGGTTCCGGCTTGTCCGGCGCGAGGCCGAGACGCGGTCGGACGCCGCGCTCGGCCTCCTCCCGGAGGGCGATGATCCGGAACCCCGAGGCGGGGAACCCGACGGTGGGGAACCCGAGGGTGCCGGGCCGGAGAGTGCGGAGGCCGGGGCGGTTTCCCGCGCTTAGGCGGGGGCGGCTCGGCCGCCGGACCGTAGCGGCCGGTCGGAGTCGCTGACCGGAGCTGGTGACCGGAGCCGGCCGCCGGACCCGCGGGCTGGACCCTCGGCCCGAGTGGGCAGCCGGCAGCCGGACCGCCTGTCCGAGCCGCCGATCGGATCCCCACCCGGGCTGATCGGGACCCGGCGGGCCCGTCCTCGACCGGCCGCCTGCATCCCGGTCCCGCATGTCCTCCGCTCAGCGGGCCACGTGCCGCAGCGCGAAGGCCAACTCCAGGCGGACCTGCTTGATCCGCTCCTCCACCACCAGCGAGCCGTGCCCGGCGTCGTAGCGGTACACCTCGTGCGGCTTGTCCAGCTTCCGCAACTGCTCGACATAGTTGTCGATCTGGCGTATCGGGCAACGCGGATCGTTCGTTCCGGCGCTGATGTAAACCGGGACGGCGACCTTGTCGACGTAGGTGAGCGGTGAGGACGCTTGGTAGCGGTCGGGAACCTCTTCCGGGGAACCGCCGAAAAATGTGCGGTCCAGGGACTTCAGCGCCTCCATCTCGTCGGCGTAGGCCGTCGGATAGTCGGCGACCGGGACCGCGGCTATGCCCACCGTCCACGCCTCCGGCTGGGTACCCAGACCGAGCAGGGTCAGATAGCCGCCCCAGGAGCCGCCGGTCAGCACCAGCCGGTCCGGGTCGGCGAGTCCGGAGGAGACCGCCCACTCGCGGACGGCCGCGATGTCCTCCAGCTCGATCAGTCCCACCCGGTGTTTGAGCGCGTCCGTCCACTCCCGGCCGTACCCCGTCGAGCCCCGGTAGTTGACCCGGACCACCGCGAAGCCGTGGTCGAGCCAGGCAGCCGGCCCGGCCGCGAACGCGTCGGAGTCGTGCCAGGTCGGACCGCCATGGATCTCGAAGACGGTCGGATACGGGCCCACCGCCCGTTCCTGCCCGTCCTCGCCGTCGCCGGAGTCCGCGCCGGTCCGGGCCGGCCGCTGCACCAGCGCGTGGATGGGTCCGCCCGGCCCGTCCACCCACACGTCCTCCACCGGCACCGAGTCCGGTGCCCGCAGGCCCGGCGCCTCCAGTACGACGGCGCCCGCTGTGGACCGCACTATCGGGGGACGCTCGGCCGACGACCACAGATATTCCACCGTGCCGTCCGGCCGGGCCGTCGCCCCGCCGATCGACCCCGCAGGGGTCTCGAGCGGTGCCAGACCGCCGGTCGCCAGGTCGTAGCGGAACATCTCGCCGCGAGCGTGGAAGTCGTGCACGACCAGCAGCGCCGAGCCATCCGGATACCACTCGGCGTGCACGTCGCCCGGCAGGTCGATCGACAGCGCGATCTCCTCGCCGCTCGCCACATCCCAGATCATCGGCAGCCACCGGTCGGCGCGCTGATGGCCGACGAGCAGCCGGGTGTCGTCGGGCACGGGTGCGAAGCCGAGGCAGTCCAGGCCCAGTTCGCGAGTGCCGCCTTCGGTGTCGTCCAGCTCGGCGACCGTCGAGCCGTCCGTGACCCGGACGACCCGCAGCGCGCTGTGCATCGCGTCACCGTGCTCGGTGTGCTCGATGACGACCAGCGTGCCGTCCTCCGAGAGATCTCCGACGCCCGCGGATTCGGCGTGCCGGTAGATCTCGTACGGCTCGGCCGCATCGGGCCGCACCACATGTACAGAGGTGCCCTCGTCGTCCGTGGACCGGCCGACCACCGCCGTTCCGCCGACGCCCAGCGCCAGCCCGGCCGGGTACGACGCAGTGAGCCCTGCTGCGGCCGGTATGTCCTCGCCACCGCCGAACGGCTGTTTCATCCAGACGCCGAACTCGTCCCCGTCCGTGTCCGAGAACCACCACACCCATTCGCCGTCCCGGCTCAGGGCGCCGTCCGTTGTGCCGTTCGGCCGGTCGGTCACCTGGCGGCGTCCGCCCGTCTCCCGGTTCCACGCATACAGTTCATACGTACCCGTCACGTTCGACACGAACAGGCTGCGCTCAGGGGCATCGGCAGCCCACTCCGGCAGACCGACGCGCGGCGCGCGGAACCGCTTCTCCCAATCGGGCATGGACCCGCTCGCGGGTCCGGTGATCTCGTTCATGCCCCCATCATGCTCTGCCGCACGCACATTCGGTGAGATGGCCTGCGCAGCCTGTGGATAACTTCCGGCCGTGTTCGTCCCGCCCGCGCCGTCCGTTGTGTCGGTTATGCCGTCGCTGCTCCCGCGCCGGACTGGTCGGCCGTCCCGCGCACCACGACGACCGGGCACGGCGCGTGGAGTGTGACCGTATGACTGACGGAGCCGAGCAGCGTCGCGCGGAAAGTTCCGTGGCCGCGCACCCCCACCACGACCAGTTCGGCGCCCACCGCACGGTCGAGAATGGCCTGAGCGGCATTGCCCATCACCACGACCTGGCTCAGCGGCGCGGCCTGCTCGCCCGGCAGCGCGGTGGCGACCGCCTCGAACAGTGCCTTGCGAGCCGGCTCCTCCAGATCGAGGTCGGCCGGCAGTTCAGGCAGTCCGGCCCAGCCCACGGCGCCCGGCAGCTCCCAGGCCATGACGGCTTCGACACTCGAACCGGTGAGGGCGGCCTGGCGGGCGGCCCACCGCAGCGCGAGCAGGGAAGGCTCCGAACCGTCCACGCCGACCACGATCCGGCCGGGGGCCGCCACCGATTCACTCATCGACGCGGCGGCCGCCGTGCCCAACGGTCCGGCGGGCGGTCCACCGGCCGGTTCGCCCGCCGGCAGTCCCTCGAACTCGCCGTCCGGATCGGCTGTCGGCTCGACCATGGCCGTCTCCTCACGTTCTCCCCGCACACCTCTATACGCGGCTGCGCACGCCGACCGACTGCCCCCGCGGCGGTAACACAAACACTATATTCAATTCGTATAACCCATATAATTCCGGAAAGAGAAATTCGATGGAATTCATTGTTTGCCGCTGTGTTTCCGTGGGATGATCTCTACGAGCCCCTCGGGCGGGTGCGGTCGGCAGACGCCGGTCAGCCGACGCCGCCCAGGGACGGTCGAGCCCACCGCGACATCCCGCCACGCGGTCGGCCCTCCGTCATGAATGAGGTTGGGCAGCAGACACTTGAGCGTAATGGCCATCTGGTTCCTGCTGCCCACCGTGGCTCACGCCGCTCACCCGGTCGAGGGGAGCCCGGCGACGCCTGCGCCGGTAGCTTGCGGTCGCCCGAATCGTGGTTCGGGTAGTCGCGGGCGTCGGTCCCCTGCTGGCTTACGGGTGCGCCACGACGCATCCGTCCAGCAGCGGCCCCAACTCCTGAGCGACCGTGGTGAGCGCGCGAATGTTCTGTTCCGCGCGTGAGATGAGGATGGCACCCTCCAGCGAACTGATCATGAGGGTGGCCAGAGAGGAGGACTGGACAGGCGGGACGCCCATCGAGGTCAGGGCCTGGGCGACGGGCACGTTCCAGGTGGCAAAGGCCGCTGCGGCGGCTTCCCGGGTGGAGGCGGTTGACTCCGCGCAGTCCACCGTCGCCGCGGCCACCGGGCAGCCGGGCGCGAAGCCGACGGCCTCGAACTCGTCCGTCCATTGGCGCACCATGGCCGCGAACAGCAGGCTGGGCGTGGGTTCCTCGGGCATAGCGGCGAGGAAGCGGGCGATGCGTCTGGCCGCGTAGCGGCCGGCCCAGGTGACGGCCTCGTTGACCAGTTGCTCCTTGCCGCCAGGGAAGTAGTGCTGGAGAGAGCCGCGGGGCGCCTGGGCATGGGTGGCGACATCGCGCATGCCGGTCGCGTTCACCCCCTCGCGGCGGATGAGCTGGGCGGCGCTGAACACCATGCGCTCCCGAGGGCCGTGGGTGGGGCGCCTTGGGCCGCTGCTGGCGGTAATGGTGCCGGTGTCGGTGTGAGTGTCGGAGCCGGAGCCAGGTTCCGAGTTCGAGTCCGCGTGGGGTTCGCGGTTGGTGTCCGTGGTGGTGGGCGGCTGCTCGTCGTCGGCCGCTGTGCCCCCGCCTGCGGGCTGCCCTTTCGGAATCGCCATCGCTGTCCGACCACCTCTCCTGATGAACGACCGCTCCATGTAGGACACGCCGGCTGACTACCGCGCTCGCTGCGTCAGCCTATAGACGCCGGTCAGGCCCTCCCGGGTGCGAAGGCCACCGTCCGGTTCCAAGCGCCGGGCGAGGGCCGTCAGCAGCGCTGACCGTCCGTGCAGCACTGAGGCGGCGACTCGCTCCACCCCCCTGGCGCGGGCCCGGTGGAAGAGCAACTCGAGCATCGTGGTGGCCAGGCCTTGTCGCTGCCAGGCGTCGGCGATGAGCACGCCCAACTCCCCGACGCCCGGCTCCGGGCCGCAAGGAGCGGCGAGGCTGGCCAGGCCGAGCACATCGGTGCGGTCGGCGCCGTAGGCCACCACGGCGTCGTGCTCTCCGGGCGGCGCGGAGAGGGCGCTGTTCAAGTAGCCGCCGGGCCACTTCCGCAGCTGCCCGAAGAAGCGCAGGCGGATGGTTTCCGGGGAGCAGGCGGCGAACAGGGCCGCCAACGCGGGTCGGTCGGCCGGCTGGGCGGGGGCGACATGGCAGGGCAGGCCGGGCGGTGGGCCGGGTGGGAGCCGAAGGGCCGGAGAGTTGGACACATCCACTATGACAGCCGTCATAGAGCTCAGTATTATGTCGGCTGTCATAGAGGGCAAGTCCACGAACCACCTGGTGGTCAGAAGAACGACCAGAAGAGCGGCCAAAAGAACGATCAGGAAATAATCGGAAGAAAGAGGCGGTGCAAGGTGACGACGACGGGTACGGCGGCGGGGGCCCAACGGGCAGCGGTGGCAACGGAAGTGGGTTTCCTCGGGCTGGGTGTCATGGGCCGGCCCATGGCGCTCAATCTGGCCCGGGCGGGCATCCCCCTCACGGTCTGGAACCGGACATCCGCGCGCTGCGCGCCGCTGCGCGCGGCGGGTGCGAGCGTCGCGAGGTCGCCGGCCGAGGTCTTCCAACGGACTGACGTCGTCTTCGTGATGCTGGCCGACGAGACGGCCATCGATACGACTCTCCGGCGGGGCACTGCGGAGTTCGCCGGATATGTCGGCGGCCGGACGATCGTGCACATGGGCACGACGTCCCCCGGCTATTCGCAGGCGCTGGAGGCCGACGTGGCTGCGGCAGGCGGCAGTTACGTGGAGGCGCCCGTGTCGGGGTCCCGGGTTCCGGCTGAGCGGGGGGAATTGGTCGCGATGCTCGCAGGGGAGGAGGGGGCGGTCGGGCGGGTGCGTCCGTTGCTGGCACCGATGTGCCGAGAGGCGTTCGTGTGCGGCCCGGCGCCGAACGCGCTGCTGATGAAGCTTTCGGTGAACCTTTTCCTGATCACCCAGGTCACCGGCCTGACCGAAGCATTCCACTTCGCCGAGCAACAGGGGCTGGACCGGGGACGGTTCCTTGAGGTGCTCGACGCCGGGCCGATGTCGAGCGGGGTGTCCAGGATGAAGGCGCCGAAGTTGCTGACGCGGGACTTCGCCGTGCAGGCGGCCGCGTTGGATGTGCTGAAGAACAACGCGCTGATCGCCGAGGCGGCCAGGAAATCGGATGTGGCGTCGCCGCTGTTGGACGCGTGCCATGCGCTCTTCGCCGAGACGGTCGCCCTGGGCCATGCGGACGGCGACATGATCGCTGTCCTGCACGCGTTCGAGGCGCGCACGGCCGGCATACGCGAGGGCGGCCGGGTGACCGCCTGAAGAGAACCGGCTCCTGCGGCATGGGCGGACACGAATTCACCCTTTAGGCTGCAACCTCCGTACTTGCAGGATGAATTGACGTGAAGGGGAGGGCGGACCGATGGGCGTGCCGATTCGGAGGGCCGGGCAGGGCGATCGGGAAGCGGCGGTCGGGTTGCTGCACAAGGCGTTCGCGCGGGACGCGGTCAGCCGCTGGGTCTTCCCCGACCCGGACCAGCTGGAACGGAAGCACGGTGCATTGATGGCGGCTTTCCTGGACATGGCACTGACGGAGGGCTATGTGGACCTCGCGGAGGACGGGTCGGCGGTCGCGCTCTGGACGTCCATACCCGCGGGCGACCACGGGGACGGCGACCCGGTCGGCTTCCGTGCCTCGATCGACCCGGACAACGAGCGGATCGAGCAGATCGCCCGCCTCACCGGCGCCGCCCATCCGAAGGACAGGGCCCACGAGTACCTGATGCTGATCGGCGTCGACCCCGACCTGCAAGGTCAGGGCCTCGGTGGGGGACTGATAGCCAACGTCCTGGCCCGTTGCGACCGTGAGGGCCGGCACGCCTATCTCGAAGCGAGCAGCCTCCGCAGCCGCGCGCTCTACGAACGGCTGGGCTTCACATTCATGGGCCACACGATCGACCTTCCGGACGGTCCGCCGATGTATCCCATGTGGCGCGAGCCCCGGTCCTGACCGGACCCGTCCCCGTGCTTTCGGACGACATGCTTTCGGACGGCTGCTTTCCGACGACAGGCTTTCCGACGACCTCCGGGTCGCCGCTGACGGTGTGTCAGGGAGCGTTCCCCGCCGTGAGCAGGCGTACTTCCTCAGCCGTCCAGTGGCTGGCCGCGCCGGGCAGGTCGGCGAGGTAGGCCGCGGTCGAGGGGATGTCCCAGGCGTCGGCTTCGAGGAGGCCCGCTGCGAGGTGCTGGAGGTAAGTGGCGGAGGGCGGATTCCACTCGATCTCGGTCATCCGCCAGGGGGCTGTGAAGGTGAGCACGGGGAAGCCGTCGATCTCGCCGGGGCAGACCAGCGTCTCGTAACGGCCGGGGCCGAGTTGGGCGCGGCCTTCGGTGAGGGCGAGGGTCAGGTCGAGGTCGTGGCCGGGCGGGCCGTACATCTCCTGGGCGGCGATGTCGGCGAATTGGCCGGCGGTCACCAGGTGTGCCCTCGCCCGTACGCCGCCGGGCACGTCGGGGTCGTAGAAGGCCCGGCCGCCGGTCCAGACAAGGGACTCGGTGGCGAAGTAGACCCTGCCGGGCAGTTCGAGGGCCAGTGAACGCAGGGGCATGCGGGGGTCGCGGCAGCCCGGGTAGGTCCGGGAGCCGCCGGGAGCGGGACCGCCGGTGAGGTAGGCGCGCAGCCGGGCGGTGTGCATGTTGGAGCCGTAAGCGGCGTACCAGACCCGGTCCGGGGAGGGGGGAGCGCCGCGACCGGCCGGGACGCGCCCGCCGACGCCGGCCCCGCCGGGCCTTCCGTCCGGCCCGCCCCCCGCCGCCCTCGCCGCCCCCTGCCGGGCCCGCCGCGGTGGACCCGGTGCACCGGTCGACCGCCGGTCACGTGTCACCTCTCCGCAAAGGGGTGGCGCCACCGCTGCCGGCCGGAGTCGAGGTGCGGCCCCGACGGACTCGGTCCCCCGGACACGGAGACCGAAAACAACGCAGACAAGGAGCATGACGAATGACCGCTGACCCGCTGGACCTTCGCATCGGCCCGCCCACCTTCGGCAGTGAACGCGAAATGCTTCGCGCCTTTCTGGACTACCATCGCGCGACCCTCGCCATGAAGTGCGAAGGACTCACCGACGACGAGCTGCGGCAGCAGTCGATGCCGCCCTCCACCCTCAGCCTGCTCGGCCTGGTACGGCACCTGGCGGAGGTGGAACGTGCCTGGTTCCGCCGGGTGTTCGAAGACGGCGCCGCGCCGATGCTCTGGTCCGACACCATCGACTTCCAGGCGGCCTACGACGCGAGCCGGTCCTCGCGGGCGGAGGCGTTCCCGGCCTGGGAGGCGGAGGTGGAGAACTCGCGGCGCATCGAGCGGGAGGCCGAGTCGCTGGACGCGGCGGGTCGTCAGCCGCGCTGGGAGGAGGAGGTCTCCCTGCGGATGGTGATGATCCACGTCCTGCTGGAGTACGGCCGGCACAATGGCCACGCGGACTTCCTGCGCGAGGGCATCGACGGGACGGTGGGCGCCTGAGCCGTTGGCGTCCTGGGCCTGGGTCTCGGCGCGTTCCCGCCCGGGCCACGACCGGGTGCCGCTACCGTGACGTTTCCGGAGAATCCCAGAACTCCCTGAGCTGAGGAAACACCGCAGCCGATGCCCGCAGCAGACACCGCCCCGCAGCCCTCCGGCGCGCCCGTGATCATGGGCGGTACGCCTGGTTCCTTCGCCCGGAAGGTGCTCACCGAGCGACATCCGGCGCTCATCCAGCAGGTACGGGCCGCCATCCCGTACGGGCCGCCGGAGCTGCAGGCGCTCCATGTGCTGCTGGCGGAGATCCAGGGGGAGGCGATCAGCCCGCTGCCGGCCGGTGCCCACGGCAGCGAGCACTGGAACGAGTGGGGAGCGGCCTACTTCGGCCGGTCATGGCTCGATGTGCCCTTCCTGTGGGCGGAGAGCTACTTCTACCGCAGGCTGCTGCAGGCTGTCGGCTACTTCGAGGCCGGGCCGTGGCAGGGCGTCGACCCGTTCGGGCCGGCCAAGCGCGCCGAGTTGAAGAGCAGGGCCGTCGCGGAGGAGTTGGCCGCGCTGGACGAACTCGCGGGTCTGCCGCCCGAAGCCCGGGACGAGGCGGTGCTGCAAGGGGCGTTGTGGGGCAACCGGGCGGATCTGGGGTTCCGCGTTTCCGCCGGCGGAGCAGCCGAGGGCGCCGGACCCGGCCACGTCATGGTGGATGACAGCGCCGTGCTGTGGGAGTCGGCGGTGCCGCCGGGCGCGGTCCATGTGCTGGCGGACAATGCCGGCCGCGAGTTGACCGCCGACCTGATCCTGATCGACCACCTCCTGCACACCGGGCGGGCGGCCACTGTGGTGCTGCACGTCAAGCCGTATCCGTACTTCGTCTCCGATGCCACGACCGCGGATGTCGTGGACTGTCTGCGACGTATGAAGGAGGCGACCGGGCGGGCGGCCGAGACCGGGGACCGATTGTGGCAGGACATGAACAGCGGGCGGCTGGGGTTGCGGACGCATTACTTCTCCTGTGCGCCGCTGCCGTACACCGCCATGCCCGACGATCTGCGGGCCGACCTCGCGCGCGCGACCCTGACCCTCTCCAAGGGCGACTTGAACTACCGCCGCCTCGTCGGCGACCAGCACTGGCCGGCCACCACCTCCTTCACCGAGCTGACCTCCTACGTCCCCGGCGACGGTCCGCTGATCGCCCTGCGCACGCTGAAGTCCGACGTCATGGTGGGCCTCGACGCCTCCACCCTCGCGGCGGCCGAGGCGAGCGGCGAGGCATGGCGCACGAGCGGCACGCACGCCGTGGTCCAAGCGCGCCGCCGATAGTCCACCGCTGATAAGCCCGCAGCCCATAGGCCCGACCCTGATAAGCCCACAGCCGATGGGGCGGCCCGGCCGCATAATGCGGAGGTGACGACGAGTTCGGTGCCTCTGGCGGACATACCCGCGCGGCCGTGGCTGTCCGCGGACGCCCAGCGGTGGGGAAGTACGCGCAGGCCCGAATGGGCGCGGCCGGTGTGGCCCGTGCTGCTGCTGACCGCCGCCACGCTGACGGCGTTGTCGTATGCGCCGGATCCGGTGTGCACCACCGCGGCTCCCTGCGGGGCCGACTGGGCGGACCGGGTGGGGCTGTTGCTGTTCCTGCCGCATCTGCTGTGGCTGCTCGCGCTGCCGGAGGCCGCCCTGGCTTCCTCGGTGGTGCTGCTGCTGTACATGGCCGAGCCCGGGCAGTGGCAGGGTGGCGCTGTCGAGAAGATCGCGGACGGTTTCGTCGTCCTGGGGCTGTGCTGGGGCGTGGCCGCCGCGGTGGCGCGGTTGCGGACGCGGCACCGTCAGCGGGCCCGGATCCTCGACGCGGCAGGCGGCTTCACCGCCGTCGCCCCGCTGCCGGAGGGTCGTTTCGCCCGTCCCTACCGGGGGTTGCTGCGTTACGGGCTGGGCGCCCTGCTGTGCGTGGCGGCCGGAATCCTGATCGCCACCGTCGTGAGCCAGAACCAAGCGGACGCGCGTACGGCGCGTGCTGCGTTGGCGCAGGACGTGCCCGTGGTCGCCTACGACGAGGGCGACGGCGCCCTGACGGTTCGCTTGCCCGATGGCGCGCGGCACCGGTTCGGTGTGGACGGCGACTATGGACACGTCCACCGGGTACGGGTGCTGGCGCGCGGCGACTGGGTCCGCCTGGCGGCTGAGCCGTACGGGGTCGGCCGCGACGACCGGCAGGTGCTGGCGCTCGCCCTGGGCGGACTCGGCGTGGTCCTGGTGAGCTGCGGGCTGTTCGCGCGCGAGCGGGCGGCGCGGCTGCGTCGCGCCCCGGTCCCGGTGCTCCGGGTGCTGAGTCGCCGCCGCGGCGAGCAGACGGAGGTGTTCGCCCAGGACGACACGGCCGGTCTGCGGCCGGTGCTGCACTACACGCCTTACCGCCCGCCGGGCGCCGCGGCCCGCGCCGAGGTCCACGCGCAAACCACAAGTACCACCGGCACCGCCGCCCCGGCCCCCACCGGGTCCGACGCGGACGCCCTCGCCGACGCCCCCGCTAACGCCCCGACCGACACGGGCTCCGGCAGCCGCCCCGAACTGGAGCAGTCCCTGCTCTACGGAGCTGTTGTCGAGGGCGGCGAACTGGTGCTGGCGCGCTTCGGGAAGGACGGGCGGCGGCTCGTCGAGCTGACGGTGACCTCGGTACAGCGCGGCGCCGGCGACCTCGACGATGACCCCGATGACGACGATGACGACGATGACGACGGCGACGACGGCGACGCGGACGACGACGAGAACGACGAACCCTTGGACGAGCGTTCTCGCCAGTACCGTCGGGACGCCGAACTCCGGGTCCAGCGTGCTCTCAAGACCATGCGCCCGGCCACCGGCCGCGTTCGGTGGCACGCGGGGCCGGTGCACCGCCTCATAGCGGTGACGCTCGCCCTGGCGGTGGCCGGGCTGCTGCTCTGGAACTCCCGGCGCGCCGCCACGTCCTGGTGGGACGACCTCGCCCTGGTCGTCGGGGCCCTGATATGGCTGAAGCACCTCGGCAAGGTGCTGGCCTGGCGGATCACCGCCGATCCGGCCGGCATAAGGGTTCGCCGGCTGCTGCGCGCCCGCTCCGTGCCGTGGGAGGACCTGACCGCCGCCGACTACGCGTGGGACGGATATCTGAGTGTCCGGTGCCGTGAGGGGATCGAGGAGGCGGACCTCGGCGTCGTCGGTTTCCCGTGGTTCGAGGGAAGGCTGCACCGCCCCGGTCGCGCCGAGGCCGCAGCCGCCGAACTCACCGCGATGATCCGTGATCCCGCGCTGCGACCGCGCTGATCACCATGGCCGGGCCCGGGGGCCCGGGGGCCCGGGCCCCGCGGGGCGAGCGTGTGCGGCGTGTGCGGCAGGCGCCGTCACGGTCGGGCAACAAGCCCGCGCGCGATCGGGCCCGCTGACACACTGGCCGCATGGCAGACGACGAGTACCTCCTCGACGCAGCCCGGGCCGTGCGCCCGCACCTTCTCGAACTGGCGCCGGTCGCGGGCGAGTCGATCCGGACGGCGCTCAACCGGCTGCTGAACGCCCGCCCGGCCGGACCCGCCGAGGAGGTCGCCGCCGTCCTGCGCGCCGACGCGCGGGTGTGGACGTGGGTGCAGGAGTGGGTCCGGGAGTGGACAGCGCAGACCGGCGCCGACGGTCTGCCGGGGGCCGTCCCGTCACCGGGCGGAAGCGACCCGGGGCGCGTCACGTTCCCGCGGATCACCCGGCAGGGGCCACTGGCCGTTCCGGCGCCGGGGTACAGCTGCCCGGTGCACCGCTCGGGGCGGCCGTGGTTTCGCCACAGTGTCGCCGACCCGGTGCCGAAATGCCCCGAGCCCGGCTGCGGCCGGCTGTTCACGCCGGTGGACTGAGGCTCCGACGTGCCTGTCTTCTGGAACGCGCTGACCACGAAGCTCACCGATCGTTGGGTTGCGTCCGCCGGGCCGGCGTCCGTGTACTGGCTGGGGCTGCTGGTGGCCTGGTACGCCGGGCACGGCGGATCGGCCGCCGCCAAGAGGCGATTGGACATGCTGGGCGCGCAGCCCGCGGGAGTGCAGGTCGCGACGCTCGCGGCCGCGCTGGTGGCACTGCTCGCCTCGGGTGTGATCGTGCAGCGCCTCACCTATCCGGTGTTGCGCCTGCTGGAGGGGCACTGGCCCCGGTTCCTGGACCGGCCGCGGCGGCGGTTGGCCGGGCGGGCCGCGGGGCGTCGCGACGACCGCTGGGGACAGTGGTGCGAGCTGGAGGGGCGGATCCACGACGGGACCGCCCGCGACGCCGACCTCGTCCGCCACGGGCGACTCGACAGCTGGCTGCGCCACCGGCCGGCCGGGGCAGAGGCGATGCCGACCAGGCTCGGCAACATCCTGGGCGCGGCCGAGAGCCGCTCGTGGCACAAGTACGGCCTCGATGCGGCTGTGGTCTGGCCACATCTCTGGCTGTTGCTGCCGCAGCAGACGCGCGAGGACGTGGCGGCGGCGCGCAAGCAGGTCGACTCGGCGGCGGCTGCCGGGCTCTGGGCGTTGCTGGCCCTGCCGGCCGCCGTGTGGACGCCGTGGGCGGCGCCGGCCGCGGTAGCGGTCGTGCTCGTCTGCTGGGGCTGGTTGCTGCCGGACGCCGCGGTGGATTTCGGTGATCTGCTGGAGGCCGCGTTCGATCTCCACCGGATCGATCTGTACCGGGCGCTGCGCTGGCCACTGCCCGCGAATCCCGTCGCGGAGAGAGCGGCGGGGGAGAGCGTGACGGCGTACCTGCACCGAGGCGGCATCCGCCCGGAACCGGAATTCACCGGCGACCGGTGACGGGCCGCCGCTGGGCGCGGCAGCCGCCAGCCGCCAGCCGCCAGCCGCCAGGCCAGGAGGCCCGCGCCGGCGCCCGCGCCCGTCGCCCTCCCCCCTGTCCGTCAGGGACCGAAATGCACGAACGGCCCCCATACGAAGGGGGACGCCGCCTCGTCCCGCGCCGATCGCACGGCTTCGTGGAGCGCGCGCGCCGAGCGGTCGGCGTCGGTCGCCAACCGGTGGAAATCCGCGGCGACATGGGCCGCCGACCGATCTCTGACGGTCCACTGCGTACCGATGACATGGCGGAAGCCGGCCACGAGGAAGGCGCCCGCGAGGTGGGCGACCTCGTCGGCCAGGTCCATCGTCCCCGAGGCGGTTTCGCAGGCGGAGAGGAAAGCCAACTCCGGTCCGTCCAGGGGCAGATCAGCGATGTCCGTCGCTTCGAGCAGTCGGCGGGTCGGCAGGTAGTCGTACGGGAGCAGACCGGCGGCGGCGTCGGGAGCCAGCGGGTCCTGGACGGCGTGCCCGGCGAAGTGGAACCAGGAGTGGCCGGGCAGTTCGTCCAGGACGCGCTGCCGGGTGGCGGCCGGGCCGATGAGGTCGGCGCCGAGCGGGCGGGTACGGCGTATCCGGGTGAGTTCGGCGACCGCGTGGGGCAGGGGCTCGGTACCTGGCGCCTGGGGCGCCACCGCCAGCAGCCGGGGTGTGCCCGGCCGCGCGGCCGGCGGATCCGCGCTCGCCGTACGCCCGGCGAGCGCCGCCAGCGCCCGGACGGTCGGGGTGTACGACGACACCACGTGATCCAGCGTCCCGCCTGCCGGCGTCCCGCCCGCCGGACTCCCGTCCCCAACACTCCCGTCCCCAACACTCCCCTCCCCTGCAGGTCCGTTCCCCGCGCGCCCGCCTGCTGCGTTCGCCCCGACCCCGCGGTCGAACGGGTGGGACCCTGCCGCGTGCAGCGGCAGAAAGGAGAGCAGACCGGTCGGGCACCACCACACGCGCGGCAGGACACCGCCGGGCGCTCGCGGTCCGGCGAGGCCGAAACCGGTCAGCGCGGGAGCCACGGTGCTGTGCCACAGCCAGCGCAGCACGGCCGGAACCGTCGTACGCTCGGCGAACTGCCTTTCGTTCAGGGGCGCCTGGGAATCGCCGGCGGTACGTACCGCGGCCCGGAAGCGCGCGGTCTGCCGGATCAGGGTGTTCGCGGTGAGCGAGGGCAGCGGGCAGACCCGGATGCCGCCGCGGGCGATCAGGACGGCGTCGCAGCGGATGCGGCTGACGTTGAGGACGATCACGGTGCGGTCGCCGATTCCGTCGGCCAGGCCCTGAAAGGCGGGTGGTTGGAGGAAATCCGCGAAGAGCGGCAGCTCGCGGATCGTCCGGAGCAGCCCGGCTCGTTCCTCGGCCCACCGCGCGCGCTGCTCGGATCCCGCGGAGGCCGCCTCGCGGTCGTGCAGCCGGCGGCTCAGTTCCACGAACCGCCCGGTGGTGCGCGGCAGATGACGTGACAGATCGTCGAGGACGGTCCGGCTCTCCCACGCCCGGTCCAGCAGGATGCTCCGGCCCTGTTCGAGCAGTTCCACCGCGTGGGCGGGATCACCGGCCTGCAGAGCGCAGGCCGCGGCGTCGGACGCGAGACCGAAGAAGTCCGCCGCCACTCTCTCCCGGGAGCGCCGGTCGAGCGCGGGGGATGCCGCCTGGTCCACCGCCGCCAGTGCGAGTTCGTACGCCGTCACGGCGCCGCGCCAGTCACCGTCAGCGGCGGCATACGTGGCCCAGGCCACGGCTCCCCGGGCCCGGCGGGCATCGGGTACGTGCGCGGCGCCGGTGACGACGCCGCGCAGCAGGCCGATCGCTTCACGGCGGGGGGCGGGGTCGCCGGAGCGCTCGGATCGTGTCCGCAGGCAGTCCGCGAGGGCGAACACCGCGGCGGTGGCGTCGACCCGTTCGTCGGACCAGCGCCGGTGGATGTCGCGCAGCAGGGCTTCCGCCTCGTCCAGGGCCGCCTGGCCGGCGTTGTCCGCGCCGACGCGGTCCAGCAGGGTCAGCGCGAGGTTGAACAGGGTTCGGTCGCGGTCCGGTGTGTCGAGGTTCTTTGCGAAGCGGCGCAGGATCTCCCGGTAGCCGGCCTCCGCGTCGCGCAGCGCCTCGATGTCCTTGGTCTCCTGGTAGAGGGCCCGGTGGGCGGAGGCCAGGTTGCCGATCTGGACCGACAGGTTGCCGTGCTCGTCCGGCGCGGCCTTGACGGCGGCCTCGTACGCCACCAGCGCCTCGTCGAGGTCGCGGCGGCGGCGGGCGGTGTCCCGGCCGATGCCGTGCCGGTCCAGCAGGGCGTTGCCGAGGTGGGTGAGGACCACTTGGCGGAAGGGGTCGCCCGCCGGAGCCGTCGGCTCCGCCTCGCGGAAGCAGCCGAAGGCGTGGTCGAGGCAGCTGACGTCGCCGGAGTGGGCGTAGCGCAGCAGGAGGATCTGGCCGAGCCCGTTGAGCGCCACCCCGTAGCTGATGTCCTCGCGGGGCAGGCCCTGGAGGGCTTCGCGCAGATCGCGCTCGGCCGCGACGAGCAGCCCCCGACCGGGTTGCACCTGGTGCCAGTCCCCCAGGACGCCGGCGCGGTCGTGCAGGTGGCCGGACCGGGCGCCGTGGCCGGGCGGCAGGAGGTCGATCGCCCGGGTCAGTGCCGTGGTCGCCGCCTCGAAGTCCGCCGGTTCCTGGCTGCGTCCGGCCTCGGTCTGCAGGATGTTGCCCGACTGCGCGTGGAACAGGTGTACTTGGGGGTCGTCGTCTCCGAACTCCAGCGCCGATCCGATCGCCGCACGGGCCTGGACGAGCAGGTCGGCGTCACGGGTCACGTTGTACTGGTCGAGCAGGACGACGGCCGCCGTGTAGGCGTTCATGGCATAGGCGGAGCTGCGGGTGGGCGTCATCCGGTAGGAGGCGACGGCGAGTTGGACGGCCTCGGCGAGCTTCCCGGTACCGGCGCCGTTCTGGTGCTGGGCCCTGAGGTTGCCGGCGAGCATGGTCAGCAGCGAGCCGCGGTGCGGCGAGTCCTCCGGTGCCAACGTGAGCGCCTCGCGGCAGGCGGCTTCCGCTGCCACCAGATCGGACGGCCGGTTGGAGATGTCGTGCCGATCGCCCAGCGCGGCGGCCAGGTTGTGCCGGTGCAGGTACGCTTCCTCACCGGCCGGGCTGAGCCGGACGGCCTCCTCCAGCACGTCGACCGCCTCGTCGAAACGGTCCATGCCCTCGCCGGCGTAGGCGTTGCGGCGGCGCAGGGCGCGCCCCAACAGGCCCAGGACAGGGGCTCGATAAGGACTGTCCGCAGTCAGCAGCGCCCGGGCGCGGCGTAGTTCGGCAATGGCGGCGTCGAGCGTGGCCACGTCGCCGGAGCCGAAGAAGGCCTCCAGCAGCGCCTCTCCGCGGCTTGCGGCGGCCAGGGCGGCGGCGTCGTCGGGCACGATCGGCGTCCCCTGCGTCCCCTGCGTCCCCTGCGTCCCCTGCGTCCCCGGCGAACCGGGTGCTGCCGGCCCGCCGGGGTTCCCGCTGTCCGAGGCGTCCCCGGCGTCCCCGCCCGCCGCCGGCGTCCTCGTCATCCCCCGTCGCCCTCCCCGCTCTCCTCCCACAGTCCCATCGGCAGATCGTCCCCGTGCCGCCAGAGCTGGCTTTTCGGACCGGTCAGGACTTCCTGGGCCTCGCGGACGAAGTCCCGCAGTGCCTCATGACAGCGCGGACTCCACGCCCACAGGAAATCGATCATGTCGTCGACCATGTTGATCAAGCGATCGGTGGGACCGCCGCCGCGGAAGTGCTCGAGGAAGCGTTCCTCGGCCGCCTTGTCGTCAACCGTCCCGAACCAGATCATCGCGTTGAGGGTGAGCATCTGGCCGACGAGTTCGATGAGCGCGACGATGTTGTCCGGGGTGTCCGGTTTCCCCGTCGCGAAGAGGATTCCGCGGTAGTAGTCCGGCAGCAACTCCGCGATGTCCCTCGGGGTGTTGCTGCCGGCGTTGCTCCGGGGCGGCGGTGCGAGCAGGTGGTTGTCGACGGAGACGGCCAGCAGATTGGCGGTTTGGTGGTCGAGGAAGCCCAGCACGAGTCCCGGGCCGTCGATCAGGGTGAGCATCGTGCCGTTCGGGCGGCGGCCCAGCCGGGTCCGGCTGATCCGGGCCGGCTCGTAGGAGCCGGTCACCCTTCCCTTGCGGGCGATGAGCAGCCGCCGGGAGGTGATCATCGCGACCCGGCAGTCGAACGCGTCCTCCACCGCGATGACGCGCACGATCTCGCCGGGCTGAAGGGCCGCCCGCAGTGCGTCCTGGTTGTCGGCGAGGCGGCGCCGGGCGACCTTCCCGTCGCCGCCCAGCCGCGCGGCCAGCCCTTCGTCCAGTTCAGGACGTGATCCGAACACAATCGTCCCCCGTTCCAGAAAAGTTGGCGCCACTCACCGGTCGATGCCGGTACGCGTTCCGGCCCCGGCCCCGGTCCCGGCACCGGTCGTCCCGGACTGCCGGGACGCTCGTTCCAGCGCCCGGAACGCGCGCTTGCGCTGCCGGATCAGGATGCTGGGCGCGTGTGCCACGCCGACCGCCGCGTAGACGCGGTTCATCACGGCGAAGCCCAGCGCCATCGGGCCGGGCCTCATAGCGCTCCCGTAGTGCGCCGGGGTGAGTTCCGCCGCCCAGCCGGTCACCCGGTACCCCCCGGCGCCGATGGGCCGTACCTCCATCGCCAGTACGCCGCCCTTGCTGCTCACCTGCCACTTCGCGCCGCGGGCGGTCCGTTCGGCGGCGAACGGCTTGCGGCCCAGCGTCCGGGTGATGACCGACGAGGTGGCCCGCCCGGCCACTGCCACGACGGTGTCGAGCGGAAGGTCCACCTCGACGTATGCGGGTGTGCTGATGCGGGTGGTCAGGTGCTTGAGCCAGCCGACCCCGACCACGACGAGCGCGAGCAGGAGGAGCAGGAAAAGCGAGAAACCCATGACGGTCCTCCGGTTGCTGTCGCAAAGAGCCCGGATTTCCCCAAATCCAGGCGGCCCGGGGGGCGGATCGGTACGATCGCGTCACCGAACCCGTACCACCCGAATTCCGCACCATCCGGTCCTGTCGGGGATGGCGCTCCTGAAGGCGAGTGCGACGAGGTAGTGAGGGCGGCCCTCCCCCCCGGGGGGTCGGGAACGTGTTCCCGGCCGGCCCCCGAGCCGCCTCGCACCAGAGTAGGGCGCGGGCCGGGCGGCATCGCGGTCCGTTGCACGACGGCACATCGGTTGCAATAAAGGAGGCGGCTCGTGGCGAAGGTGGACCGCGGAAGGCCGCACCGCCCGGCTGGGGATCCGCAGGCGCACACCGGCCCGTTATCGGTACGGCACCGCACCGCATGGCTGTTACGGGTGAACCGCCTCTACGGGACGAACGACGAATGGGCCACCCAGGGCTACGCGTTCGCCCGGGCCTTCGAAGGCGGCGCGTGGCCGCGCGAAGCGGATCCGAGCAAGATCTCCCGCTGGGAGACCGCCCGTATCGCGGTGCCGTGGCGGGCCGTTCGCCGCTACGAGGAACTGCTCGGCGTCCCGGCACGTCAGCTCACCTCGGCCGTCGACACCATCAACCGCTACGCCGTCCCCTCCACCGGGCCGCTGCCCCTGCTCGCCCGGCCCCCGGCCGGGGACGAGGCGCTGGAGCGGCGGATCGACGCCGTCATGGAGGCGGTGACGGCCAACAGCCCCGTCTCCGCGGCGGACTGGGACGATCTGACCGCCGCGCTCGCCGCCGCCCCCGGCATCCGGTTGCGGGCCGGGGAGTGGACGGCGGTCGCGGAACGGCTGCTCACCGAGACGATCGTGGCCGACGGCCCGGAGTGGAAGCAGCGCTTCGAGGCGTTCAGCCGTCTGCTGGGGCACCCGTCGGCGCAGCGTGCCGCGGTGGCCGCGTGCGCCGGCTGGGCGGCGGACCCGACCAACCCGGCCTTCGTGGAGACCGTCTGCCTGCTGGACACCAGCGCCCACCCGGACGCCGCCCGGCACGTACTGGCGCAGCTGACCGCCCCCACCAACGACGACGCCTTCTACGGCGCCCTGCTCGCCTGCGTGCGCAAGGTCAAGCACGGCCACTTCACACCTGAGCAGGTGCGCGAGGTCTGCGCGGTCGCTGTCTGCCTGCTGCACGACACGAGCGTCCGCTACGACGACGCCCGCAGCCTGGCCGGCTCCGTCCTCGCCCTCGTCCCGCCCGCCGACCGGTCGACCGAAGCACGCCGGACCCTGTACCGCCTGTCCCGGGCGGCCACCGAGGCTTCCGCTCCGCCGTCGCGCGCGGCCGAACGGTGGCGCGGGGAAGACGAGTTGACGTCCTCTGCCGGCGGGCAGCCCGGCAGCAATCCCGGCGGTCGTCCGGGCGGTCACCCCGGTGCCCACCTGGTCGGCCATCTTGTCGCCGCCAGTGTGTCGTCGCTGCCGCGCGAGGTGCCGCGTTTCGTCGACGGCGTCCTTCCGCTCCTCGTCGACGAGATCCTCCACGCGCCGGTGTCGGACGTACGGCTGCATGCCGCGCTGTTCCTGGCCGCGACCCCCTACCGGGGCCCGCTCGCCGCGGCGATGAGCGGCGAGACGGCCCGGTTGCATGTCGGGCGCGACGCGAGGGTGCTGGTGCGGCTGCTCCAGGCCCTGCGCAGCTTCGGGGGCGCCGCCGAACGGCCCATGGTGGAGCGGATGGTCCTCGGCGCCGGCATCCCGGCCCCGGTCGTCGAGGCCGCCGCGGGGGCCCTGGGTCATCTGGGCGGCCGCAGCACCGGGACTTTTTGGGACGCGGCCCTGGCCCGGCACGCTCCGCCGGCCCGCGCCGGAAACCAGGCCGGGGTCCGCGCTTTGGAGAGCGTCGTCTACTCGCTCGGCATAAGCGGCGAGGCGGCCCGGCTCAAACGCCTCGCGGACGACCCGCGCGCCCCGCACTCGGTGCGGTCCCGCGCCGACTGGTGGCTGCGCCTGCCGCCGTACGTCCGTTCCGGGCCGGCGGGGCAGTTGGCGCCCGGGTAGCGGAACTGACGTCTCATCAGGTCTCGCGGTGCGGCGGTGTCACCGGCTGGTCGGCCCAGATCACCTTGCCGTTGGCCGTGGACCGGGTGCCCCAGCGGCGGCTGAGCTGCGCCACCAGCAGCAGGCCGCGGCCGCCCTCGTCGTAGGCGCGGGCCCGGCGCAGGCGCGGGAAGGTGTCGCTGCCGTCGGAGACCTCACAGATCAAGGTGGTCTCCTCCAGGATCAGCCGCAGATTGATCGGCCCCGAGGCGTGGCGGATGGCGTTGGTGACGAGTTCGCTGACGACGAGCTCGGTGGTGAAGGTCACCTCGTCCAGGCCCCATTCCTCCAGTTCCTGCGAGGCGTGCTCGCGGGCCGTGGCCACCGCCTCGGGATCGGCGGGGAGTTCCCAGGTGACGGTCTGGGACGAGTCCATGGCCCGGGTCCTGGCCAGCAGCAGCGCCACGTCGTCGGCGGGCGTCTCCCGTTGCAGTCCTGCGAGCACCCGGTCGCAGGTCTCCTCCAACGAGGCCTTCGGACCGGCGAGTTGCCGCTGCAGTTCGGCGATGCCCTGGTCGATGTCCCGCTCGCGGGAGGCGATCAGCCCATCGGTGTAGAGGGCGAGCAGGCTGCCTTCGGGCAGGCGCACCTCGGCCCGCTCGAACGGCAGGCCGCCGAGGCCCAGCGGCGGGCCGGCGGGCACGTCGACGACGTCGACGCTGCCGTCGGGCAGGACGAGTACCGGCGGCGGATGGCCGGCCCGGGAGACGGCCAGCCAGCGCGTCACCGGGTCGTACACGGCGTACAGGCAGGTGGCTCCGGCGTCGCTCTCGGGCTGCCGCTCGCTGGCGGTGGCGAACGGGCGGTCGATGAGGCCGTCGAGCTGGGTGAGCAGTTCGTCGGGCGGCATCTCGATGTCGGCCAGGGTGCGCACCGCGGTACGGAGCCGGCCCATGGTGGCCGAGGCCTGGATGCCGTGGCCGACGACGTCCCCGACGACCAGTGCGACCCTGGCCCCGGACAGCGGGATGACGTCGAACCAGTCCCCGCCGACCCCGCCCCGTACGTCCGAGGGCAGATAGCGGCTCGCGATGTCGACGGCGGTGTGCCGGGGCACGTCGTGGGGGAGCAGGCTGTGCTGGAGGGTCAGGGCGGTGGCGCGCTGGCGGGCGTAGCGCTGCGCGTTGTCGACGCAGACCGCGGCCCGGGTGCTGATCTCCTCGGCGAGCAGCATGTCGTCGGGGGTGAAGTCGTCGGGCCGCCGGTGGCGGTAGAAGCAGACCACTCCGAAGGTGCTGCCGCGGGCCCGCAGCGGGACGACCATGCCGGAGTGGAAGCCGAAGAGCTTCCCCTTCGCGTAGCGTTCCTCGGGCAGTCCCGCCCACTGGTCGATGTCCGGGTCGCCGACGATCTTGGTGATGTACGCCTCGCCGCTGGCCAGCGCCCGGGCGTTGGGCGAGGAGGCGATGTAGATCTCGGTGTCCCCCGGCTTCAGCACCGATTCGGGGACGCCCCGCAGGACGGAGTTCTCCGCGAGCCGCCGCACCAGGGCCGGGCTCTCGGGCACCCGGAGCGGCTCCTCCTCGGCGAGGACGGAGTCGAGGACGTCGACGGTCACGAAGTCCGCCAGTTCCGGCACCACGATCTGCGTCAACTCCATCGCGGTGGTGCGGACGTCGAGGGTGCTGCCGATGGTGGCGCTGGCCCGGTTCAGCAGGTTGAGCCGGGCCCGCGCCTCGAACTCGCGGGAGGTGTCGATGCCGAGCGTGTACAAACCGCGCACCTGGCCGGCGGCGTCCTTCAGCGGGGTGTTGTGGATGGCCCAGGCCTGGGTGCGGTATCCGCGCCGCTGCGTGGCCTCGTAGATGCTGGGCTCGCCGGTGCGCAGCGACTGCAGGATCGACTCCTGGAATTCGCCGGTGCCTTCCTCGGTGCTGTCCTCCTCCACCGTCCTGCCGAGCAGGCGGTCGGCCGGTATCTTCCACAGCCGCCGGGCGTAGTCGTTCAGATGGACGTAGTGCGCCTCGGTGTCGAAGATCGCGCCGATGAACGGGACCTGGTCCAGCGCCCACGACTTCAGCGTTTCGGCGACATCGCGTTCGATGGGCAGTCCGCTGGCGACCAGCAGCCGGACCGGCGCGCCGTCGGCGTCCGGGCGCGGCGTGGAGATGAGTTCGACGGTGATGGGGTGGCCGTCCCGGTGCCGCATCACCACGGTCGACGTGCCGCCGGCCCCTTCCAGCATCCGCTGCCTGACGTCGGCCGGTACCTCCGGGTCCAGCAGCGCGGCAATCGGCCGCCCCGCCATCTCGTCCCGTCCGAAACCCAGCAGCCGCTCGGCGCCGGGGGTCCACTCGCGCACATTGCCCTGGGCGTCCACAATGGCGGCCGCAAGGTACCTCACACCTTGCAGCTCCGCCTGCCCGTCGGTCTCGGCGTCACGTGGCTCCATCGTCTCTCTCTTCGCACATGGGGATATGCCAGGGGGCGAGGGTCCATTCGGGTCCCGATCGAGAGCACAAATCGGATGTCTTACTCCCAAGTGTACGGATTTGGGGGCGAGTGGGAAGTCGGACGCCGGATCGTCGATTTCTCTCCGTTACGATCGACTACTTTCTGCGACAAAGAGGTGTTCGGAGGCCCCCAGGTGGGGAGGATGCCGGCATGACACGTACCGAGACGGCCTGGGGCCCCTGGGAGCCCGCGCCCCTGCTCGACGTGGTCGCCCGCTTCTCGGCGCTGCCGGTGCCCTGGTGGATAGCGGGTGGCCACGCGATCGAGCTCGCCGTCGGCCACGCCTTCCGGGAGCACGGCGACATCGACGTCCTGCTGCTGCGCCGGGACCAGCTCGCGGCCCAGGACGCACTGCCGTCTTGGGAGTGGTGGGCGGCGGACCCACCCGGTACGCTCCGCCCCTGGCGGCGCGGCGAGATCCTGCCCGGCGCCGTCCACGACATCTGGTGCCGCCCCGGCCCCGGCGAGCCGTGGCGGATCCAGATCATGCTGGAGGAGTCCGAGGACGCCGAGTGGGTCTCCCGGCGGCACGCCACCGTACGCCGCCCCCTCCGCCGTCTCGGCGCGCGCTCGGCCACGGGCATCCCCTACCTCGCGCCCGAGGTCCAGCTCTACTACAAGGCCGAGCGCCCCCGGCCGAAGGACGAGCAGGACTTCACCGCGACCCTCCCGACCCTGGACACCACCGCACGCCACTGGCTCACGGCCGCCCTCACCGAGTCCCACGGACAGCATCCCTGGCTCACGGCGCTCGCCGCGGGCGCGGGGCTCGGAGGGGTGAGCACGCGGCGCCGCCCGGCGCCCGCGTCCATACCGAGGGCGGGGCCCTGCCGCGGCGGCGGCTGACGCTCCGCTCAGCGTTTGCGCAGTGCCGCCAGGTCCTCCAGGAGGGGCTCGTTCACCCGTAGGTGCCGGGCGGCGCCGCGCAGGCCGAACCAGTAACCGGCGAAGCCGATCAGCGCGGCCAGGAGCGAGTCGGCCGGGACGGGGATCGCGTGCAGGTGCATGCCGCCGTAGTTGCCGAGTTTGGACAGGGCGGCCAGTGCGATCAGGTAGGCGACCAGCCATGCGCCCGACGCCAGGTCGCGCATGCCGGACTTCTGGTTGAACCACTCCCAGCCGTAGCCGAGGACGGCGGCCGAGACCAGGACCAGGACGGCGATCCGCACGTGGGACCAGGTGGACCGGTAGAACAGCTCAGTGGCGAAGACGAAGCTGGCCGGCGCGATGATCCGGGTGCCGCGTACCCAGCCGGCCATCAACTCGGGGTAGCGGCGTTTGATGGCCTGTTCGGAAACCAGGCTGAGCGAGTAGCCGAAGAGGGTGAGCGCGCTGGCCACGGCCACCATGTTCGACCACTTCTGCAGGGTGAACAGGAACACCGTGCCGATCAGGGTGTTCACCACCAGTGCGCGGCGGGGGATGCCGGACCCGCGGTGCACCCTGGCGATCATCGCGGGCAGCAGGCCGTTGAGCCCCATCGCGTAGACCGACCGGCCGCTCTCGGCGGTGTAGACCATGGAGGAACCGCCGGGGGAGGCGACCGCTCCGACTTGCAGCACGATGAACAGCCAGCCCAGATTGAGGGCTTTGGCGAGGTCGACGAACGTCGAGTTGGTGTCCACGCCGTGCCAGCCGGAGATCTGGTTCAGGCGGGGGACGGCGCCGATGAAGGCGATCTGCAGGGCGATGTAGACGAAGATCGCCAGCACCAGGGCCGCGACGACCGCTCGCGGGATGTCCCGCTTGGCGTTGCGGGCCTCACCGGCCAGGTCGAGCGGCCCCTGGAAACCGGTGTAGGCGAAGAAGACCCCGCTGGTGGTGATCGCGGTGAGCGCCGGATCGTAGCCGAAGGGCGCGAATCCGTGGTGGGCGGTGACGTTGTGGGCGTGGAATCCGGAGGCGAACAGCGCGACCGCGGTCAGGACCGGGAAAGCGAACTTGCCAATGGTGAATGCCAGATTGACCCGGGCGAAGAGCCGCACGCCGTACCAGTTCACCACCACGAAGACGATCATGATGGCGAAGCAGACCAGCATGCCGAGCGTGCTCAGCCGGCTCGCCCCGGTCAGGTAGAGATGCAGCCGCGGGACGTGCAGGCTCAGGTACTGGACCATCGCCGCCGCCTCGCTCGGCGGGTTGATGGCGTAGGCGATCCAGATGCTCCAGCCGGCCATGGTCCCCACCAGCCGTCCGGAGCTGTGGAACGGCCAGCGCACCAGCCCCCCGGACAGCGGGACCGAGGCGCCGAGTTCGACCAGGACCAGGGACATCAGGACGAGCACCAGGCCGCCGACCGCCCAGGAGACGACCGCGGCCGGCCCTGCCGCGTTGGCCACCTTCATCGGGGCCAGCAGCCAGCCGGAACCGATCACGCCGCCCAGGGAGATACCGGTCAGGTGCCAGAAGCCCAGTTCGCGCTTGAGGTGCTGGTCCTCGGACGCCGGATCCGCCGTCAGCCGTGCCGTCGTCGTCATCTTTCCCCCTCCGCGTCCCCCCGCGACGCGTCCGGATGGCGCCGGCCGGAGCGGCCTACTCCGGAACCGCCCAAGTCATTCAATCCGCCCAAAGAACTGATCGGACATCATCACGATTCTCTCTTCCTATCATCCTGGCCACCAGTACCCTGGAGCTATCGAGAAATCGTCGGAAGTGGCCGGAGACACGGTGAACGTCACCTTCAACTGCGCGAGTACGGATCCGACGCAGGACCTCCAGTCGCTCAGAGAATGGCTGCCGAGGGCCGACCCGGGCCTCCAACTCGACTTCAGGGACCCGGCGCCGGGCGCGGGCACCCACCTCGGCCCGTCGGCCGACGAACTCTTCGCTGCGATCAGCGCGACGGCGGACTTCATGGCACTCGGCGTCGCGGTCCGCGGCTGGGTGCACAACCGGTTCGGCCGCGATGTCGCCACCGAGGAACCGGTGATCGCCACCAACGGCAACGTCACCACGATCGAGGTCGGCCCGGTCACCATCACGATCACCGGCACGTCCGGCGCAACGGCCCCCGTCATCGACCCAGATGAGGGCTGAGCACCCTCCGCCCGGAACGCCGAGGGGCTACGGGCTGTTCATCGGGGCGTCCAGATTCCCGGACCCCAGATACGGTGACCGGCCCTCGGTGGCCGCGAGCGCGCGGGCGCTCGCCGACCGGTTCGCCGACAACGGCGTATGGGACCTGCCGGCCGAACGGCGGGCGCTGCTCAGCGGCGAGGTCGAAATGCGGGCCGCGATGGACGCCCTGGTGCGGGCCGCCCGCGAGCAGGTCGACCTGCTCCTGGTCTACCTCGGCTGCCACGGCAAGCGCTTCTACGCCGACCCGGGGCTCAAACTGGCCTTGTCCGACGCGGACTTCGACCACTTCGCCACCCATCTCCCCTTCAGCCAGGTCAAGGAGATACTCCAGCGCTCCGAAGCCCCGCTGAAACTGCTGCTGCTCGACTGCTGCTACGCGGACGACTCCTATCTCGGCCGGATCGGTGACCCGCTCCAGCAGGAAGTGGCGGGTGTGTGCACGCTGGTGGCGACGGAGTACCGGATGGAGGCCGTCGCCCAGTGGCGCGGCACCGGATACACCGCTTTCGCCGGGGCCCTGTTGGAGGTGCTGCGGGAGGGCATCGCGCAGGGGCCCCAACTGCTCACCATCCACGACGTCTTCAAGGCGCTGGAGGCCAAGCTGCGGCGCCACGGCATGCCCCAGCCCGGGATGCGCGGCAGCGACAGCGCCGGGGCCATGCCGCTCTTCCGCAACCGGCACGCCGAAGCCGGCAAGGAGCCCGCGCTGCCGCCCCGGCGACCGGATTCCGTGTCGGCGGAACCCGCCGCCTACGCCAAAGACGTGGCGGACCTCGCCGCGCAGCCGGGGGAGGCGGCCGAGAGCCGGCGCCGGCTGGGCACCTTTGTCCAGCGACGCGAGCTGCCCGACGTCGCCGCCCTGGTACGGGCCTTCCTCGCGCTGGACCGGGCGGAACTCGCGGCCGCCGTGGTCGGCAGCGCCTGCACGCTGCGGGACGAGGCGGAGTTCGCGACCCTGGCGCACCTGCTGCACGACGGCGCGGTCGGCGGCCACGACGACGTGCCGGCCGGGCAGCCGAGCGGGCGGTTC
>NZ_FMCH01000092.1 GCF_900091855.1 Streptomyces sp. DvalAA-14
CCTGGCCGGCGCGCTGGCCCTCGGGGCAGCGTGGCGAGCGGCCCGTGCCCGCCCCGCCGCCGGCGGTGCCTGACCGGCCCGGGGCGGACAGGGGGGCGCCGGCCCGATAATCCCGTGCCGGTGGGCCGCCGGGCTGGAATACTCCGCGGCGTGACGACCGACCACGGACCCGGCCCCGCGGTGACCACCGGGCAGCGCGACCCCGAACTGGAAGAACGGCTGACCGCGGAGCTGGTCGCCTTCAACAACGCGGCCGCGGGGACGGCTGATCGCGGCGCGTTCTCGGTCAGGGCCACCGACGCGGCGGGTGGACTGGTCGGCGGGCTGACCGCGGCCACCTGGGGCGGCCTGTGCACCGTCGAACTGCTGTGGGTGCGGGCGGACAGCCGCACGGACGGGTGGGGCGGCAGGCTGCTGCGGGCCGCCGAGGCGGAGGCGCGGCGGCGTGGTTGCGATCGCGTCGCCGTCTCCTCGTTCACCTTCCAGGCGCCGGGTTTCTACCAGCGCCACGGCTACGTCGAGACCGGCCGGATCCCGGGCATCCCCGGCGGCCACGCGGACGTCCACCTGCTCAAATCCCTGCCGCCGGTCGCGGCGGAGGACAAGCACTGAAAGCTGCGGAAGCGGCGGACGCGCCCGAGGTGACGGACCTGCCGAATCCGGACCCGGTCCGTGCGCCGGCCGGTCCGGGATGAGGCTCCGGGCCCGGCCGCCCGGCGCCCGACTCCCCTGCGCCCGGCCGGGCATGCGGCGGGACACGCGGCTTGACGCCGGCTTGACCCGGGGCGGCCTACGGTCCGCGCAGCCCGCCGAGTTGCTCGGCGGGAACGCCCGCGATGCGCAGGGCCGCGTCCGCCGCCGCGGCGGCCATGACGGGGACCGGGCGGTTCGGGGTGGAGCGGTGCACGAGGATGAGTCCCTCGATCAGGGCGAAGAGCAGGTCGGTGCGCAGCGCGAGTTCGCCGGGGGTGAGGTCGGCGCAGGGCGCGGTCGCCGCGAGCAGCTCGGCGTAGGCGGTCTTGAGGGCGGTGCGGGCCCGGTGGAAGCCGGCGAAGCGGGGGGAGGCCACCTCCGGCAGGAGGTAGAGGGCGCCGAGGTTGTGGGGGCCGGCGCACAGGAGTTCGGCGTCGGAGCGGCACAGGGCCCACAGCCGGGACTCGGCGGGGCGGGTGCGGTCGGCGAGCAGGGTGCGGGCCAGGGCCAGGGAGGGCGTGACGGTGCTTTCCAGCAGTTCCGCCAGCAGATCCTCCTTGCCGCCGACGTAGTGGTACATCGAGGCCTGCCGCATTCCGGCCCGCTCGGCCAGCCCGCGGGTCGTGGTGGCGGTGTAGCCGCGGGTGGTGAAGAGTTCGGCGGCCGCCGCCAGCAGTTCCTCCCGCGCGGTCATCCCGCTGTCCGGCCGCTGCCGGGCCCGTGGCCGGCCGACCCTCCTACCGTTCACGTTCCCGTTGACGCTCACCGGCCGATCGTCGCACACGGCGTGCGCCGGCCCGGCCCGTCCACCCGGTGAGCACGCGGTAACCCCGCCGCAACGGTCGGGCAATGGCCCGGAAGCGCCCGCGTCCTAATTTCTGTCGAGCGACAGAAACTCATCCGTGCCGACGGAAAGGGGGCCCCGCATCGTGGCGACCAGGGCAACGCGGGCCGAGCAGGGCAGGCGGACCACGCGGACAGCGCGAACACCGAGACCGACCGGCACGACAGGGACGACCGCCGGGGCCCGGGACCACGCCCGCGCCCAGGACGGGGCCCGGACCGAGGCCATGCCGACCGTGCCGGCGCCGGACGGCCTGCTGTGGGCCGAGACGGTCGCCGGCGGCGGCTACACCCACAAGGCGCTGGCCCGCGGCACCGAACTGCGCCTGGCCGACGCGACCGGCAACGCCTGCGCCCACCTGCTGCTCTTCGTGGACGGCCGCCCCTGGGAGCGGCTGAACACCGCCGACACCGCGAAGGTCCAGTGGAACGCCTATCTCGGCGCCGGCCAGCTCCTGCTGTCCGATCAGGGCCGGGTGCTGGCCTCCGTGATCGCCGACACCAGCGGCCGGCACGACCTCCTGTGCGGTACCTCCACCGCGGTACGCAACCGGGCGCGCTACGGCGACGGTTCGCCGCACGGCCCGTCCCCGGCGGGCCGCGAGCTGTTCAAACTGGGCGCCGCCAAGCACGGGTTGGCGCCCCGCGACCTGCCGCCGTCGCTCTCCTTCTTCCAGGGGGTACGCGTCGAGCCGGACGGCGCCGTGGAGTTCATCGGCTCGGCCGGCCCCGGCACCGCGGTGACGCTGCGCGCCGAGCAGCCGCTGACCGTCCTGCTGGCGAATGTGCCGCACCCGCTCGACCCCCGTTCCGCCTACACCTGCGGGCCGTTGGAGGTGCGGGCGCGCCGCGGCACGCCGACCGGGCCCGGCGATCCGCTGTGGGACACCACCCCGGAGGGCCGCCGTGCCTTCCTCAACACCGCAGAGCAGACGGCCGCCAGGGGGATCGCGTGAGCACGTCCACGACCGTCGAGGCCCGCGCCCCCTGGTCGGCGGTGATTCCGGCCGGCGGCCTGCTCGCCATCACCGACCTGCACGGCAATCAGGCGGTGGACTTCCTCGGCTACGACGCCCACGACACCGCGGTCCGCTACAGCGCGCCCGACACGATCCAGGCGCAGGGCAACATCTTCCTCAGCACCGGCACGGTACTGCTGTCCAACGAGCACACCCCGCTGATGACGGTGGTGGCCGACAGCGTCGGCCGGCACGACACGATCGGCGGTGCCTGCTCCAAGGAGTCCAACACCCTGCGCTACGGCCACCACACCTGGTCGCAGCACGCCTGCGTGGACAACTTCCTCGCCGAGGGCGCCCGTTGGGGCCTGGGCAAGCGCGATCTGGTGAGCAACGTCAACTGGTACATGAACGTGCCGGTCGAGGACGACGGCACCCTCGGCATCGTGGACGGCATCTCGGCGCCGGGCCTGGAAGTGCTGCTGCGGGCCGAGACCGATGTGCTGGTGCTGGTCTCCAACTGCCCGCAGATCAACAACCCGTGCAACGGGTTCGACCCGACGCCGGTACGGATGACGGTGACGCCGCCGCAAGAGGCGGCGGCCGCGCTGGCGGCGATGGAGGACCCGGCATGAGCAATCCGCCGCCCACCGGCTCCCGGCGGCCGGACCACCGGCCCTTCGACACCCTGCTGATCGCCAACCGGGGCGAGATCGCGGTCCGGATCATCCGCACCGCCCGCCGGATGGGCCTGCGCACGGTGGCCGTCTTCTCCGACCCGGACCGGGCCGCCCCGCACGTCCGCCTCGCCGACACCGCGGTACGGCTCGGTCCGGCCCCGGCCCGCTCCAGCTACCTCGCCATGGACGCGGTGCTCGCCGCCGCCCGGGAGACCGGCGCCGGCGCGGTGCATCCCGGCTACGGATTCCTGTCCGAGAACGCGGAGTTCGCCCGCCGCTGCGCCGCGGACGGCCTGGTCTTCGTCGGCCCGGCGCCCGGCCACCTGGACGTGTTCGGCGCCAAGCACACCGCGCGCGCCGCCGCCGAGGCGGCCGGTGTCCCGCTGCTGCCCGGCACCGGATTGCTGCCGGACCTCGGCGCGGCGCTCGGCGCGGCGGACGGGCTCGGCTACCCGGTGATGCTGAAGGCCACCGGCGGGGGCGGCGGCATCGGTATGCGCGCCTGCCACTCCCCCGCCGAACTCACCGATGCCTGGGAGTCGGTGCGGCGGGTGGCCGCGGCGAGCTTCTCCTCCGCCGGGCCCCTCGCCGAGAGCGACCGTGCGAGCGGGATGTTCCTGGAGCGGCTGGTGGAACACGCCCGCCATGTCGAGGTACAGGTCTTCGGCGACGGCCACGGCCGGGTCCTGACCCTCGGGGACCGCGACTGCTCGCTCCAGCGCCGCCACCAGAAAGTGCTCGAAGAGGCCCCGGCGCCCGGCCTGTCCGACGCACTCCGCGCGCAACTCGCTGCGAGCGCGCAGGCGTTGTGCGCGTCGGTCGGCTACCGGTCGGCGGGCACCGTGGAGTTCGTGTACGACGCCGCGCGCGGGGAAGCGTACTTCCTGGAGGTCAACACCCGCCTCCAGGTGGAGCATCCGGTGACCGAGGAGACCCACGGGGTCGACCTGGTGGAGTGGATGCTGCGGCTGGCGCTGGGCGACACGAGCCGCCTCGACGCCTGGGACACGCCGGTCACCTTGTCGACAAGGCGAGTCGGACACGCCGTAGAAGCCCGGATTTACGCCGAGGATCCCGCCCACGGCCACCGGCCGAGCGCCGGACTCCTCACCCGGGTCGCCTTCCCGCCGGACGTCCGGGTCGACACATGGGTGGAGACGGGCACCGAGGTCACCACCTCCTACGATCCGATGCTCGCCAAGGTGATCGCGCACGGCGCCGACCGGGCGCAGGCGCTGGCCGTGCTCGCCGACGCGCTGGCCGCGACCAGGATCGACGGCATCGAGACCAACCTCGGCCAACTGCGGGCCGCCCTGGCCGATCCCGACCTGCGCGCCGCCACCCACCACACCGCGACGCTCGACGGCGTCCAGGACACCTCGCGCCGGATCGAAGTGCTCCGGGCCGGCACGCTCACCACCGTCCAGGACTGGCCGGGCCGCACCGGCCTGTGGCACGTCGGCGTACCGCCGTGCGGCCCGATGGACGACCTGTCCTTCCGGCTCGGCAACGAGGCGCTCGGCAACGACGAGGGCGCCCCGGGACTCGAGTGCACGCTGGAGGGACCGGTGCTGCGCTTCAGCCACGCGACCACGGTGTGCGTCACCGGCGCCCCGGCCCGCGTGACCGTCGACGGACGCCCGGTGCCGCAGTGGGAGCCCGTGACGGTACCGGCCGGCGCCCGCCTCGACATCCCGGCACCGCAGGCCGCGGGCCTGCGCACGTACGTCCTGATCGCCGGCGGGCTCGACATCCCGCCGTACCTGGGCAGCGCCGCCACCTTCACCCTCGGCCGGTTCGGCGGCCACGGCGGCCGTACGCTCCGGGCCGGCGACGTCCTGCACGGCGGCGCCACGACCGGCGGGGCCACGCGCGGCGGCGGCCCCGTCCCGTCGCACCGGCGGCCCGCCTTCGGCACCGCATGGCAGATCGGCGCGGTCGAAGGGCCGCACGCCGCACCGGAGTTCTTCACCGAGCAGGACATCCGGGAGTTCTACGGCGCCGCCTGGAGCGTCCACTTCAACTCGGCCCGCACCGGGGTCCGCCTGGTCGGCCCCCGGCCGCGCTGGGCCCGCAGCGACGGCGGCGAGGCGGGCCTGCACCCGTCCAACATCCATGACACGCCGTACGCGGTCGGCGCGGTCGACTACACCGGCGACATGCCCGTACTGCTCGGCCCCGACGGCCCGTCCCTCGGTGGTTTCGTCTGCCCGGCGACCGTCGTCACCGGCCAGCGCTGGAAGCTGGGGCAGCTCCGGCCGGGCGACACCGTACGCTTCGTGCCGCTCAGCGAGGACGCGGCGACCGCGCTGCGCGCCCGCCCCGCCACCGCGCCCACCCCGTCGCGTCCGGTCATCGCCGACGGCGGCGTCCTCGGACGCGCCGAGCAGACCCCGGCACGCCCGGCCGTCACCTACCGCCGCAGCGGCGACGACAATCTGCTGGTCGAGTACGGCCCCATGCGACTGGACCTCGCGCTGCGGATGCGGGTGCACGCGCTCGCCGAGCACCTGGCCGCCCAGCGCCTGCCCGGCGTTGTCGATCTCACCCCCGGCATACGGTCGTTGCAGATCCACGTCGATCCCGCCGCGCTGCCCACCGGCAAGCTGCTCGACCTCGTCCGCGAGGCGGAGGACCAACTCCCACCCACCGATGAACTGGTGGTTCCCAGCCGGACCGTGCACCTGCCCCTGTCCTGGGACGATCCCGCCACCCGTGAGGCCATCGCCCGCTACATGGCCGGCGTCCGCGACGACGCCCCCTGGTGCCCGTGGAACATCGAATTCATCCGCCGGATCAACGGACTCGACTCCGTCGACGACGTGTACCGCACGGTCTTCGACGCCGAATACCTCGTCCTCGGCCTGGGTGACGTCTACTTGGGCGCACCGGTGGCCACCCCGCTCGACCCCCGCCACCGGCTGGTCACCACCAAGTACAACCCGGCCCGCACCTGGACCGCGGAGAACTCCGTCGGCATCGGCGGCGCCTACTTGTGCGTGTACGGCATGGAGGGACCGGGCGGTTACCAGTTCGTCGGCCGCACCGTCCAGGTCTGGTCCAGCCACCGCACGACCCGGCCCTGGCTGCTGCGCTTCTTCGACCGCATCACGTGGTATCCCGTCGGCGCGGACGAACTCCTGGAGCTGCGCGCCGACATGGCCGCCGGACGACTCGACCTGCGCATCGAGGACGGCCGCTTCGCCCTCGCCGACCACCAGCGCTTCCTCGCCGCCAACGCCGACTCCATCAACTCCTTCCGCGCCCGCCAGGCCGCCGCCTTCGGCGCCGAACGCGACGCCTGGCAGGCCGCCGGCGAGTTCACCCGCCCGGAGACCCCGGCCCCCGCTCCCCCCTCGGCCGCCGCGCTCACCCTTCCTCCCGGCGGCCGAGCCGTCGCATCCGACCTCGCCGCCGGGGTCTGGCAACTCCTCGTCCGCCCCGGCGACATCGTCACCGCCGGCCAGCAACTCCTCACCCTGGAGGCGATGAAGATGGAGTCCCCCGTCCTCTCCCCCGCCCCGGGCCGCGTGGTGGACCTCCTCGTCACCCCCGGCACCCAAGTCCTCCCCGGCACGCCCCTGCTGACCCTGGCCCCGCTGTAGCCCGGGCCACAGCAAATCCAGCCCGTCCAACGCCTGAGCACCAACCCACCCGGCCGCACC
>NZ_FMCH01000220.1 GCF_900091855.1 Streptomyces sp. DvalAA-14
GCGCCCACGTCCAACCTCCCCCGTCAACGTCTGCCCCTTGACACTTGCGGGGCCCGTCGCAGCCTTGGCAAGGCGTAGGCGACCGGGGGTAATCCGCCAACTACCCTGCGCGGCAACCGACTTGGACAGAGAGGAGCTCCCGTGGCGACCAGGATCGTCATCCGCCCACTGGACAAGAAGGAGACCACCGGCGACAGCAATTCCAACGGCACGTGACGTCGGCGATGGCCGACGCGTATCCGAGCGTCGCGGGGGTCGCGGCAGCGGCCTCCGCGTTCGCGCGTTTCCACCCGCGGCAAAGTGCCCTGCGGGAGATCGGCCAGTCGCGTGAGGGTCGGCCACTGCATCTGCTGAGCTACGGCCGCGGCCGGCGCAATGTGCTGGTGGTGGCCGGCCCGCACTCCGACGAGCGGATCGGCTCGGCGACCGCGCTGCGGCTGGCCGAACGCGTCGCCGCGGACCCCTGGTTGCACGCCCGCGCCGACGCCACCTGGCACTTCCTGCTCTGCCTCGACCCGGACGGCACCGTCCGCAGCGAGGAGGGCCCCGCCGTCCGCCGCACCCCCGCCGAGCACTTCCGGCACTCCTACCGCCCGCCCGCCGACGAACAGCCCGAGTGGGCACCCTCGATCCGCCCCGCCGACGACCAACTCCCCGAATCCAAGGTGCTGGTCGGCCTGATCGACGAGCTGCGGCCCTTCCTGCAGTGCTCCTTGCACGGCAACGACCTCGGCGGCTCCTGGATCCAGCTCACCCGCGACCTGCCGGGCCTGGCCGAACCGCTCGGCAAGCTCTCCGCCGAACGCGACGTGCCGGTGCAGACCGGCACCTACGACGCCCTGTACTGGACGGTGTCGGGGCCCGGCGTCTACGTGATGCCCGAGCCGGGCCGCCCGGCCCAGTTCGAGAGCCTGCCGGAGGACGTCAACCGCTCGACGTGGATCCGGCCGCACACGTACGGCGGTATGACCGCGCTGTTCGAGGTGCCGATGTGGGCCAGCCGCAAAGTCACCGACACCGATCCGCACCCGGACCCGGCCCGCGCGCTGGCCGGGCTGGCCACGCTGCTGCGCCACCAGTCGGGGCGGGCCAGGACGCTGTTGGAACTGGTGC
>NZ_FMCH01000620.1 GCF_900091855.1 Streptomyces sp. DvalAA-14
TCCCGCTGCGCCGCCCCGGCCAATGGCTGTCCGCGCTGGTCCTGCTGGTGCTGTTCGCGATGTTCGTGCACACCGTGCTGACCAACCGCCGCTTCCAATGGGCCACCGTCGGCGACTACTTCCTGAGCGGATCCATCCTGCGCGGCCTGGAGCTGACGCTCTGGCTCACCGCGGCCGTGATGGCCACCGGCTACCTCCTGGGCATCGCCGTCGCCGCGATGCGGCTGTCCCGCAACCCGGTGCTGAGCTCGCTGAGCTTCGGCTTCGTGTGGCTGCTGCGATCCGTCCCGCCGCTGGTCCAGCTGCTCTTCTGGTACGAACTCGCCTCGCTCTACCCGCAGTTGTCATTCGGCCTGCCCTTCGGCCCCGCGGTCGCCACGGTGCGGACGGCGCACCTGTTCAGCGGGATCCTGGCGGCCTACGTCGGCCTCACCCTGGATGTCGCGGCCTTCTCCTCGGAGATCGTCCGGGGCGGCATCCTGTCCGTCGACCGCGGCCAGACCCAGGCGGCCCAGGCGCTGGGCCTGGGCAACGCGCGGATCTTCCGCAGGATCGTGCTGCCGCAGGCGATGCCGGCCATCGTGCCGGCCTCGGGCAACCTGCTGATCGGGATGCTCAAGGCGACCTCGATCGTGAGCGTCATCGCCGTGCAGGACCTGCTCTACTCGTCCCAGCTGATCTACAACCAGAACTACCTGATCATCCCGCTGCTGCTGGTGGCGACCCTCTGGTACATCATCCTCACCACGCTGCTCTCGGTCGGGCAGTACTTCGTGGAGCGCCGCTTCGCCCGCGGCAGCGGCGGCGGCAACGGCCGTACCCGGCGCGGCTTCTGGCAGCTCCTGCGGGGCAACGCGCCGCTGCTCGGCCGGACCGGCACCGAACTGGCGGGAATCGGATGACCGCGACCGACGCGCCCCTGGTGCGGATCAGAGGGCTGCGCAAGAGCTTCGGCGCCCATCAGGTGCTGGACGGCGTCGATCTGGACGTGCGCCGGGGCGAGGTCACCGTCGTGCTCGGACCCTCGGGATCGGGCAAGTCCACACTGCTGCGCAGCGTCAACCACCTGGAGCGGCCCGACGCCGGCTTCGTGCAGGTGGGCGAGGAGATCATCGGCTACCGCTACCAGGACGGCCGGCTGCACGAGTTGGCGCACCGCGCCATCACCCGGCAGCGGGCCCGGGTCGGCATGGTCTTCCAGCAGTTCAACCTCTTCCCGCACCTCACGGTGCTGGACAACCTGGTGGAGGCTCCGGTCGCCGTGCACGGCGTGCCGAAGAAGCAGGCGGCGGCCCGGGCCCGCGCGCTGCTGGAGCGGGTCGGCCTGGCCGGACGGGAAGGCGCCTATCCCCGGCAGCTGTCCGGCGGCCAGCAGCAGCGGGTCGCGATCGCCCGGGCGCTGGCGATGGAGCCGGAACTGCTGCTGTTCGACGAGCCGACCAGCGCCCTCGACCCGGAACTGGTCGGTGAGGTGCTGGCCGTGATGAAGGATCTCGCCGACGGCGGGATGACCATGATCGTGGTCACCCATGAGATCGGCTTCGCCCGCGAAGTCGCCGACACCGTGGTGTTCCTGGACGGCGGCCGGATCATCGAGTCCGGCCCGCCCGGCGACGTGCTGGACAACCCCCGGCACGACCGGGCCCGCGCCTTCCTCGCCGCCGTCCTCTGACGACCGACCCCTGCCCAGGCCCCCGCCTCGGGCCCCTGCCTCGGACTTCTGCCTCGGACTTCTGCCTCGGGACCCCTCCTCCGGACCTCTCCCGGGCCGCTTCACCGGCGCTTTTCCGCCCCGCGCCGCCCCGACCCGCCGCGCCCGCGCCGCCCCCGCCATGCCCGCTGACCCTGTCACCGCCCCGAAAGGAACCTCCGTGACCACCGACGGACGCCGCCCCGCCCGCCCCCTGTCGCGTACCGCCCTCGCCGCGGCGACCACCGCCGCCGTCCTCACCCTGCTCAGCGCCTGCGGCTCCGGCGGCGGTACGGCCGCGCCGGCCGGCAACGGCGCGCCCGGGTCAACCTCGGCCGCCGCGGGCTCCGCCGGAGGGACGGCGATCCCCGCGCAGGACGTCGTCTCGGCGATCCGGCCCGACCCGGCGCTCACCGCCGAACTGCCGGCGAACATCCGCAGCCGCGGCAGCCTCATCCTCGGCACCAGCCGGGTGGTGGGCACCTCGGGCCTGCCGCACGGCGGCCAGGACACCGGCGGCAAGGTGGTCGGCCTCGACATCGACCTGCGCAACGCCGTCGCCAAGGTGCTCGGGGTCGGCCTGGACATCCAGTACGGCACCTTCCCCACCGTCATCCCCGGTGTGCAGAACGGCAAGTACGACGTGGGGATGGACAACTTCGGCGCCACCAAGGCCCGCGAGCAGGTCGTCGACTTCGCCACCTACCTCGACGACGGGCAGTCCTTCCTCGGCGCCAAGGACATCGCGCCGGACGCGGTGCGGAGCCTGACCGACCTGTGCGGCCTCAACGTGGCGACCAGCCCGGGCTCGACCTTCCAGCAGATCCTGACCGACGGGGCGTCGAAGTGCGCCGCGGCCGGCAAGAGCCCCTACAAGGTCCAGTACTTCACCGACAACGCGCCGATCTTCCTCGGCCTGGCCAACGGCAAGGTGGACGTCTTCTTCGGTCCGACCCTGAGCCTGAAGTACGACGCCCTGCACCTGGCGTACACCAAGTACCTGGGCCAGATCAGCACCACCCCGGTCGGCTTCGTCACCGCGAAGGACTCGCCGGTCGCCAAGGCGCTGCGCGACGCCGTCAACAAGCTGATCGCCAGCGGCGACTACGCCAGGATCTTCGCCAAGTGGGGTGTGGCCGGCACCGCGGTCAGCACGTCTGTCCTTAACCCGCCCACCACCTTCTGAGCCGGGGCGGGCGGCGGCCGGCCGGCCCGGTCGCCGCCGGCCCGCTCACCGGCGCCGCCGGGAGCGCCGGATCTCGCCCAGCAGCGGCAGCAGCGACAGGACCACGATGAACGCGACCAGCGGCAGCAGGTAATGGTCGATGTGCGGCACCGAGGAACCCAGCGCGTACCCGGCCAGCACCAGGCTCTGCGACCAGGCCAGGGCGCCGACGATCTGCCAGACGGTGAACGTCCGCAGCGGCACGCCCAGTGCTCCGGCGGCCGGGCTCAGCACCGTGCGGACGAACGGTACGAACCGCCCCAGCGCGATCGCTTTCCCGTAGCCGTACCGGGACAGCAGCTCCTCGGCGCGGGCCATGCCCTTCTCCAGGTGCCGGTTGTCCGTGCGGGCCAGCAGCGCCGCGCCGCCGCGCCGCCCGATCAGGTAGCCGACCTGGGCGCCGGCGATGGACCCGACCGCGCCGCACACCAGCACCTGCCACAGCGACAGATGCGTACCGGGCCGGCCGCCCGCGCACAGCAGCCCGGCCGGGAAGAGCAGCGTGTCGCCGGGCAGGAAGAAGCCGACCACCAGCAGCCCCGACTCGGCGAAGATCACCAGCAGAACGCCCAGCGCTCCGAAGCCCGACAGCACCGACGCGCCGTTCATCGGATTGACCGCGTCAGCTATCACGCCCCGCCCCCTCCCACAGAAAGTCTCAGCCCGGAACTGATCCGGCCTCACCAACTACTACACTATGTAGTAGTCCAGTTCCTCACTCGGCCCCCGATGGGCGGGGAGGAACAGAGCGGTGAGCGTGCCGTCGGCACCTGATCATCCTCTACGACCTTCGCACGCGGCGGTCGGCCGAGGTCCCCTTTCCGCGCGTCGCGCCCGCAGTGTCCGCGGGCGCGGGCGCGCAAGGGGGCCTCGGCGGCGCCCGTCACCCGGCCGGGCGCGGCGCGGCGCGCGGTTCGGAGTCCTGTGCCGGGCCCGGCGGTTCAGAGCGCCGCGACGAGCTCGTCCAGCATGCGGTCGATGGCGCCGACACTCACCGACAGGTGGCCCTCGCCCTGTTCGAGATGCGCCACCGCGCCCGGCACCCGGCCGGCCAGCCACGCGCCGTGGGCGAAGGGCACCATCAGATCCTCGGTGCCCTGCCAGACGAAGGCCGGCACGGTGATCTCATCGAGGGAGAAGCCCCAGGGCCCGGTGAAGGCGAGGTCGTCGTCGAGCCATCCGTCCACGCCGAGCCGCAGTGCTTCGGCGAAGCCGGCCTGCATGTCCTCGGCGAGCTCATGGGTCAGCACCGCGCGGTCGACCTCGGACAGCACGCTGGCCATCCCGGCGAGCAGACCGGCCGCGTCGGCTCCGCGCAGCCCCTCCGCCTCCTGGTCCAAGTACGGGCGCAGCGCCGGCTCGCCCTCGACGGCCAGCCCGAACTCGGTGATGTTCAACTCGCCCATCCCGGCGGTGAAGTCCAACTCCGCCAGCCCCCACGGCGCCACGCCCGCGATGGACAGCACCCCGGCCACCCGGTCGGGGAGCCGGGCCGCCGTGGCCAGCGCGTGCGGGCCGCCGCCGGACCATCCGCCGACCAGGCAGCGGGAAGCGCCGAGATGGTCCAGCAGCACCCGTACGTCGGCGGCCGCGTCGACGACCGCCCGCCCCGGCAGCCGGGTGGACGCGCCGTATCCGGGCCGGGAGAAGGTCACCAGGCGCAGTCCCCGCCGGTGCGCCGCCCGCTCGATCGACCGGACGGGGGGCACGGCGCCCGGAGTGCCGTGGTGGAAGACGAGCGGCGTTCCGCCGTCGGGACCCGAGACCGCCATGTCCAGCAGGCGGCCGTCGGGCGTCGAGATCGTGGTCATACCGGATTATCGGATGTCCCGGCCCGTTCGGGGGCCGATCGCCCCGGGTGACGTGCGCCACGCCCGCGGCCGGACGCGGCAGCGGTGGCAGCGATGGCAGCGGTGGCAGCGACCCGCCGGTCCTGGTTTGCTGGAAGGGACACCTCTCGGCGCACGGAGCGAGGTTCGATCATGAAGGAGACCGACGCGGCGCACCGCCACATCCAGGAGATGCGCGAGCAGGCACGCAAAGCGGGGCAGGACGCCGAACGGACCGGCGATCCCGCCGAGCGCGAGCGGCTCCGGCAGCAGGCGCGGCAGTTGGAGTCCGACAGCGAGCAGGAGAGCATGATGGCGGCGGGGGACATCTACCCCACCGAGTGACAGCCCGGGCCGGCCGGTGCGCGCACGGCGACCTCACCGGCCGGTCGGCAGCGGCGGCAGCGCGGGATTGCGCAGCCACGCCTCGAAGACCCCGTCGAGCGGCAGCATCGTGTACTGCTGCGCGTGGGCGGCGAGACTGTCGGTGGTCACCACTCCGTGGCGGTGTATCACCGTCCAGCCCTTGATCATCCGGAAGAAGGCGCCCTCGCCGAGCGCCACCCGCAAGGCGTGCACGGCCAGCCCGCCGCGCTCGTAGAGCCGGTCGTCGAACATCAGCCGCCGCCCCGGGTCGTCCAGGCGCAGATCCTGCCGCTGCCGGGCCAGCCGGGTGTACGCGTCGGCGGCGTGCTCGGTGGCCGTGGCGCCGCCGGCGTGCTCCGACCAGAGCCACTCCGCGTACTTGGCGAAGCCCTCGTTGAGCCAGATGTGCCGCCAGTCCGCGATCGACACGCTGTTGCCGAACCACTGGTGGGCCAGCTCGTGGGCGACCAGCCGCTCCGAGTGCCGCCGGCCGCCGAGGTGGTTGACCCCGAAGGTGGCCATGCCCTGCGCCTCGACCGGGACGTCCAGCTCCTCGTCGGCGACCACCACCGCGTACTCCTCGAACGGGTACGCGCCGAACACGTCCTCGAAGAACTCCATCATCTGCGGCTGCCGGCCGAAGTCCGTGCCGAACTCGGCCAGCAGCCGGGCCGGCACGTACGCCGTCTGCGGCACCGGCCGGCGCGGATCGAAGCGGGACGCCCGGCCGGTCAGCCGGACCGACTGGTAGCGCCCGATCGAGACCGTCACCAGATAACTGGAGGTGGGCGCCGGCTGCTCGTACACCCACGTGGTGCTGCTGGCCCGGGTGGTCCTGGCGATCAGCCGGCCGCCGACGACCACCGTGTACGAGGACGGGGCGGTCACCGCGACCTGGTACGACGCCTTGTCCGCCGGGCGGTCGTTGCACGGGTACCAGGAGGGGGCGCCGACCGGCTGGCTGGCCACCAGCGCGCCGTCGGTCAGCTCCTCCCAGCCCAGGCCGCCCCACTGGCTGCCCACCGGCTTGGGGTTGCCGGTGTAGCGCACCTCGGCGGTGAAGGCCGCGCCGGGCTCCAGCGGCTTGGCGGGGCGGATCCGCAGCTTGCCGGCCCGGTGGGTCCAGTGCGCGTCCCGCCCGTCCACCACCACGCCGCCGAGCCGGAAACCCGCGGCCAGGTCGAGGCAGAACTCGCGCAGCGGGTCGCGGCCGGCCACCGCGCTGAGCCGGGCCGTGCCCTTGAGCCGGTTGGACACCGGCCGGTAGTCCACCGCCAGTTCGTAGCGGTGGACGCGGTAGCACGGGTCGCCGCTGGCGGGGAAGTACGGGTCCGTGGCCGGCGCCGCCTGCTTGTGACTCAACGGTCCTGCGCTCCCTTGCGGTCGGCGGACGGACCGTGCCCCGTCCAGCCGTGCCTCATCCTTGTCCCAGCCACGACTCCGCCGGGTTGCCCAGCCACCGGCTGTCCGGCGGGATGGACTCGGCGCGCATCACCAGCGAGGCCGGACCCAGCGTGCTGCGGGCCCCGATCTCGCTGCCCGGCAGCACGATGCCGCCGGGGCCGAGTGTCGCGCCCTCGCGCAGGACCACCGTATCCATCCGCATGATCCGGTCGTGGAAGAGGTGGGTCTGCAGTACACAGCCCCGGTTGACGCTCACCGCGTCCTCCAGGGTGACCAGGTCGGCCTCGGGCAGCCAGTAGCTCTCGCACCACACACCCCGGCCGACCGAGGCGCCCAGGCCGCGCAGCCAGAGGTTCATCAGCGGAGTGCCCGGTACCGAACCGACCAGCCACGGCACCGCCAGCACCTCGACGAAGGTGTCGGCCAGCTCGTTGCGCCACACGAATCCGCTCCACAGCGGCCGCTCCACCGCGCGGAAGCGCCCGACCAGCGTCCACTTGGCGGCGATCGACACCACCGCGGCGGCGATCCCGGCGCCCAGCAGGACGAAGCCGGACAGCAGCGCCGCCCAGCCCGGCCCGACCACCGCGGCCAGCCGCACCAGCGCCGCCAGGGTCAGTACGGCCAGCGCGGCGGAGGCCAGCACCGGCACCACCCGGCACACCTCCACCAGCCCGCGCGCGAACACCAGCCGGGCCGGCGGCTCGTAGGTACGGCTCTGGTCGCCGTCGTCGGTCGACCGCGGCAGCCGCACCGGCGGCATCCCCAGGTAGGAGCGGCCCTCCTTGGCCTTCTTCGGGGTCGCCGACAGCACCCCGACCAGGCCGCGGTCGGGCACCGCCCGACCCGGCGCGGTCATACCGGAGTTGCCGAGGAACGCCCGCTCACCGATCTCGGCCGCCCCGATCCGCAGCCAGCCGCCGCCCAGTTGGTACGGGGCGACCAGGGCGTCGTCCGCCAGGAAGGCCCCGTCGCCGACCGTGGTGAGACTGGGCAGCGCCAGCACGGTGGACACCTCGGCCCGGCTGCCGACCTTCATGCCCAGCGCCCGCAGCCACACGGGCGTGATCAGCCCGGCGTAGAGCGGGAAGAGCGTCTCGCGCGCCGCGTCCATCAGCTGGCTCACCGTCCAGGACTGCCAGCCGGTCCGGCTGTGCAGCGGGTGCCAGCCGGGCCGCAGCCCGATGCTCAGCAGCCGCACGGCGGCCACCAGCAGTGCCGCGTAGGCGAGG
>NZ_FMCH01000101.1 GCF_900091855.1 Streptomyces sp. DvalAA-14
CCCGACGGCTGGCCGTGCTGCTGGCCCTGATGGCGCTCACCGTGCTGATCGCCGGCGGCACCTGGGCGGTCTACGGCTCGCCCTGGTTCCGCGCCCGTACCGTGGCCGTCAGCGGCAGCCGGGAATTGACGCCCAATCAGATTCGGCGCGCGGCGGCCGTACCGCTGGGCGGACCGCTGATCTCGGTCGACACCGGCGCGGTACGCAAGCGGCTGCTGGCCGCCCTGCCGCGGATCGACACGGTCGAGGTCACGCACTCCTGGCCGCACACCGTCCGGGTGCGGGTGACCGAGCGCACCGCCGCGGCCGCGCTGGAAAGCGGCGGCTCGTTCGTCGAAATCGACCGGGAGGGCGTGCGTTTCGCCACCGTCGACCGGGCGCCGAAGGGAGTTCCGCTGGTGCAATTGGCGCCCGCCGGCACACCGAGCCTGCGGTATTTCGGAACAACGCAACTGCTGCGGTCGGCGATTGCGGTCGCGGGTGATCTGCCGGGCACACTGCGGGGCCGGGCCACCGCCATCCGGGTACGTTCCTACGACGGCATCACCGTCGAACTCACACACGGGCGTGAGGTGGTGTGGGGGAGCGCACAGGACGGCGCGCGGAAGGCCGTCATTCTCTCCGCGCTGATGAAGGCGGAGCCCCGTGCGACACACTTCGACGTCAGCGCCCCCACCGCCCCTGCCGCGTCAGGGAGTTGACGCCCGGTAGGGAACGGGCGCAAGGTGTGCGACCCTGGCACTGCGACGCACGGCGTGATCACATAGGGTGAAAAGAAAACGGTAGGTTCGGCGTGTTCGTTGAACCGCCACCGCTTGTCGACTTAGTGTCCTGTCCCAAGAGAACACGTGGGACAGGCATACTGGTAACCCTAAACCTCAGGGTTAGGGTTCAGCACGGCAACCGGCGAGCCACCGACCGTCCCACACGATTCGTAATCGAGGCGAGAGGGCTTCGACGTGGCAGCACCCCAGAACTACCTCGCAGTCATCAAGGTCGTCGGCATCGGCGGCGGTGGTGTCAACGCCATCAACCGGATGATCGAGGTCGGTCTCAAGGGCGTCGAGTTCATCGCGATCAACACCGATGCACAGGCCCTCCTGATGAGCGACGCCGACGTCAAGCTCGACGTCGGACGTGAACTGACCCGTGGCCTCGGCGCGGGCGCCAACCCCGATGTCGGCCGCAAGGCCGCCGAAGACCACCGTGAGGAGATCGAAGAGGTGCTCAAGGGCGCCGACATGGTCTTCGTCACCGCGGGCGAGGGCGGCGGCACCGGCACCGGCGGCGCCCCCGTGGTCGCCAACATCGCCCGCTCACTGGGTGCGCTGACCATCGGTGTGGTCACCCGCCCCTTCACCTTCGAAGGCCGTCGTCGCGCCAACCAGGCCGAGGACGGCATCGCCGGACTGCGGGAGAACGTCGACACACTGATCGTGATCCCCAACGACCGGCTGCTGTCCATCTCGGACCGCCAGGTCAGCGTGCTCGACGCCTTCCGCTCCGCCGACCAGGTGCTGCTCTCCGGTGTCCAGGGCATCACCGATCTGATCACCACCCCCGGCCTGATCAACCTGGACTTCGCCGACGTGAAGTCGGTCATGTCGGAGGCCGGTTCGGCGCTGATGGGCATCGGGTCGGCCCGGGGCGACGACCGGGCGGTGGCCGCCGCGGAGATGGCGATCTCCTCGCCACTGCTGGAGGCCTCCATCGACGGCGCGCGCGGCGTGCTGCTGTCCATCTCCGGCGGCTCCGACCTCGGTCTGTTCGAGATCAACGAGGCCGCCCAACTGGTCAGCGAGGCCGCGCACCCCGAGGCCAACATCATCTTCGGCGCGGTCATCGACGACGCGCTCGGCGACGAGGTGCGGGTCACCGTGATCGCGGCCGGCTTCGACGGCGGCCAGCCGCCGCCCAAGGGCTCCCGGGACCGGGTGCTCAACCCCTACCCCGCACGCGACGAGGCCGTACCGGCCCCCACCGCGCGGATCGACCCGCCCCGCTCGGCCCCGTCCTTCAGCGGGATCGGCAGCCTGCCGACCTCGTCGAGCGACGCCGAGCAGGACAGCGAGCCGGCCGCCGAGGCCGCGCCCGCCCCGGTGCACCACCAGCCGGTGGTACCCCCGGCCCGCCCCTACCAGGACACCGCGGCCGAGGAACTCGACGTCCCGGACTTCCTGAAGTGACCGCCCGGCAGTGATAGGGCACCGCACAGCAGTGGACGGCGCGCACTTCGCCTTTACCGACAGGTGGGGCGGAGTGAGCGCCGTTCCTCATGACAGCCTCAACCTCGGTGGCGCGGTCGGCGACGACCCGGCGGCGGTCCGGGCCAACCGGGTCCGGGCCGCCCGGGCGCTCGGCCGGGACCCCGGCCGGGTGGTATGGATGAACCAGGTGCACGGCAAGGACGTCGCCGTGGTCGACGCCCCCTGGGGCGAAGGCCCGGTGCCGGCCGTGGACGCACTGGTCACCACCCGGCCCGAGCTCACCCTCGCGGTGCTCACCGCCGACTGCGTACCGGTGCTGCTCGCCGATCCGCGGGCCGGGGTGCTGGCCGCGGCGCACTCCGGGCGGCCGGGACTGGTCGCCGGTGTGGTGCCCGCGGCTGTCGAGGCGATGGCCGCGCAGGGCGCCGACCCGGCTCGCGTCGTCGCTGTCCTCGGACCCTCGGTATGCGGTAAGTGCTATGAAGTGCCCGCCGCACTGCGGGACGAGGTGAGTGCGGTCGTGCCCGAGGCGTACGCCGAGACGAGTTGGGGTACGCCGGCTCTCGATGTGAGCGCCGGCGTGCGCGCCCAGCTCGCGCGCTGCGGCGTACAGGTGATCGAGACGCCGAGCGTCTGCACCCTGGAGTCCGCCGACCACTTCTCGTACCGCCGTGAGCAGCGCACCGGACGGCTGGCCGGCTACGTCTGGCAGGACGGGACCGAGTGAACGACAGAGCCGCCCAACTCGGCACCTCCCTCGACCAGGTGCGGCAGCGCATCGCCACCGCGTGCGCGGCGGCCGGCCGGGACACCGCCCAGGTCACCTTGATCGTGGTCACTAAGACGTACCCGGCCAGTGACGTCCGGCTGCTCGCCGGGCTCGGGGTGCGGCAGGTCGCCGAGAACCGCGACCAGGAGGCCGCCGCCAAGGCCGAGGAGTGCGCCGATCTCGCACTGGGCTGGCACTTCGTGGGCCAGTTGCAGACCAACAAAGTCCGCAGCGTCGTCCGTTACGCCGACCATGTGCACTCCGTCGACCGCCAGAAGCTGGTCGGCGCGCTGTCCGGCGCGGCCGTCGCGGCGGAGCGGGAGCTGGGCTGCCTGGTCCAAGTGGCCCTCGACGCCGGTTCCGGCGAGCGGGGGGAGCGCGGCGGAGTGGCGCCCGACGCCGTCGGCGCGATCGCCGACGCGATCGCCTCGGCGCCGGCCCTGCGGCTGGACGGTGTGATGACCGTCGCACCCCTGGCCGGCCGGTACGCCGACCAACCCCGAGCCGCCTTCGACCGGTTGGTGGAAATCTCATCCCGCCTGCGCGAGACTCATCCCGCTGCGAACATGGTCTCGGCAGGGATGAGTCAGGACCTCGAACACGCCGTGGCGGCCGGAGCGACACATGTACGCGTCGGTACGGCGGTGCTCGGAGTCCGTCCGCGGCTCCGGTAACGTCACCAAACAAGTCGGACCACAGCATAAATATGGTGTGGCGGCCGTCCCACCAACGGCCGAGGACCGCAACCCCGCTGAGAGGACGCAGAGCAATGGCCGGCGCGATGCGCAAAATGGCGGTCTACCTCGGCCTCGTGGAGGACGACGGATACGACGGGCCGGGGTTCGACCCGGACGACGAGTTCGAGCCCGAGATGGCCCCCCCGCCCGGCGGCCGGACCGCCCCGGAACCCGAGCGCGTCCCCCGGCGCCAGCACGTACCGGCGCCGATCCAGCACCAGCCGCCGCAGGACGAGCCGCCCCGGCTCGTGCATGCCCCGGCACCCCGCGAACCGCGGATCGCCCCAGTGGCATCCATCACACCTGATCGTCACATCCTGGAGAAGAACGCACCGGTGATCATGCCCAAGGTCGTGTCAGAGCGAGAGCCTTACCGGATCACGACACTGCACCCCCGGACCTACAACGAAGCCCGTACTATCGGGGAACACTTCCGTGAGGGCACGCCGGTGATCATGAACTTGACCGAGATGGACGACACCGACGCGAAGCGACTTGTCGACTTCGCGGCCGGTCTGGTCTTCGGTCTGCACGGGAGCATCGAGCGGGTGACGCAGAAGGTCTTTCTGCTCTCGCCTGCTAACGTCGACGTCACGGCGGAAGACAAAGCCCGGATCGCTGAGGGCGGGTTCTTCAACCAGAGCTGAACCGACGCAAGCGCAGGACCGGCCAACAGGCCGACGAGCAGGGGAGAGGGAAGGGCGATGGACATCGCACTCCAAGTGCTGTGGATCGCGCTCGCAACCTTCTTCGCTGTCCTGCTTTTCCGATTGGTGATGGATTACGTCTTCCAGTTCGCCCGCGCATGGCACCCTGGGAGGCCGATGGTGGTCATCCTGGAAGGCACCTACACTGTCACCGATCCGCCACTCAAGCTCCTGCGGCGGTTCATCCCGCCGTTGCGTATCGGGGGCGTGGCGCTCGACTTGTCCTTCTTTGTACTGATGATCATCGTGCTCATCCTGCTCGACGTACTGAAGGGCTTGCAAGGATGACCGGTGCGAGCTCCCGATATGTCGACGATCACGTTGAGGTGAAGAGATGCCGCTGACCCCCGAGGACGTTCGGAACAAGCAGTTCACGACCGTCCGCCTCCGAGAAGGCTATGACGAGGACGAGGTCGACGCCTTCCTCGACGAGGTGGAGGCGGAGCTGACCCGGCTGCTCCGCGAGAACGAGGATCTGCGGGCCAAGCTGGCCGCGGCGACTCGTGCCGCCGCCCAGAACCAACAGCAGGGCATGCGAAAGCCCGAGCCACAGGACCGTCCGGTACCCGCCGCCATATCGGGCCCGCAGCCGGTGCAGCAGCAGATGCCGCAGCAGCAGATGGGCCCGCCCCAGCTGCCCGGTGGTGCGCCGCAGTTGCCCCCAGGGCCCAATGGCCAGCAGGGTCCCGGCCCGATGGGCCAGCACCCGATGCAGCAGCAGGGCCACCCCATGCAGGGCGGCATGCAGGGTCCCGGCCCGATGGGCCAGCACCCCATGCAGCAGCAGGGCCACCCGATGCAGCAGGGTCCCGGCATGCAGGGCGGTATGCAGGGTCCCGGTCCGATGGGCCAGCACCCGATGCAGCAGCAGGGTCCCGGCATGATGGGCCAGCACCCCATGCAGCAGCAGGGTCCCGGTGGCGACAGCGCCGCTCGTGTCCTGTCGCTCGCCCAGCAGACCGCCGACCAGGCCATCGCCGAGGCGCGGTCCGAGGCCAACAAGATCGTCGGTGAGGCACGCAGCCGCGCCGAGGGTCTGGAGCGGGACGCCCGCGCCAAGGCGGACGCACTGGAGCGGGACGCCCAGGAGAAGCACCGTGTCGCGATGGGCTCGCTGGAGTCCGCCCGCGCCACGCTGGAGCGCAAGGTCGAGGATCTGCGTGGCTTCGAGCGGGAGTACCGCACCCGGCTGAAGTCCTACCTGGAGTCCCAGCTGCGCCAGCTGGAGAACCAGGCGGACGACTCGCTCGCCCCGCCGCGGACCAGCCCGCCGGCCCCGTCGCTGCCGTCCGCTCCGTCCATGAGCGGCACGATGGGCGGCAGTTCCATGAACGGCATGGCTCCGGCCGGCGCCGGCGCTATGGGCCACGCGGGTTCCGCCCCCTCCTACGGCGGCGGCCAGGGCATGGGCCACACTCCCGGCCCGACGTACGGCGGCCAGCAGCAGATGTCCCCGGCGATGACGCAGCCGATGGCACCGGTCCGGCCGCAGGGCCAGGCGCCGTTGCAGCAGGCGCCGACGCCGATGCGGGGATTTCTGATCGACGAGGACGACAACTAGTCGCTGCCGCTGAGCAACCGAAGGACCGGGCCCCCGGGGATCTCTCCCCGCCGGGGCCCGGCCCTTTTTTGTCCTCAAGCGCTCCCCCAGCTAACGCTGGGAGGTGCCCCCGGACGGGCTGATTGTTCAGCCCGTCCAGCGTTTGGACACGAAAAGGGGCGGGTGGGTGGGGTCAGGCTCGGCGGAGGTGGAAGGTGAGGCCGAGGGACTCGTCGGTGAAGGGGGGCCCGAACTCCGGGGTCGGGGCGCCCGGGGCGAAGTCCGGGGCGAGCACCTCCTCGGCGATGAGCTCGGCGTGCGCGGCCAGCGCAGCGCCCAGCTCCGGACCCGCCGCGGTGAACCGCACCACGATCCGGTCCGCCACGTCCAGCCCCGAATTCTTCCGCGCCTCCTGGATGAGCCTGATCACGTCCCGGGCCAGCCCGGCCTGCCGCAGCTCCGGCGTGATCTCCAGGTCGAGTGCCACCGTCGCCCCCGAGTCGGACGCGACCGACCACCCCTCCCGCGGGGTCTCGGTGACGATGACCTCGTCCGGCGTGAGCGTGACGCTCTCGCCGTCCACCTCGACCGTCGCCGTGCCCAGCTCCCGCAGCGACGCGGAGAGCGCCGCCGCGTCCGCTGCCGCGACGGCCGCCGCGACCGCTTGGACGCCCTTGCCGAACCGCCTGCCCAGGGCCCGGAAGTTGGCCTTCGCGCTGGTGTCGACGAGCGAGCCGCCGACCTCCGCCAAGGAGGCCAGCGAGGAGACGTTCAGCTCCTCGGCGATCTGACCGCGCAACTCCTCGGACAGGTCCGTGAAGCCCGCCGCGGCGACCAGCGCCCGCGACAGGGGCTGGCGGGTCTTGACGCCGGACTCCGCCCGGGTGGCGCGGCCGAGTTCGACCAGCCGCCGGACCAGCCGCATCCGGTCGGACAGTGCCGGGTCGATCCGGTCCGCGGCGACCGCCGGCCAGGAGGCCAGGTGTACCGAGTCGGGCCCGTCCGGGACCACCGGCACCACCAGGTCCTGCCAGACCCGTTCGGTGATGAAGGGCACCAGCGGCGCCATCAGCCGGGTGACCGTCTCGACCGCGTCGTGCAGGGTGCGCAGCGCCGCCGCGTCGCCCTGCCAGAACCGGCGCCGGGACCGGCGCACGTACCAGTTGGACAGGTCGTCGACGAACGCGGACAGCAGCTTGCCGGCCCGCTGGGTGTCGTACGACTCCAGTGCGTCGGTGACGTCCCGCACCAGCGCGTTCAGCTCGCCGACCAGCCAGCGGTCGAGCAGTGGGCGCTCCTCCACGGCCGGGTCGGCGGCGCTCGGCGCCCAGCCCGTGGTGCGGGCGTACAGCGCCTGGAAGGCGACGGTGTTCCAGTAGGTCAGCAGCGTCTTGCGGACGACTTCCTGGATGGTGCCGTGGCCCACCCGCCGGGCCGACCACGGGGAGCCGCCGGCCGCCATGAACCAGCGCACCGCGTCGGCGCCGTGCTGGTCCATCAGCGGGATGGGCTGCAGGATGTTGCCCAGGTGCTTGGACATCTTGCGGCCGTCCTCGGCGAGGATGTGGCCGAGGCAGACCACGTTCTCGTAGGCGGACTTGTCGAAGACCAGCGTGCCGATCGCCATCAGCGTGTAGAACCAGCCCCGGGTCTGGTCGATCGCCTCGGAGATGAACTGCGCGGGGTAGGTGCGCTCGAAGACGTCCTTGTTGCGGTACGGATAGCCCCACTGCGCGAACGGCATCGAACCCGAGTCGTACCAGGCGTCGATCACCTCGGGCACCCGGGTCGCGGTGGCCGAGCAGGTCGGGCAGGCGAAGGTCACCGCGTCGATGTAGGGGCGGTGCGGGTCGAGCTCCGACTGGTCGGTGCCGGTCAGCTCGGTGAGTTCGGTGCGTGAGCCGACGCAGGTGAGGTGGCCGTCCGGGCAGCGCCAGATGGGCAGCGGGGTGCCCCAGTAGCGGTTGCGGGACAGCGCCCAGTCCACGTTGTTGTCCAGCCAGTCGCCGTAGCGGCCGTGCTTGACGGTGTCCGGGTACCAGTTGGTCCGCTCGTTCTCCCGCAGCAGCGCGTCCTTGACCGCGGTGGTGCGGATGTACCAGGACGGCTGGGCGTAGTAGAGCAGCGCGGTGTGGCAGCGCCAGCAGTGCGGGTAGCTGTGCTCGTACGGCACATGCTTGAACAGGCGGCCGGTCGCCTGGAGTTCGGCCACCAGCGCCTCGTCGGCCTTCTTGAAGAAGACCCCGCCGACCAGCGGCACCTGGGGCTCGAAGGTGCCGTCGGGGCGCACCGGGTTGACCACCGGCAGGCCGTACGCGCGGCAGGCCTTGAGGTCCTCCTCGCCGAAGGCGGGGGACTGGTGGACCAGGCCGGTGCCGTCCTCGGTGGTGACGTACTCGGCGTTGAGCACATAGTGCGCGTCCGGGATGTCGACGAAGGAGAAGGGCCGCTGATAGGTCCAGCGCTCCATCTCGCGACCGGTGAAGCGCTGCCCGGTCGCCGTCCAGCCGTCACCCAGCGCCTTGCCGAGCAGCGGTTCGGCGACCACGAGCTGCTCCTGGCCGTCGGTGGCGACGACGTAGGTCACCTCCGGATGGGCGGCCACCGCGGTGTTGGACACCAGGGTCCAGGGGGTGGTCGTCCACACCAGCAGCGCGGCCTGCCCGGCCAGCGGGCCGGAGGTCAGCGGGAAGCGGACGTAGACCGACGGGTCGACGATCGTCTCGTAGCCCTGCGCCAGCTCGTGGTCGGACAGCCCGGTCTGGTCGCGGGGGCACCACGGCGCGACCCGGTAGTCCTGCACCAGCAGGCCCTTGCCGAAGATCTGCTTGAGCGACCACCACACCGACTCGACGTACTCGGGGTCCATGGTGCGGTAGGCGTCGTCCAGGTCCACCCAGTAGCCCATGCGCTCGGTCAGCTCGGCGAACGCGTCGGTGTGCCGGGTCACCGAGGCCCGGCACTTCGCGTTGAACTCGGCGATGCCGTACGCCTCGATGTCCTGCTTGCCGGTGAAGCCCAGCTCCTTTTCCACCGCCAGCTCCACCGGCAGACCGTGGCAGTCCCAGCCGGCCTTGCGGGTCACATGGTGGCCCTGCATGGTCTTGAAGCGCGGGAAGACGTCCTTGAAGACCCGGGCCTCGATGTGGTGGGCGCCGGGCATGCCGTTGGCGGTCGGCGGGCCCTCGTAGAACACCCAGTCGGGCCGGCCCTCGGTCTGCTCCAGGGAGCGGGCGAACGTCCCGCGCTCGGCCCACAGGGCCAGCACCTCGTGTTCGAGGGCGGGCAGGTCGACCTGGGCGGGCACCGGGCGGTACTGCGGCTGGTCAGGCTGGCTCATCGGGGCTCTTCCTCCGGCGGACGCGGTTCGCTTGTCGCGACTTCCGTCGGAGGGACGAGAGCGTACGCAAGCGCGCTCCCGCGGTACCACCCTCCTTGGCGGTGTGCTCGGGCCTTCCGGCCCCCCGTCCTGTGCGGACGGCACCGCCCCCTCATTGGTCCAGCGACGCCGGCTCTACGGCCTGCGGGGCGCTGCGGGCCCCCGCGGGCTTTCCTCCGGCGGCTCCGGGGTGATCTTCGCACCGCGCACACCCCCGGGCTTCCACCGCCCCCGGGTCGCTCTGGGCTGCGTGCGGCGCTACTCGTCCCATCCACGCCTTTCGCTGCGCCCAGTGTACGGGGCCGCGGGGCGCGGGGCCGACCGGTTATCGGCGGCCCCGAAAGCCGCACCGGAAGCCGCCCCGCAAGCCGGCCCGGCAGCCGCACCGGACGGCGGGCCGCCGGCCCCGGACCGGCGGCCGAAGACGCCATCCGGTGCGGCTTGGACCCGAATGGCGGCTTTCCGGCATGGTCCGGGCGGTGTGCCGGAATACCTCACGGTGAGCTGGGCACAACGCATGGAGACCTTTCCGCCCGCGGGCGGCCGGGTCGGTCAGGCAGCTCCCCTGCTTGCCGCGGGTGCGTAGTCGATTTACCGTTTCCGGCACGCTTCGCGAACAACATCACCGATGTGAAGGGGTAGCCGCCATGGCCGCACAGAACACGGTGAGGGGCGCGGCGCGAAAGGCACCGGCGACGACGGCGGCGCCGGGTGCGCCCCACAGGGCCGCACCCCAGCACCCGGTCAGGACGGCGCCGGCCAACGAGGCCGCAGCCGCGAAGAAGACAGGAGCCCGCACGGTGGCAGCTAAGAAGACCGTGGCCCAGCCGGCCGCGACATCGGGGTCCCCGGTCCCCGCCGCCCCTATCGCGGCGCAACCGGACGTGTTGGCGGTACTCCCCGGCGAGGAGCCGTGGACGACCGAAGAGGTCGAGGAGGCGCGCGCCGAGCTGTTCTCCGAGGTCGAGCGGCTCAAGGCCGAGCTGATCTCGTCCGAGGCGGCCGTCGCGGGTCTGATGCGTGATTCCGGCGACAGCACCGGCGACGAGGCCGACACCGGCAGCAAGAACATCACCCGCGAGTACGAGCTTGCGCTGGCCGCCAACACCCGCGAGACCCTGACCCAGGCCGACCACGCGCTGCAGCGCCTGGACGAGGGCACCTACGGCCTGTGCGAGGTGTGCGGCAACCCCATCGGCAAGGCCAGGATGCAGGCCTTCCCGCGCGCCACCTTGTGCCTGGACGACAAGCAGCGCCAGGAGCGGCGCTGACTCCTCGTACGCCTGTGCCGTACCCTCGTCAGCAGTCAGGATTCGGCCTGGCGGGCACGGAGCACAAGGGCTGAGGAACTCACGTGACGGAAGCGGAGCGCAGCATCACCACACCGGAAACGCCCGACGAGGCGGCGGAGCCGGCCGGGACCGGGACGGCCGCCGCGGCGGCCGGGACCCACCGCCGGCGGATCGCCGTCCTGATCGGCGTCGCGGTGCTGGCGTACCTGCTCGACCTGCTCACCAAGCTGTGGGTCGTGCACAGCCTGGAGCACCACGACCCGATCAATGTCTTCGGCCACTACCTGCGGTTCGACGCGGTCCGGAACGCCGGGGCGGCCTTCGGTCTCGGCCAGGGCATGACCATCGTCTTCACGGTGATCGCGGTCGGTGTGATCGCGGTGATCGTCCGGCTGTCCCGGCGGCTGTACAGCCTGCCCTGGGCGGTGGCTCTCGGCCTGCTGCTCGGCGGCGCCTTCGGCAACCTCACCGACCGGGTCTTCCGCGCGCCCGGCAGCTTCCAGGGCCGCGTGGTGGACTTCATCGAGCCCGAGCACTTCGCGGTGTTCAACCTCGCCGACTCGGCGATCTGCTGCGGTGGCGTGCTGATCGTGCTGCTCTCCTTCCGCGGTGTGGATCCGGACGGCACCAAGCACCAGGACTGAGGGCCCATACTCGATCAGGTGAGCACCGTTCCCGAAGTCCGTTCCCTGCCCGTGCCCGATGGCCTCGAAGGCGAGCGCGTCGACGCCGCCATCGCCCGTATGTTCGGTTTCTCCCGGACCAAGGCCGCCGAGCTGGCCGCCGCGGGCAAGGTCTCCATCGACGGCTCCGCCGCGGGCAAGTCGGAGCGGGTCCGGGGCGGGGCGTGGCTGGAAGTGGAGATGCCCGCCCCGGCCGAACCGGTGCGGATCGTCGCCGAGCCCGTCGAGGGCATGGAGATCATCCACGACGACGAGGACGTGCTGGTCGTCGTCAAGCCGGTCGGCGTCGCCGCCCACCCCAGCCCCGGCTGGACCGGGACGACCGTGATCGGCGGGCTGGCCGCGGCCGGCTACCGGATCTCCACCTCGGGCGCCGCCGAGCGCCAGGGCATCGTGCACCGGCTCGACGTCGGCACCTCCGGGCTGATGGTCGTCGCCAAGTCCGAGCGGGCCTACACCCTGCTCAAGGCCCAGTTCCGCGACCGGGTGGTGGACAAGCGCTACCACGCCCTGGTCCAGGGCCACCCCGACCCGATGAGCGGCACCATCGACGCCCCGGTCGGCCGCCACCCGCAGCACGACTACAAATGGGCGGTCACCGCCGACGGCAAGCCGTCGGTGACGCACTACGACCTGATCGAGGCGTTCCGCTCGGCCAGCCTGCTCGACATCAAGCTGGAGACCGGCCGCACCCACCAGATCCGGGTGCACATGTCCGCCCACCGCCACCCGTGTGTGGGCGACCTCACCTACGGCGCCGACCCCACCATGGCCAAGCGGCTGGGCCTGACCCGGCAGTGGCTGCACGCGGTGCGGCTGGGCTTCGAGCATCCGGCCGACGGCGAGTGGGTCGAGTTCGAGAGCGGCTACCCGGCCGACCTCCAGCAGGCGCTGGACACCGTGCGGGCGGACAGCGAGTGAGCGCGCCCGCGACCGGCGGCCCCGAGGTCCGGGTGGTGCCCGCCGACGACCCGGCCGCGATGGCCGCCGTGCACGCCATCCGGCACGAGGTCTTCGTCGTGGAGCAGGACGTGCCCGCCGACCTGGAGTGGGACGGCAAGGACGGCCGGGCCGTGCACGTGCTGGCCGAGGGCGCGGGCACCGGCCGGCTGCTTGTGGGCGAGGACGCGGCCGGGAAGAACGGCGGCGACCCGCGGATCGCGGTGCTCGGCCGGCTCGCGGTGCGCAAGGCCGCACGGCGCGGCGGGGTCGGCGCCCGGCTGGTGCGCGCCCTGGAGGACGAGGCACAGCGGCTCGGCCTGCGCGGGGTCTACCTGGAGGCGCAGACGCACGCCGTCCCGTTCTACGAACGGCTCGGCTACACGGCCTACGGGCCGGAGTTCACGGACGCGGGGATCGCCCACCGGGCGATGCGGCGGGAGTTCGGCCAGGCGTCCGGGCCGGTCGGCCCGCCGCGTGCCACGACCTCGGCCGGCGCCACGAAATAGCCGCCCGTCCGGCGATTGGCGCCGGACGGACCGTCGTGCACATGGCACCCTGACGCCGTGGATCAGCTCGCCCTCTTCTTCGTGATCGCGCTCGCGGCCATCGTCATGGTGCCGCTGGGCGAACGGCTGATGCTGCCGGCGCCGGTCCTGATGACGCTGCTCGGCGTGGTGCTGGCGCTGATCCCGCAGGTCCCGAACGTGCACATCGAGCCGTCCCTGATCCTGCCGCTGCTGCTGCCCCCGCTGCTCTACGCGGCCGTGCAGCGCACCAGTTGGCGGCAGTTCGCGATCAACAAGCGGGCCATCTTCCTGCTCGCGGTGGGCCTGGTGTTCGTCACCACCGGAGTCGTGGCGGCCGTCGCGAACGCGATCGTCCCCGGCATCTCGCTGGCCGGCGCCTTCGCCCTGGGCGCGATCGTCGCGCCGCCCGACCCGGTGGCCGCGACCGCGGTGGCCGGCGCCCTCGGGCTGCCGCGCCGGATGATCTCCATCCTGGAGGGCGAGGGGCTGTTCAACGACGTCACGGCCATCGTGCTCTACAACGTGGCCGTCGCGGCGGCGGTCTCCGGTGAGTTCTCGGTGTCGCACGCGGTCCTGGAACTGCTGCTGAACGCGGTGGTCGCGGTCGTCATCGGCCTGGTGCTGGGCTGGGGCACCAACAAACTGATGACGGTGGTCGGCGAGCCCACCTTGCAGATCGGCCTGTCCCTGCTGGTGCCCTACGCCGCCTACGTGCTCACCCAGGAACTGCACGGCTCCGGCGTGCTCGCGGTGCTCACCACCGCCCTCTTCCTCGCCGAGCACGCCTTCGAGGCGGACGACGTGCAGGCCCGGCTGGTGGGCAACACCTTCTGGGAGATCGTGGACACCCTCGTCACCGGAATCGCCTTCGGCCTGATCGGCCTCGAACTGCACAACGTCTTCGCCGTCCCGGACGGGCACTGGGAGGCGATACTGCGGCACGCGGGCCTGGTGGTCGCGGTCGTGGTCTTCCTGCGGCTGCTCTATCTGATGCCGGCCTCGCTGATCGCCCGCCGGCTGCACAAGCTGCGGGACGTCTACGAGGACATCCCGATGACCTGGCAGGAGACCGTCATCATGTGGTGGTCCGGGATGCGCGGGGTGGTGTCGGTGGCGCTGGCGCTCGCCCTCCCGCTCACCACCCACCACCACCTGCCGTTCCCGGCCCGCCAGGAACTGCTGTTCATCGCCTTCGCGGTGGCGCTGGCCACCCTGGTGGTGCAGGGGCTCACGCTGCCCTGGCTGGTCAAGCGGCTGGAGGTGGGCAGCGACATCGAGGCCGAGCACGACCTGGAACGCGCCCTGGCGGTACGGGCGATGACCGCGGCCCGGGTCCGGCTGAAGGAGATCGAGCGCAACGAGACGCTGGACGAGGAGCTCTCGGAGATACTGCACCGCCGCGCCTTCGAGGTGGGCACCCGGATCTCACCCGACATCGTGGAGTACGAGCGCCGCGACAGCCACGCCCGCCGGCTCGCCCGGATCAAGGCGCTGCGCCACTTCCAGGAGGACATGCTGTCCGCCGCCCGGCACGAGGTGCTGGCCGCGCGCAGCGAGCCGGGTATCGACCCGGAGGTGGTGGACCGGGTGCTGCGCCACCTGGATCTGCGCTCGATGCGGGGGCTGTGAGGCGGCCGGACCCGGATGCCGGACCCGGGGGCGCCGAGCTTGCGGGCGCTGGCTTGCGGGCCCCGGCTCGCGGGCGCCGGCGGTCAGCGCGCTCCCGGCCCCGGGCCGAGGTCCTTGGAGTCCGGCATCGGCGCCATCTCCCGCTCCTGGCCGCCCTGCGGGCGTCCCGGCGCGGCGGCGGTGCTGATCCGCGGCAGCGCGTAGGGGTGCTCGCAGCGCAGCCAGTCGATCAGCTGCTCGCGCACGATGCAGCGCAGGTTGAAGATGTCGTCGGCGTCCTTGGCGGTGACCAGCACCCGTATCTGGATGGTGGTCGGTGTGGTGTCGATCACCACCACGCCCCACGCCCTGCGGTCCCACTCCGAGGCCTGCTCCAGGATCTCCAGCGTCCGCTTGCGCATCGCGTCCACCGGCGTGGAGTGGTCGAGGTGGAAGAAGACGGTGCCGGTCATCCGCGGATCGCCCCGGGACCAGTTCTCGAACGGCTTGCTGGTGAAGTACGACACCGGCATGGTGAGCCGGCGCTCGTCCCAGGTGCGCACGCTCAGGTAAGTCAAGGTGATCTCCTCGACCACGCCCCATTCCTCGTCCACCACCACCGTGTCGCCGATCCGCACCATGTCGCCGAAGGCGATCTGCAGGCCGGCGAACAGATTGCTCAGCGTGGACTGGGCGGCCACACCGGCCACGATGCCGATCAGGCCCGCGGAGGCCAGCATCGACGCCCCGACGGTCCGCATCTCCGGGAAGGTGAACAGCATCGAGGCGATGGCGATCACCATGACCACGGCGATGAACACCCGCTGGATCAAGGTCAGCTGGGTGCGCAGCCGGCGGATCTTGGGCACGTTGCGCGAGGTGACCGCGTACTGGGCGTAGACGGAGTCGGTGATCGCGGCCGCGATCCGCACCACCAGCCAGGCGGTGGAGGCGATCAGGACCAAGGTGAGCGCCTGTCCGACCTGGGGCGTGTGCTCCACGCCGACCCGCGCGGCCCGATAGGCGCCCCGCAGCAGCGCGCTGCACAGGACCACCTGCACCGGCAGCCGGCAGCGCCGCAGCAGGCCCCACAGCGGGGTCTCGGGGTGGCGGGCGTCCACGGATCGCAGGGATCTGTCCACGGCCCAGCCGACGAGCAGGGTCACCAGGACCGCCGCACCTATCACCATGACCGGTCGTAGCGCGCTCTCCATGTCCACCTCGATCCTTGCTCGGCACTGAGTGCCGTGACGGTAGGGCACCATGGACCGGATACCCGACCCGATGTGAGGAAGCCCTGTGACGATTGTCCTGTTCCACAGCGCCTACGGTCTGCGACCTGCGGTGTACGCCGCCGCCGACCGGCTGCGGGCCGCCGGGCACGAGGTGGTCGTACCGGACCTCTACGAGGGCCGGACCGCGCGCACGGTCGAAGAGGGCATGGCGGTCCGCGACGAGATCGGCCGCGACGAACTGCTGCGCCGCGCCGTCGTCGCCGCGGCCCCGTTCGCGGAACAGGGTGTTGTCTACGCGGGCTTCTCGCTCGGCGGCTCCGTCGCCCAGAATCTCGCCCTCGGCGACGATCAGGCCCGTGGCCTGCTGCTCCTGCACGGTACCTCGGACATGACCGACGACGCGGCCACCGACATCCCCGTCCAGCTGCACGTCGCCGATCCGGACCCCTTCGAGACCGACGACTGGCTGAACGCGTGGTACCTGCGGATGCGCAAGGCCGGCGCGGACGTGGAGATCCACCGTTACCGCGGCGCCGGCCATCTGTACACCGACCCGGAACTGCCCGACTACGACGCGCAAGCGGCGACGCGGACGTGGTCGGTCGCGCTGGACTTCCTCCGGGACCTGTAGGGCCGGTCCCGGAGGAAGCGCGCCGCCGTCAGGTGAGGTCGGCCTTGATCGCCGCCGTCACCGCGGCCGAGGACAGGCCGGCCACCTGCACGTCCTTGTTGTTGACCTTGACGGTGGGCGTGGAGTTGACGCCACTGCTGTCGAACGACTTGCTCATCGTCAGCGCCCACTTGTCGAAGGTGCCCTTCTTCACCGCGTCGTCGAACTTGGTGTTGTTCTTCAGCGCCGGGACCTTCTGCGCCTGCGCGATCAGGAAGCTGTCGCTGTTGAAGGTGTCCTTCTTCTCGTCCGGGTGCACGGCCTTGCTGTAGAGCAGGGTGTGGTACTGGTTGAACGCGTCGGTGGACACGTTCAGCGCCGCTCCCAGCGCGCTCAGTGCCTTCTTGGAGCCGGAGCCGCCGTTGGCGGGGTCCAGGAAGGTGCCGAAGGTGTACTGGATCTTGTAACTGCCGTCCGTGGCGCCCTTGAGCACGTCGGTGCCCGCCGCCTGCTCGTAGGCCGCGCAGATCGGGCAGCGCAGGTCCTCGAACTCGTGGACCGTGTTCTTGTTGTTCTTGTCGCCGATGATGATCGTGGTGCCGTCGGTGCCCGAGGTGTTGGCGGGCTGCACCAGCTTCTGCTTCGCCGCGTTCGCCCAGTAGTCCGGCTTGTTCATCTGGTTGACGGCGACGGCCACACCGCCGGCTATCGCCAGCAGCGCCACCACGCCACCGCCGACCAGCAACTGGCGGCGGACCTTGGCCCGCTTGGCTTCCTTCTCACGCTGCGCGCGCAGCCGCTCGCGGGCGGCTTCTTTGCTGGCCTTGCTGTTCCTGCTGCTCATGACTGGAGTTCTCCGTGGGTGTACGCGTCCGTGGGTGATGCCGGTCGTGGTGCTGTCGGTGCGGTCCGTGTGGTCAGGACGGTCGGCGGGGCGCTCGGGGGCGGCCTGCGGACGGTCTAGACGGGGACCAGGACGGGCGGACCACGGCGTACGACGGTGTGCAGCAGCGGCCGGGCGGGCGGGGCGCCGGCGGCGGTACGGGCGGCGGCCGGGTCGACCCGGCGGGCCGGCGCGGCGAATCCGCCGCGGGCGGCGGTGACGGCGAACAGCAGCGGCCGGAAGGCGGCGGTCGCCGTCGAGCGGACCACCCGGTGCAGGGCGGCCTCACCGCGCCGCAGCCACCAGGAGGCGAGCAGGCCGACCGAGACATGCAGGGCCAGCAGCAGCCACGGCAGCACGGTGGAGGGCATCTGCTGGGCGGCGTGGCCGCCCGGGACGCCGGCCAGCCGGCCGCCGAACTGGCCGCCGCGGCAGACCACCGCCTCGTGCAGCGTCCGCCAGGAGCCGGTCACCGGGCCGCCGGAGGGGCCGTAACAGGCCTGCTGGCCGGAGGTGAACAAGGTGTCCACCGCCAGCTCCACCGGCACCATGAGCCCGGCGATGCCCCAAAAGCCGCGCTCCCGGCCGCCGAGCAGGTACGCCAGCGCGAACACCGCGGTGAACGCCGCGGCGACCGCGGCCGTCGGCAGCGGGGCGTGGGCCATCAGTACGTGGGAGGTCGAGGAGAGGGTGACGCACAGTGCGGCGAACAGGGCAGCGCGTAGCGCCCTCAGCCGTGGTCGTATCTCCTCCATGGGCCAGAGTGTGCCACGACAGGGGGTAGGTGCGGCCTAAAGGCGGGGTAAGAGATGGGGCCCGTGAAGTGCTCGGGGACCGAGGGGCGTTGGCGGGCACGAACGCGGGGGCGCCCGCGAGGGGCACCCCCGCGTCGGTGATCAGCCCGCTGATCGGTGTCGGGGCTGTGACCGGTGCCGCGCGGGACCGGTCAGTTGTGGCCGAACCGCTGCTTCTGCTTGCGCGGGGCCTGCGTGGAGGCGGGCATGGCGTGCTCCTCGGTGGTCGAGGCGCGCGTGTTGTCCTGCGACTCCGTGCCCTGCCCGGCGCGCTGACCCGGGCGCTGGTCGGACTGATCGCGCTGACGGCTCTGGTTCTTGTTCTTCGCCACGGTCGTGCCTTCCTGGGTGGGGGGTGTTGAGGCCGACCGGCCGAACTCGGGGCCGATGGCCGTCATCAGACTCACATGGGACGACAAACCACGCATTTCGGGCAATTCACCGAGCCGGCCCCGAAGATCGCCACCGAAAAAGTGACCACCGCCACGCCGAAGATCGGGTTCGAGGTCATAACGCCCGAGCATTCGGGCAGACTCGTGGGACATCGCGGGGAGAACCCTGGGTAGAACAGCGCCGGGGGGCGACCGGAAGAGGTGCAACATGGACCGCTGCGTCGTCCTGGTGGACGCCGGATATCTGCTGGGCGCAGCGGCGAGCCTGCTGGCCGGTGAACCGTCGCGTTCCCGGATCCTGGTGGATCATGCCGGCGTGGTGGCCGGCCTGCGTAAACGCGCCGAAGAGGAGACCGGGCAACCGCTGCTGCGGATCTACTGGTTCGACGGAGCACCCGACCGCGTTCCGCAACCGGAGCACCGCAGGCTGCGGGTGATGCCCCGAGTGACGGTACGGCTCGGCGCGCTCACCCGGACGGACGGCCGGTGGGCGCAGAAGGGCGTCGACGCGGCCATGCACGCCGAGCTGTCCGAACTGGCCCGCAACCGCGCCTGCTCCGACATCGTGCTGGTGACCGGCGACGGCGATCTGCTGCCCGGCATGATGTCCGCGAAGGAGCACGGCGTCGCCGTCCACCTGTGGGCCGTCCAGGCCGCCGACGGCGACTACAACCAGTCCGAGGACCTGGTGGCCGAGGCCGACGAGCGGCGGGTGCTGGACCGGGAGTGGATCACCGCCGCGATCAGGGCCCGCGACGTCACCGGCGCCTGCCCGCCGCCGGGGCCCCGGCCGGAGATCCGCCCCGAGATCGCCGCGATCCTGTCCGCGCCGCTGCCCGAGTCGGGCGAGTCGTCCCCGGAGAACGGGCACCCGGCGCACACCGTCCACGCGGACCACTCGGGCCACCCGGGGCATTCCGGCCAGGTCGTCCAGGTCGGACAGGTCGGCCGGCCGGCGAAGAACGGCAGCGCGCCGGAGCCCGACACCTCCCCGTCCGCGGTGCCCGGCAAAGGCGGCGTCCCCACCCCCAAGGACCTGGCCGGACTCGGCCGCACCACGCACGCCGCCGGGCCGGCCCCGCAGCCCGCGCCCAGCGCCACCCTGCGCTGGTCCTCCGACAAGGGCTGGACCGACCGCGGCCCCGGCCCCGACCTGCCCGACACCAGCGGACTGCCCACCCTCGCCCAGGTCACCAGCGCCGAGCAGCGCTGGGCCGACCGCGAGGCCGACATCACCGCGGTCAGCGGCGACCCCTACGAGGTCGGCCAGGTCTTCGCCCGCCGCTGGATCGCCCGGGTCAACGACTCCGGCCAGCTGCTGCACCTGTCCTCGCACTACCCGCGGGTCCCGCACCGCATCGACGGCGAGCTGCTCCGCTACGCCGCCCGCTTCGGCCTGCTCGCCCACAAGGACGACCAGATCGACGAGCACGACCGGTACGCGATCCGGGCCGGCTTCTGGCGCGAGGTCGAAGGGCGCGCGCCGGCGGAGGCCGCCGCCGACGGCGGCTGACGGTCCCTTGCGGGCTGCCCTGACCTGGCGCCGACCCGGCTCGGACCGGGCCTGAGCCGGTCCGGCGCCGCTCCGAACCGGCCCCGAGCAGCCGTGCCGGGGGCTTTGCGCGTACGCTCGGTCCTCGTGAGTACGGGCACGGAGGAGACGGCGCCACCAGTGGTCGCCACAGCCCGCGATGCGGTGTGCACCGTACGCGGTCTGATCAGGACGTACCCGGCCGGTTCCGGCGCCCGCCGCACTCCCCGGCGCGGCCGCGGCGCCGAACCCGCCCCGCCGCCGGTGCGCGCCAACGACGGCATCGACCTCGACGTCGAACGCGGTGAACTGTTCGGCATCCTCGGCCCCAACGGCGCCGGCAAGACCACCCTGGTCCGCCAGCTCACCGGGCTGCTGCGCCCCGACGCCGGCTCCATCGAACTCCTCGGCCACGATCTCGTCCGCCACCCCGACCGCGCCTCCCGGCTGGTCGGCTACCTCGGGCAGGAATCCACCGCCTTCGACGAGTTGACGGTGGCGCTGGCCGCCGAGACCACCGGGCGGCTGCGCGGCATGGACGCGGCCGCGGCCCGGGCCGCCCGCGACGCCGTCCTCGACGAACTCGACCTCGGGCCGCTGGCCGGCCGCCCGCTGAAGAAGCTCTCCGGCGGCCAGCGCCGCCTGGCCTGCTTCGCCGCCACCCTGGTCGGCGAGCGGCCGGTGCTGGTGCTGGACGAGCCCACCACCGGCATGGACCCGCTGGCCCGCCGCGCGGTGTGGGCGGCGGTCGACCGGCGCCGCAACGAGTTCGGCACCACGGTGCTGCTGGTCACCCACAACGTCATCGAGGCGGAAACCGTGCTGGACCGGGTGGCGGTGCTGGACCGGGGGCGCGTCATCGCCTCCGACACCCCGGCCGGACTGCGGGCCCTGGTCGCCGACGAGGTGCGGCTCGACCTGGTGTGGCGCTACGACGCGCCGGTCGGCCTGGCCGCGATCGCCGCGCTGCGGCCGCTCGCCGAGGTCTCCGGGCGCCGCTGGACCCTCCGCCTCCCGCAGGACCGCGCCCGCGCCGCCGTGGCCGAGGTCACCGGCGGCCCCGCCTTCGCCGCCCTCGACGACTTCACCTTGGCGGTGCCCAGCCTGGAGGACGTCTATCTGGCCCTGGGCGGCCGCGGAAAGGGACTGACCAAGGCATGAGCCTCCCCCCACCGCCCCCCGCCGCTCCGTCGTACCCGACCGCACCGTCCCCCGCCTCCCTCCCTCTGCCGGCGGTGCTGTACGCCGCGACCGCCGCGGGCGGTGCCCGGCAGGGGCCGGGGAACTGCGCGACCGGCCGCGGC